>NZ_JBSGUS010000042.1:0-28226 GCF_053608045.1 Kribbella sp. NPDC055071
GCAGGCAGCCCCTACTCGGTAACCCACGAATCTGTGTGAGTGAGGCCCCGGCCCGCAACCCCGCCACCACGACGACGTCACCACATACCGTCTAGCACGATCACGCAGCCCGGAGACCGCGCCACCACACCCCCGTCGCGCAGGCCACCTGAGCGGCGGAACAGCAATTCGCCCCCCCGCCGCAGGCGGCAAGGACCACCCGCCGCGGCGCGGTGTCCTTGGGGGATCAGGCGGGGTTAGTCGCTGGGGTGGTTCTTGTTGCGGCGGCGTAAGTAGCGCTCGAACTCCGCGGCTATTGCTTCGCCGGTGGCTTCGGGGAGGTCGGTGGTGTCTCGCTGCTCTTCCAGGGAGTGGACGTACTCGGCGACCTCGGGGTCCTCTTCGCTGAGTTCGTCGGCGCCGCGTTGCCAGGCTCGGGCCAACTCGGGGAGGTCGCCGTCGGGGATGGGGATGTCGAGCAGTGCCTCGACCTTGCCGAGGAGGGCGAGGGACGCCTTCGGGCACGGGGTGCCGGCGATGTAGTGGGGGATTGCCGACCAGATCGACACCGACGGGATGCCCAGGGTTGCGCAGAGGTCTGCGAAGACGCCGGTGATGCCGGTCGGTCCTTCGTACGTCGACTCTTCCAGGCTCCAGGCCGTGGTGAGCTCAGGGTCCGACGAGCTGGCCGAGACCGGGATCGGACGAGTGTGCGGCGAGTCCGCCAGCAGTGCACCGAGTACGACGACGATCTGCGCGTTCGACTCGTCGACGACCTCGAGCAGCTCCCGGCAGAAACCGCGCCAGCGCATGTTCGGCTCGATGCCGCGGATCAGGAGTACGTCGCGGTCGCTGTCTTCCGGCCGGGCGACGTACACCCGGGTCGTCGGCCAGGTCAGCCGTCGTACGCCGTCCTCGTCGAAACCGACCGTCGGACGGTTCACCTGGAAGTCGTAGTAGTCCTCGGGGTCGATCGCGAGGACGAGCTCGGCGTCCCATTCGTCGACCAGGTGGTCAACCGCTCCGGTGGCCGCCTCGGCCGCGTCGTTCCAGCCCTCGAACGCGGCGATCACGACCGGGTCCCTCAGGTTCGCGAGGTCAACCACTCGCAGGCCCCCTGTCGTCTCGTAGCCATCAACCGGCAGCAGGGTGCCGGAAACCGGACTGCCAGCCTACGTGCTCCCGCGCTGACCATGCCCGCGTTTCACCGCGAGCGGAACGTGTCGGCCGAACCCCAGGTGAGACCCGGTTGGTCCGGACCTGGGGTGGCACGGGAAAATGAGGTGAAGCGTACGACGCGGACTCACGGAGGAGCTGGAGTTGCCACCCCTGCAAGCGGTGCTGTGGGACATGGACGGGACGTTGGTCGACTCCGAGAAGGTCTGGGCGGACGTGCAGTTGCGGCTGCTGCCTGAGCTCGGCGCGACCTGGACGGTCCAGGACTGCGTCGACCTGATCGGGAGCGACCTGCGGGACGCCGTGCTGGTCTGGATGTCGCGGATCCCGGCCGGTGCGATCACGGCCGACGAGCTGGCCGACCGGATGTTCTCCGAGGTGGTCGAGGCGCTGCGCACGGAGGTGACCTTCCAGCCGGGTGCGCTCGAGCTCCTCCAGGCGCTGCGCAAGGAGGACATCCCGTGCGGGCTGGTGTCGGCGTCGTACCGGGTGATGATCGACGCCGTGCTCAGCCATCTGCCGCCGGATCCGTTCGACGTGGTGGTCGCGGGTGACGAGGTGACGTTGGGCAAGCCGAACCCGGAGCCGTACCTGACCGCGGCCGCGAAGCTCGGCGTGGATCCGGCTCAATGCGTGGTGATCGAGGACTCCGTGACGGGCACCGAAGCGGGTACGGCGGCCGGCGCGTACGTCGTCGCCGTACCTCAGTGGGTGACGATTCCGGACGCGCCGCGCAGACTCGTGGTCAAGTCGCTGGAGCCGCTGACCCCGGAGTCCCTGCGCGCTCTGCTCCATTGAGGAGCTACCGTCACCTGTGCCCCTGCAGGGCGTTGATGGGGTAACGGGCCGGGGAAGGTGAGAACGTGATGGAGTGGGTGCGCCGGATTGCGGCGGTTGCGCAACGGGTGGCACTCGTGGGCGCCCTGGCTCTCGCGCTGGCCTCCTGCGGTCAGCCGGACGACAACGCACCCCACCAGGGTGATCCGGCCCCGAAGCTGATGGTGGTGCGGCTCGCGACCGCGGACCGGATCACGTCCTTGGATCCAGCCGGTTCGTACGACGTGGGCTCGCGGACGGTGCAGGCGAATCTCTTCCAGACCCTGCTGACGATCCTGCCGGGCAAGCCGACTCCCGTGCCGGACGCCGCGGACTGTCAGTTCGACTCACCGACGACGTACACCTGCAGCTTGAAGGACGGGCTGACGTTCCCGAACGGTCACCAGCTGACCTCGTCGGACGTGAAGTTCAGCATCGACCGCATGCGCCGGCTGAAGACTCCGGGCGGCCTGGCGCCACTGTTCTCCACGCTGACCTCGGTCAGTACGCCGGACGAGCTCACTGCAGTGTTCAACCTGAAGACTCCGGACGCGCGGCTGCCGTATCTGCTGACCACGACGCCGACCTCGATCGTCGACGAGGAGTCCTACCCGGCGAACAAGCTGCTCACCAACAAGGCGATAGGCAGTGGCCCGTACCAGCTGTCGACGTACAAGCCGGGTGTCGAGATCACGCTGGCGAAGTTCCCGGCGTACAAGGGCTCGCGGGGCGCGCAGAACGACGGCGTCCAGATCAGCCTGCTGAAGGACTCGACCGCGCTGTATCAGGCGATCAGCACCGGTAAGGCCGACCTCGCCTTCCACGGCTTCGGTCCGAACCTGCTGGACAAGCTGCGCAAGTCCGACCAGGTCCAGGTGGTCGAGTCGGGGTACGCCGAGATCCGGTTCTTCTCCTTCCAGCTGAAGTCCTCGCCGACCGCGCGCAAGCTCGCCGTACGACGGGCTGTCGCGCAGCTGATCGACCGTCCGGCCATTGCGAAGGTCGCGTACGGCGACCACGTGACGCCGCTGTACTCCGTCGTACCGCCCGGGTTCGGTGGACAGACCGACGCGTTCCGGACCGAGTACAAGCAGCCGAGCAAGGTGGCCGCGGCAGCGATGCTGAAGGACGCTGGGATCGTCACGCCGGTTCCGCTGACTGTTGGCTGGACGCCGACGCAGTTCGGTACCGGGGCGAAGGCCGAGGTGCTCGAGCTCAAGCGACAGCTTGAAGCGTCCGGGCTGTTCCGGGTCACGTTGCGCAGTGCGGAGTGGCCGCAGTACCAGCAGCTGGCGAAGGCCGGGGCGTACGACCTCTTCCAGGGCGGGTGGATCCCGGAGTACCCCGACGCGGAGGACTATCTGGCGCCGTTCGTCATGGCCGGTGGCGCGTTCCAGAACGGTTACAAGTCGACTGCCGCGGTCACGTTGCTGCAGCAGGAGACCACCGAGCAGAACGGGCTGCGGCGCGACGATCTGGTCCGGCAGCTACAGGGAGTGCTCGCCCAGGACGCGCCAGTGATCCCGACCTGGCAGGGCCACCTCACGGTGGTCGCGGGCAAGGATGTGGAGAATGTCTCGGCGGCGATCGACCCGCTGTCGTTCCTGCATCTGTCCGGCCTGAGAATGTGACATTTCGAGACCTTCGAGCACCCTCGAGCCTGCCGGGGCTGACACAAAGATGCCATGGCAGTAACGGTTGGCGAGGTCCTCGCGACCGTGGGTACGACTGCGTGGTTTACTGCGGAAAGTCCACGATACGGGACGATTTCTTGCCGATCACGATCGGGCAACGCAGCACTTTTGGCGTTTGACTCCGGGCAGTAATGACGGCAGGTTAAGGCCGCAGCCATACCGGATTCAGTACCGGTTCATCCGAACGAGGCAGGGGTACCCATCGCGTGAGCTCTCCACTCGAGGTCGAGCCCGGGGCATCGGCGGCCAAGCCCGAGGCGATCCTCGAGGGCGCCGGCAAGATCGAGGGCCGGTCCCTGTGGCAGATCTCCTGGATGCGCCTCAAGCGGGACAAGGTCGCGATCGCCGGTGGCATCTTCGTGGTCTTCCTGATCGTGGTGGCGGTCTTCGCGCCGCTGATCTGCAAGCTCGTCGGCGTCACCCCGAACGACTTCCACCAGGATCTGGTCGACGCCTCACTGCAGACCCCGATCGGCCGGCTCGGTGGGGTCAGCTGGGACCACCCCTTCGGCGTCGAGCCGGTGAACGGCCGCGACATCTTCGCCCGGGTCGTGTACGGCGCCAGGATCTCGCTGCTGATCGCGTTCCTGGCCACGCTGCTGTCGGTGGTGATCGGCGTCGTGATGGGCATCGTGGCCGGCTACTTCGGTGGCTGGGTGGACACGCTGATCAGCCGGTTGATGGACATCTTCCTGGCGTTCCCGCTGGTGCTGTTCGCGCTGGCGCTGGTCGGCGCGCTGCCGGACTCGCTGCTGGGTCTCAGCGGCGACGCGCTGCGGGTCGCGCTGATCGTCTTCATCATCGGATTCTTCAGCTGGCCCTACATCGGCCGGATCATTCGCGGCCAGACGCTGTCGCTGCGGGAGCGTGAGTTCATCGACGCGGCCCGCAGCCTCGGCGCGCGGCGCCCGTACATCCTGTTCACCGAGCTGCTGCCGAACCTGATCGCGCCGATCCTGGTCTACGCGACGCTGCTGATCCCGACGAACGTCCTCTTCGAGGCCGGTCTGTCCTACCTGGGTGTCGGCGTCCGGCCGCCGACGGCCAGCTGGGGAGACATGCTGTCGATCGCCGCGAAGTGGTACGCGGTCGACCCGATGTACATGGTTCCGCCCGGCCTGGCCATCTTCATCACGGTGCTGGCCTTCAACCTGTTCGGCGACGGATTGCGCGACGCGCTGGACCCGCGGTCGCGATAGGACTTCTCTCCAACCAGGGAGCGATGGGATGCCACAGCTCTCACGAAAAAAGGGGTGCAACAACAGATGAGATGGAATCGCATGAGGACGGCGACCGCCGTCGGTGCGGCCGTCGCCTTGAGCCTGGTCGCTTGTGGGGGACCCAAGGCCACGTCCGGTGGATCCGGCAGCTCGGCCGGAGCCACCACCGCGGAGTACAACGCCGCGGTCGGCAAGGTGTTCAACCCGAGTGACGCCAAGGGTGGCACGCTGCGGATGGCGATCACCCAGCTGTGGGACTCCACGGACCCGGGTGACACCTACTACGGCCTGTCCTGGAACCTGGTGCGCAACTACGTCCGGCCGCTGATGACGTTCAAGGCGGCTCCGGGCGCCGAGGGCGCGAAGCCGGTCCCGGACCTGGCCGAGGCTCCCGGCGTACCGAGTGACGGTGCCAAGACCTGGACCTACAAGATCCGCAAGGGCGTGAAGTTCGAGGACGGCACCGAGGTCACCTCGAAGGACGTCAAGTACGCCGTCGCCCGCTCGCTCGACAAGGCGACGCTGCCGAACGGCCCGACGTACTTCAACGACTTCCTGCTGGACGTGCCGGCGGGCTACAGCGTCTACAAGGACAAGACGCTGGCGGGTGTCGCGAAGGCGATCGAGACGCCGGACGACCAGACCATCGTCTTCCACCTGAAGAAGCCGTTCGCGAGCTTCGACTACTTCGCGCAGCTGCCGTCGACGGCTCCGGTGCCGCAGGCCAAGGACACCGGTGCGAAGTACAAGGAGCACCCGATCTCGACCGGCCCGTACAAGTTCGAGAGCTACAACGCGAACACGGGCATGAGCCTGATCCGCAACGACCAGTACGACGCCTCGACCGACCCGGACTCGGGCCGTAAGGCGCTGCCGGACAAGATCACGGTCGCGTTCAACGTCGAGGGCACCGACATCGACAACCGGCTGATCGCCGGCGACCTCGACGTCGACATCGCCGGTACCGGCGTGCAGCCGGAGACCCAGGCGAAGATCCTGGCCGACCCGAAGCTCAAGGCGCACGCCGACAACGTGCCGGCGCCGCGGCTGAACTTCACGGTCCTGAACAGCCAGGTCCCGCCGCTGGACAACATCCACTGCCGCAAGGCCGTGCTCTACGCCGCGGACCACGAGGGCTACCAGCGTGCCTACGGTGGTCCGATCGGTGGTGACATCGCGACGAACCTGATGCCGCCGCTGGTCACCGGCGCGGAGAAGTTCGACGACTACGGGTTCGAGCAGGACAAGAACGGTAACGTCGACAAGGCCAAGGCCGAGCTGCAGCAGTGTGGTCAGCCGAACGGCTTCGCGGTGAACATCACCTACCGTGCGGACCGGGCCAAGGAGAAGGCGGTCGCCGAGACCCTGCAGCAGTCGCTGAAGAAGGCCGGCATCATCCTCACCACCAAGCCCTACCCGACCGGTGACTACACCAAGCTGTACGCCGGCAAGCCGGACTTCGCCAAGGCGAACAAGCTCGGCCTGATCGTCTACAGCTGGGGTGCGGACTGGTCGGACGGCTTCGGCTTCCTGAGCCAGATCGTCGACAGCCGGACCATCCGCGACACCGGTGGTAACACCAACCTCGGTATCCGGATCCCCGAGGTCGACAAGCTGGTCGACCAGGCCATGTCGACGACCGACGAGGCCGCCCGCAACAAGCTGTGGGTCGACGTGGACAAGAAGGTCATGGAGCAGGCCGGAGCACTGCCGGGCATCTGGGCCAAGGGCCTGCTGTACCGTCCGGACACGCTGGCCAATGTGTTCACCAACGACGGTCAGAACATGTACGACTACGCGGCGATCGGTCTCGCGAAGAAGTAGTCGCCGTTGTCCTGACCGACCATCATTTCGCCAGCAGAGGTAGGTGAAGGCTGACGGTGGCCGGTGATCAGCGATGATCACCGGCCACCAGGCCGAGCGCGGTGTTCGCATATCTGGTCCGCCGGTTGATAGGTGCAGTGATCCTGCTGTTCATCGTCACCGCCGTCACGTTCTCGATCTTCTTCCTGGTGCCCAAGCTCGGCGGTGCGACCGCCGACGACCTGGCGTCTCGCTACGTCGGCAAGAGCGCGGGTGCGGCACAGATCCACGAGACCGCGGTGAGACTCGGTTTCACCGATCCTCTGTACGTGCAGTACGGCCGCTTCGTGAAGGGCCTGGTCGTCGGTCAGGACTACAACTACGGGCCGGCCGTCGAGCACTGCCCGGCGCCGTGCTTCGGGTACTCGTTCCTGACCCAGCAGCCGGTCTGGCCGGACCTGGTCGCCCGAATACCGGTGACCGCGTCGCTGGCCGGCGGCGCCGCGTTCATCTGGCTCATCACCGGGGTCGGGACCGGCATCGTTTCGGCGCTCAGACGTGGGTCGGTCCTGGACCGATCACTCATGTCGGTGGCGCTGGCCGGTGTCTCGCTACCGATCTTCTTCACCGGTCTGCTGTCGCTGTCGATCTTCAGCTACGGCCTCGGCTGGACCGTGCAGGGCGGCACCAATCCACTGGACGAGACCAACCCGATCTGGTGGGCCTACGACCTGATCCTTCCGTGGGTCACCCTCGCGTTCCTGTACGCCGCCGCGTACGCACGACTGACCCGGGCCGGCATGCTCGAGACGATGAACGAGGACTTCGTCCGGACCGCCCGGGCCAAGGGGCTGCCGGAGCGGACCGTGGTGATCAAGCACGGCCTCCGGTCCGCGCTGACCCCGATCCTGACCATCTTCGGTCTCGACCTGGGTCTCCTGATGGGTGGCGCGATCCTGACCGAGACGACGTTCTCGCTGCCGGGCATCGGCCAGTACGCCGTCATCGCGCTGCAGGCCAACGACCTGCCGAAGGTGCTCGGAGTGACGCTGGTCGCCGCGTTCTTCATCGTGCTGGCGAACCTGGTCGTCGATCTCCTGTACGCCGTCGTCGACCCGAGAGTGCGGATCTCGTGACCGAACCCCAAGACAGCGTCGAAGAGCCCGTCCAGCGCATCCCGCGGGGTGAGGCGTTCCTCGACGTTCGTGATCTCAAGGTGCACTTCCCGACCGACGACGGCGTGGTGAAGTCCGTCGACGGGATCTCGTTCAAGCTCGAGCGCGGCAAGACCCTCGGGATCGTGGGCGAGTCCGGCTCCGGCAAGAGCGTCACCAGCTTGTCGATCATGGGTCTGCACCCGCCGGGCGTGGCCAAGATCAGCGGCGAGATCTTCCTGGACGGACAGGATCTGGTCTCGTCGACCCGCGAAGAGGTCCGGTTGCTGCGAGGCAAGCGGATGGCGATGATCTTCCAGGACCCGCTGTCGGCGATGCACCCGTTCTACACGGTCGGCAACCAGATCATCGAGGCCTACCGGGTGCACAACCAGGTCAGCAAGCAGGTCGCGCGCAAGCACGCGATCGACATGCTCGACCGGGTCGGCATCCCGCAGCCCGACCGGCGGGTGGACGCGTACCCGCACGAGTTCTCCGGTGGCATGCGGCAGCGCGCGATGATCGCGATGGCGCTGTCCTGCGACCCCGACCTGCTGATCGCCGACGAGCCGACGACCGCGCTCGACGTGACCGTGCAGGCGCAGATCCTGGACCTGATCCGGGACCTGCAGCGCGAGTTCAACTCCGCCGTCATCATCATCACCCACGACCTCGGTGTGGTCGCCGAGCTGGCCGACGACATCCAGGTGATGTACGCCGGTCGCGCGATCGAGTACGGCACCGCCGAGGACATCTTCGACCGGCCGCAGCACCCGTACACGTGGGGTCTGCTCGGTTCGATGCCGCGGATCGACCGCGAACGGACCGAGCGGCTGATCCCGATCAAGGGCACACCACCCAGCCTGATCAATGTGCCGACGGGCTGCGCGTTCAACCCGCGCTGCAACTACGCGCACCTGAACGGCGGGCTGAGCGAGACGGAGCGGCCCGAGCTCCTGGACATCGGCAACGGCCACATGGTCGCTTGCCACCTCTCCCCGCAGAATCGCCAGCACGCGTGGGAGACCGACATCAAGCCGAAGCTGTGAACGGGACGACGACTGTGAGCACTGAACAAATCGATCCAGCCGCCGTCCCAGGCGTACAGGCGCCCGCCCTCGGTGAGGAGATCCTGTCGGTCAAGGGCCTGGTGAAGCATTTCCCGATCCGCAAGGGTCTGCTACAGCGCCAGACCGGCGCCGTCCAGGCGGTCGACGGGCTGACCTTCAGCGTGACCCGCGGCGAGACGCTGTCGCTGGTGGGGGAGTCGGGCTGTGGCAAGACCACGACGGGACGGCTGCTGACCCGGCTGCTGGAGCCGACCGCAGGCGAGATCGTCTTCGAGGGCCGTGACATCAGCCACGTGAGCGAGGGCAAGATGCGCCCGCTGCGCCGCGACGTGCAGATGATCTTCCAGGACCCGTACGGTTCGCTGAACCCGCGGCACACCGTCGGCAAGATCGTCGGTGCGCCGTTCCGGCTGCAGAACGTGAAGACCGAGCACGGCGTGAAGAAGGCCGTGCAGGAGTTGCTCGAGCTGGTCGGTCTGAGCCCGGAGCATTACAACCGCTACCCGCACGAGTTTTCCGGCGGTCAGCGGCAGCGCATCGGCATCGCCCGTACGCTCGCCCTCCGCCCGAAGCTGATCGTGGCCGACGAGCCGGTGTCGGCGCTGGACGTGTCGATCCAGGCCCAGGTCGTGAACCTGCTGGAAGACCTGCAGAACGAGTTCGACCTGACGTACGTGATGATCGCGCACGACCTGTCCGTCGTACGGCATGTCTCGGACCGGGTCGCGGTCATGTACCTGGGCAAGATCGTCGAGCTGGCCGACCGGGTCAGCCTCTACGAGAAGCCGATGCACCCGTACACGGTCGCGCTGCTGTCGGCCGTCCCGGTGCCCGACACCAAACGCAAGGGCAAGCAGGAGCGCATCCGCCTCCAGGGCGACGTCCCCAGCCCGATCAACCCGCCCCCGGCCTGCCGCTTCCACACCCGCTGCTGGAAGGCCCAGGACATCTGCAAGACGCAAGAGCCACCGCTGATCGAGCTCGCGCCGGGTCACCAGACGGCGTGCCACTTCCCGGAGAACCAGCCCGCCGCGAAGACAGCCACCCCGGCGGCCACCAGCTGAACCGAGATCGCTTCACGGTCCTTGGTGGATGGTGATGGCGGTTGGGGCGTTGGCGGCGATGAGGTTGGCGATCAGGGCGTGGCCGGCGGCGTTCGGGTGGTCGCCGTCGGAGGCCAGGATGGACGTGTCGTCCTGGGCTTCGAACGGGGCGTAGAGGTCGACGAAGACCGATCCGTCGTCGGTGGCGGCTGACTTGATCAGCTGGTTGACCACGAGCGTGAGCTGCTGGGATGCCTCCACACCGGCCGGCGGATAGAGCCCGCGGGCGACCGCACCGTCTTTGAAGACGTTCCAGTAATCCGTGATCAAGACCGTCGGCGGATCGGCCGGTCGGAAGGCCCGGATTCGCTGCAGGATGCGCTGCAGGTTGGTGGTGAGGCCGGACAGTTCCGTGGTGACGCATTCGGTGGTGCAGCGGCCCGAGGTGATGTCCTTCTCGTGATCCACGAAGTCGTTCGCGCCGATGGTGATTAGTACGACGTCTGCCGCGGCGGTCGCGCGAGCCGTCAGCGAGTTGTCGTCATCGACCTCCTCGAGCAGTCCACTGGAGTCGAGGCCGGGGCGACCGAGGTTGTGGACGGTCACGCCGGTCCCGGTCCGTTGCTGCAGGAGGTCGCCGTACAAGGCAGGGAAGGCTCGGCAGTAGCAGTGGTAGCCGGACGTGACGGAGTCGCCGAGGGCGACCACGCTGAGCTGACCCGAAGGGGTGACCAGTGGTTGTGGCGCGCTGTCGCCGGCGGCGCCGAAGAACAGCAGTGCGAAGGCGATGACGAGATTGAGGAGTCTGGGTCTCACGTATGCCTGTGGTGGGGTGGGGCGAGCTGGCTGACCAGCCAAGGATAGGCATTCGCGAACGCCGGACCGGCGAACTGCCACACATGGGTGCCGTTCGAGACCTGAACTCGTGACCAGATGCCCACCTTGGCCGCGGCCTTCGACAGCTGCGCGGCTTCGCGTTGGTGGGTGAGTTCGGCGGAGCTGGTGAGGAACAGGCCGTTCACGCCCTGATAGGGGCCGTGGGCATGCATCACCAGGAGCGGTTCGTTGGCGTGCTCGGCCGCGACGTTGCCGCCGTACAGGTCGTGCAGGGACTGGGCCGCGTCGCCGGTGTACGGCGCCAGGTCGCCGGAGATGTCGATGAAGTGGGTGAAGACCGTCGGGTGCTCGACCACGAGGTCGAGGGCGCAGGTGCCGCCCATCGAGAATCCGGCGACCGCCCACTGCCTCGGGTCGGCCGACGCGCCGAACGTCTGCTCGACGTAGTGCGGGATGTCCTGATCGAGGTGGTCGGTGGCGTTGCCGCGGGGGCCGTTCACGCACTCGGTGTCGTTGTTGAAGTTCGAGGTCGCGTCGGTGAAGACCAGGATCGGCGCGAGGCCGTGGTGCCGATGGGCATACGCGTCCGAGACCTGTACGGCGTTCCCGAGCCGGACCCAGTCAGCCGGGCCGCCACGCTCACCACCGATCAGCTCTACCACGGGTAGCGCGGGTCGATGCTCGGCGCGGAACCAGATCGGCGGCAGGTAGACCAGCTCCTGCCGGTGCTTGAACCCGCTGTACGTGGCTGGGATGTTCACTGCGACGATCCGCCCGGTACGCGGGAGCTTCGTCGTACGGCTCGTGTGCGCCAACCCTGCGACCGAGACCTGGCCGGGGAGGGGTGCGTGGGTCAGGTCGTTCACGGCGGAGTCGATGGTCGGGTAGTACCCGACGAACTGGTTGATCGAGTTCGCGCACACCACGGCCGCCAGTGCGATGGCGACGACCGCCGTACCCCGCCGTCACCACCGCGCGCTCCGCCAGCCCGCCGCCAGCACGATGATGGCCGCCAAACCAAACCCGAACCACAGCCACACCTGAAACGGCAACGGATCGGTGATCCCGAGCAGCTTCGCCCCCGGGTACGCCGCAATCAGCGCCCCGACCGCCGCCCCGCCCAGCACCAGCGGCACCGCCCGCAACCGCCAACGCCGATCCCGCCACCCGACCGCGACGAGCAGCGCACAGGCCGCAACCACGTCGAGCACCACCGGAAACCAGCCTCCGAGCAGCGACACACCCATCAGACCCCTCCTGAAGTCATGAACTCCCCTTCGGCAGACGCCCGCCCACCCCAACTGGTTGGCACATGTCAGTTCTCCCCGGGCTGGACGACCCCGTGCGGATCACCGTCAGGTGTACCAAAAGTCGTAGTGTGAACTCACCGGGTGTCGCAGTGGTGTGGCGGCGGGGGAGCGTTCGACAATGTCGAACGATGAGCGTTGTGCCGCCTTGCGATGGCTCTTAGATTCCAGCCAGCCGTGGTCGTCACGGCTGCGTTCTGAGGGAAGGGAGGCCGGTCACTATGGCTACGACCGAAGCGGTCAAGGCGAAGACCCTTCTGGGGGAGTGTTCCGCGGAGCTCGCGGGCACGTTCATCCTGATCCTGTTCGGCTGCGGTGTGGTGGCGCAGGTGGTGGCAGGGGGGATCGGCGATCACGATTCGATCGCCTGGGCATGGGGCATCGGTGTCACGCTGGGCATCTACGTGGCGGGCCGGATGACCGGCGCGCACCTGAATCCGGCGGTGACGATCGCGCTGGCGACGTTCCGTGGGTTCAGCTGGCGCAAAGTGCTGCCGTACTCGGTGGCACAGTTCCTCGGAGCGTTCCTGGCGGCGCTCGTAGTTCGCTGGAACTACACCGAGGCGATCGGCCACGTCGACCCGGGCCACACGATCAAGACCCAGGGCATCTTCTCGACCCTGCCGGGCAACGGCAGCATGGACCTGGGCGTCCACCTGTGGGGCGCCTTCCGGGACCAGATCATCGGTACGGCGATCCTGATGATGGTCATCCTGGCCATCACCGACCTGCGCAACACCGCCCCGGCGGCGAACCTCGCACCGTTCATCGTCGGCCTGCTCATCGTCGGGATCGGGATGGCGTGGGGCACCGACGCGGGCTACGCGATCAACCCCGCGCGTGACTTCGGGCCGCGACTGGCCTCGTTCTTCACCGGGTACGGGGGAGCGTTCAAGGATCAGTTCGGGGATGTCTATTTCTGGGTGCCTATCGTGGCACCGATCATCGGTGCGTTGGTGGGAGCGTTCCTGTACGACCTGCTGGTCGGACGCAACCTGCCGATCGCGGACGGGGACGAAGAGCCCGGACGCATCCCCGAGGAGAAGACCGCATGACCCGCAGCGACTGTGAGGAGAGGACTTTCCATGGCTGACTTCGTCGGTTCCGTGGACCAGGGAACCACGAGCACCCGGTTCATGATCTTCGACCACTCCGGCAACGAGGTGGGCAAGCACCAGCTCGAGCACGAGCAGATCCTGCCGCAGGCCGGCTGGGTCGAGCACAACCCGGTGGAGATCTGGGAGCGGACCAGCTCGGTGATCCGCACCGCGCTGAACGCGAACAACCTGCATGCCAGCGACCTGGCGGCGCTCGGCATCACCAACCAGCGCGAGACCGCGGTGGTCTGGAACCGCAAGACCGGGCGGCCGTACTACAACGCGATCGTCTGGCAGGACACCCGGACCGACCGGATCGCCTCCGCGCTGGATCGCGAGGGCAAGGGCGACGTGATCCGGCAGAAGGCGGGCCTGCCGCCGGCGACGTACTTCTCGGCCGGCAAGGTGCAGTGGATCCTGGAGAACGTCGACGGCGTCCGCGCGGCCGCCGAGGCCGGTGACGCGGTCTTCGGCAACACCGACACCTGGCTGCTGTGGAACCTCACCGGCGGTACCGAAGGCGGCGTGCACGTCACCGACGTGACGAACGCGAGCCGGACCATGCTGATGAACCTCGAGACCCTCGACTGGGACGACGAGCTGATCAGCTTCTTCAACATCCCGCGGCAGATGCTGCCGGAGATCCGGCCGTCGTCGGACCCGAACAAGTACGGCGAAACGCTGGTCAACGGCCCGGTGGGTGGCGTCGTACCGCTGACCGGTGACCTCGGCGACCAGCAGGCCGCGACCGTCGGCCAGGTCTGCTTCAACCCGGGCGAGGCGAAGAACACCTACGGCACCGGCAACTTCATGCTGCTGAACACGGGCACCGAGCTGGTCCGGTCGAAGGCCGGTCTGCTCAGCACGATGTGCTACAAGTTCGGCGACGAGGCTCCGGTCTACGCGCTGGAGGGCTCGATCGCGGTGACCGGGTCCGCGGTGCAGTGGCTGCGTGACCAGCTCGGCATCATCTCCGGGGCGAGCGAGATCGAGACGCTGGCCCGGACGGTCCCGGACAACGGTGGCGTGTACTTCGTGCCCGCGTTCTCCGGCCTGTTCGCGCCGTACTGGCGATCCGACGCCAGGGGTGCGATCGTCGGACTGTCGCGCTTCAACACCAACGCCCACCTGGCGCGCGCGACACTGGAAGCGATCTGCTACCAGAGCAAGGACGTGTCGGACGCGATGGAGAAGGACTCCGGCGTGACCCTGGACGTGCTGAAGGTGGACGGCGGTGTGACGGCGAACGAGCTGGCCATGCAGATGCAGGCCGACATCCTCGGCGTTCCGGTGAGCAAGCCGGTCGTCGCGGAGACCACCGCGCTCGGGGCGGCCTACGCGGCCGGTCTGGCGGTCGGGTTCTGGAAGAACAAGGAAGAGCTCGTGCAGAACTGGAACGAGGACAAGCGGTGGGAGCCGCAGTGGTCCGACGAGCAGCGTGCCGAGGGGTACGCGGGCTGGCAGAAGGCGGTCAAGCGGACGCTCGACTGGGTCGACGTCGACTGACCTGCAGTACTACAACGAACTCGGAAGGACAGCACAGTGGGCGTAGTGGCACTGTCACCGCAATTCAGGGCCGAAGCGATCGACGCCATGGCCGACGGGCGGGAACTGGACGTCCTGGTGATCGGTGGCGGGGTGGTCGGGACCGGTTCGGCCCTGGACGCCGCGACCCGTGGTCTCACCACCGGACTGCTGGAGGCGCGTGACTTCGCCAGCGGCACCTCCAGCCGGTCCAGCAAACTGATCCACGGTGGCCTGCGCTACCTGGAGATGCTCGACTTCCGACTCGTGCACGAGGCGTTGCAGGAGCGCGGTCTGCTCCTGCAACGCCTGGCACCGCACCTGGTCAAGCCGGTGCCGTTCCTCTACCCGCTCCAGCACCGCTGGTGGGAGCGGTTCTACGCCGGCGCCGGTGTCGCGCTGTACGACGGGATGGCTGTCAGCTCGGGGCTCGGGGCCGGGCTGCCGCTGCACAAGCACCTCACCCGTCGCGGCGCGATGCGGCTGGTGCCGTCGCTGAAGAAGTCCGCACTCGTCGGCGCACTGCAGTACTACGACGCCCAGGTCGACGACGCCCGGCACACGATGGAGCTCGCGCGCACGGCAGCGTCGTACGGCGCTCATGTCGCGAACCGGGTCAAGGTCACCGGCTTCCTGCGTCAGGGTGAGCGGGTCACCGGTGTGCAGGCGAAGGACCTGGAGAGCGGCCGCGAGTTCGAGGTGCGGGCCAAGCAGGTCGTGAACGCGACCGGTGTGTGGACCGACGACACCCAGGCGATGGTGGGGGAGCGTGGTCAGTACCACGTCCGCGCCTCGAAGGGCATCCACCTCGTCGTCCCGAAGGACCGGATCCAGTCCAGCACCGGGATGATCCTGCGGACCGAGAAGTCCGTGCTGTTCATCATCCCGTGGGGCCGGCACTGGCTGATCGGTACGACGGACACCGACTGGCACCTGGACAAGGCCCACCCGGCCGCGACGAGCAAGGACATCGAGTACCTGCTCGACCACGTGAACGCCGTCCTCACGACCCCGCTGACCCGCGAGGACGTCGAGGGCGTGTACGCCGGACTCCGGCCGCTGCTGGCGGGTGAGTCGGAGAGTACGTCGAAGCTGTCCCGCGAGCATGTCGTCGCGCACGCCGCGCCCGGACTCGTAGTCGTTGCCGGTGGCAAGTACACGACGTACCGGGTGATGGCCAAGGACGCGATCGACGCGGTCGCGAACGCGCTCGACGGGCGGGTGCCGCGCTGCGTCACCAAGAACATCCCGCTGGTCGGCGCCGACGGCTACCAGGCGATGTGGAACCAGCGGCATCTGATCGCGCAGCGCTCCGGCCTGCACGTCGCCCGGATCGAGCACCTGCTGAACCGGTACGGCGCTCTGATCGACGAGGTGCTCGCGTTGGTAGAGGAGGATCCGTCGCTCGGTGAGCAGTTGCCTGGCACGCAGGACTACCTGAAGGCCGAGGTCGTGTACGGCGCCAAGGCCGAAGGCGCGCGGCACCTGGACGACATCCTCGCCCGCCGGACACGGATCTCGATCGAGGTCTGGGACCGCGGAGTCGGCGCTGCCGAGGCCGCTGCCCGGCTGGTGGCTCCGATCCTGGGCTGGGACGAGAAGACCATCGAGCGTGAGGTCTCCTTCTACCTGCAGCGGGTCCAGTCCGAGCGCGACTCGCAGGACCAGCCCGACGACGAGTCGGCCGACAAGGTCCGCCTGGAGGCGCCCGATATCGTGTCGCCGGCCTGACCCGATTATCAAGTTGTCCACGGCAATAGGGTCGTGGGCATGGAGCTGACCGAGCGCGTCGAGCGTGCCGAGGCGGAGATGATCTGGTCCCTGGTTCAGGGCTCCGCTGCCGGATGCCGCTGGGCGACCGCGGAGACCGGGAAGCCTGCGCCGGGAGAGCACAACTCGTCTCTCTCGCCAACCTGGAACGTATCGGCTTCACCGTGCTCTACGACCGCCCAGTCCACATCTGGAAGCCCTAACCTCAGCCGTTGGCGACCGTGACGGTGTAGTGGGCGCCGTCGTCGGTGTACTGGTAGTCGCCGGCGTGGTCGATCCGGTGCGCCCCGAGGTTGTCGTCGGCATCCGGCCAGTCGGCCTCCATCAGCGTCAACACCTGCCCGGACCCGAAGGCCGCGGTCGCGGTGTCCTTGCTGTCGCCGCTGGTGAACTGCACCGGCCCGTAGATCGTTCGCCCACCCACGACCAGATACGCGTCGTCCGCGCCGTTGAAGTCCTCCTGCTGATGACACGTGATGTGCGTGACCACAAAGTTCGCCTGCGGCGCCGCGTGAGCCGCGACCGGGGCGAATCCGGCGGTGCTGACGCCCAGCGCTGTGACGGCGATCATTCTGCCTACTGAAAACATGAGTCTTCTGCCTCCCGAGTAGGTGTTCGTGATGAGCTCAGGACGCTAGGCAGGCCATGTATCAAGCGTTTGTCGAGAACATCTCGGTTGACGCTCTTCGGGGGTCGCGCAAAGGGTTGCTAAACCGGCTGGTCCTCTGGGCGGATCCAGTTGAAGGTTCGTTCGACGGCGGCTTTCCAGTTGGCGTATTCGGAGGCGCGACGGGCCGGATCCAGGTGCGGGAGCCATTGGCCGGCGCGGTGCCAGTTGCTGCGGAGGCCTTCGAGGTCGGGCCAGTAGCCGACGGCCAGACCGGCCGCGTACGCCGCGCCGAGGGAGACGGTCTCCGTGACCATCGGCCGGACGACGGGTACGTCGAGCAGATCCGCCAGGAACTGCATCAGGAGATTGTTGGCGGTCATGCCGCCGTCGACCTTCAGCGCCGTGAGCGCGATCCCGGAGTCGGCGTTCATCGCGTCGACGACCTCGAGCGTCTGGAACCCGGTCGCCTCCAGCACAGCCCGGGCCAGGTGCCCCTTGGTGATGTAGCCCGTGAGTCCGGCGATCACCCCGCGCGCCTCGCTCCGCCAGTGCGGTGCGAACAACCCGGAGAACGCCGGCACGATGTAGGCGCCGCCGTTGTCCTCGACAGTCCGGGCCAGCGTCTCGATCTCGGCCGCGGTGTGGATCATCCCGAGCCCGTCGCGGAACCACTGCACCAGCGAGCCGGTCACCGCCATCGACCCCTCCAGCGCGTACGACGCCGGCTGGTCGCCGATCTGGTACGCGACGGTCGTGAGCATGCCGTGCTTCGACCGTACGATCTCGTTCCCCGTGTGCAGCAGCAGGAACGAGCCGGTTCCGTACGTGCACTTCGCCTCGCCGGCACTGAAGCAGGTCTGCCCGAACAGGGCGGCCTGCTGATCGCCGAGCGCGGCCCCGATCCGGACGCCGGGCAGCACCTCGGTCGCGGTGGCGAACACCCCGGACGACGGCCGGATCTCCGGCAGGATCGCCCGCGGTACGTCGAAGGCCTGCAACAGAGTGTCGTCCCACTGAAGCGTCTCGATGTTCATCAGCATCGTGCGGCTGGCGTTCGTCACGTCGGTGGCGTGGAGTCCGCCGTCCGCGCCGCCGGTGAAGTTCCAGATCAGCCAGCTCTCCATCGTGCCGAACAGGACCTCGCCGCGCTCGGCGCGCTGGCGCAGCCCGGGGGTGTGGTCGAGCATCCACTTGATCCGCGGCGCCGAGAAGTACGTCGTCAACGGCAGGCCGCACAGATCAGCGAAGCGATCGGGCCCCTCGTCGCCGGCCAAGTCCGTGACGAGACGGTCGGTCCGGGTGTCCTGCCAGACCACCGCGTGGCCGATCGGACGGCCGGTGAACCGGTCCCAGAGCAGGCTGGTCTCGCGCTGGTTGGTGATGCCGATGGCAACGATCTGGGCCGGCTCCGCGCCGATCTGCCGGATCGCGGCGGGCACGACGCGGGTCACGTTGCGCCAGATCTCCTCGGCGTCGTGCTCGACCCAGCCCGGTCGCGGAAACAGTTGCCGATGCTCGCGTTGCGCTACCGACACCAGCCGCCCGCGCCGGTCGAACAGGATGCAGCGGGTCGAGTTCGTGCCTTGATCGACGGCAGCGACGTACTGCTCAGCCATGAGGTCGCGCCATCAGTTGTCCTCCCGGAGGTCGCGGCCGATCGCGGTGGCGGTCGCGCGGACCATGGTGACCAGGTCGGTCCGGTGCCGCAGCCTGCTGTCGCAGATCCGCTCGACCCGGCCGGCCATTGCGACGGCTCCGACGACCAGGCCGCCCAGCCCGCGAATGGGTGCGGCGATGCTCGCCAGCTCGACCGTGTGTTCCTCGAACTCGCCGGCCCAGCCGCGAGCGCGGACCGCGGCGAGCTCCTCGGCCAGCCGGGTCGGGTCGGTGATGGTCCGGGTTGTGTACGCCTCGAGCTTGCGCGGCCGGGCGGCGCCGCTGGTGTCGAACGCCAGCACGGCCTTGCCCAATGCGGTCGCGTGCGCGGGAAGCGTCGTACCGACGTCGAGATCCTGGTCGCTGTCGTCCGGCCGAAAGACGTGGTGGACGACTTCGACCTTGGCTTCGACCAAGCGTCCGACGCGGACCACTTCGCCACTGCGGGAGGCCAGGGAGTCGGCCCAGTTGATCGCGCGGCTGCGTAGCTCGTTCGGGTCCAGATACGTGTCACCGAGGCGGCCGAAGGCGTCGCTCAGGTGATAGTGCGCGCCACTGTGGTCCTGTTCGACGAAGCCGACCTGATGCAGCGTCCGCAGGATCCCGTGCACGGTCGGCTTGGCCAGGCCGAGCGCGTTCCCGAGATCCGCGACCCCGAGTCCGTCGGGTGCGGCGGCCAACAGTCGCAGCACGGCCGCAGCCCGCTCGATCGACTGCACAGTGCCCGGCACACCGGCAGGCTACCCGTGAATCGACGGTGTGGCTTTACCTCATGTTCGCCGCGGCGGGGATGACCGAAGGCGATTACTCGGTGGCGATCGCGCCCAGGACGTCGAGGCGGGCTGCGCGGCGGGACGGCCAGACCGCGGCGAGTACGCCGACGACGCCGGCGACCAGTACGGCGATCACCAACTGAAGCACGGGGACATTGAGGACACTGAGGCCGTTGTCGACCATCGCGGCCTGGATGGAGGCCGCGAACAGCACCCCGATCGCGAGTCCGAGCAGCGAACCGAGCAGCGAGATCGCGATCGACTCGACCCGGAGCATCCGGCTCAGCTGCGGACGATCCATCCCGATGGCCCGGAGCAGTCCGATCTCGCGCGTCCGCTCGACCACGCCGAGCGCCAGCGTGTTGATGATGCCGAGGATCGCGATCAGGATCGCGAGCGCGAGCAGCATGCCGATCGCGCCGGTGATCTGGTTGACGGGGGACCGCGCGCTCGCCGCGTAGGCGGCCTGATCGCGCACCTGGATCGACGGATAGTCCGTCAGCTGCGCGGCGATCGCGGACCCGACCGGCCCGGATTCGGTGCCCTTGGCAACTTCGACGTACAGGACCGAGTCACTCGCCGTGCCGCCGACCGCCTCGTACGCCGGGAGCGAGACGACGAGCGTGTTGAGCTGCCGGTTCGGGGCGAGGATGCCGGTGACGGTGAGGCGGTGCTTGCCGGTGGACGTGGTCAGGTCGAACGCCTTGCCGACGCTCAGCTGGAGGAGCTTCGCCAAACTCCGGGGTACGAGCGCCGTGGCGGCACCCAGTCCGGCCGCCGACCCGCTGTCGAACTTCGTGACGATCGGCCCGTCCAGCGTGCCGTCGCTGACGCCGCTGACCTCGACCGCCGTCTCGTTGATCTGCCCGGCCTGTTGCCGGAGCTCGTGGACCGACTCGACGCCGGAGATCTTCGCGACCCGAGCGGCGACCTCCGTGCTGAAGTCGCCCGGGCCGCCGGAGGTGATGACGAGGTCGGAGGTGCCGAGGGCGTCGGCGATGCCCTTGTCGATCGAGGCCTTGGCCGATGCCGCGATCACGAGCAGGCCGCAGATCAGCGAGACCGAGATCATCAGCGCCGACGCCGTCGCCGAGGTCCGCCGCGGATTCCGCTCGGCGTTGCGGCGCCCGAGGGTGACCGGGGCCTTGCGACCGAACGGGAGCATCAGGACGCGAACGGCGTACCGGCTGATGACCGGGCTGATCATCACGATGCCGATCGTGAGCAAGCCGGCGCCGAGGCCGATCAGCACGGCGCCGGGGAGTCCTCCGGCGCCGACACCGATGGCGTAGAGCAGCAGCGCCATCAGCAGGACGAAGCCGCCGATCACCAGACGAACGCGGAGCGACCGGTCGGGGATCGCGACGTCGTCGCGCATCGCGGCGACGGGTGGGAGCTTGCCGGCTCTCCGGGCCGCCGGAAGCGCCGACGCGAGCGTCACGCCGATCCCGAGCAGATAGCAGGTGATGATGGTGCCGGCCGTGATCTGCAGCGAGGTGGTCGGGATCTGCAGGTCGAGCTGCTGGTAGAAGAACCGGATCCCGGCCGCGACCCCGATGCCGACGAGGAGACCGAGCGTCGACCCGATCGCGCCGATCACGAGCGCCTCGATCAGGATCGTCGCGGTGACCTGGCCGCGGGACGCGCCGATCGCCCGCAGCATCGCCAGCTCGCGGGATCGCTGCGCGACCACCATCGCGAACGTGTTCACGATCAAGAACGTGCCGACGAAGAGTGCGAGGCCCGCGAAGATCGCCAGGACCGTGCTGAAGCCGCCGAACGTCAGGTCCAGGTCGTGCTTGCCGTCGGAGGCGACCTGGGCTGCGGTCCGGACCTTGACCGAGTCGCCGACGGCCTGACTGATGGCCTTGGTCACGGTGCCTGGATCGCTTTCGGGAGCGACCGCGACGTTGATGGACGTCCAGCCCGTCTTGCCGAGCAGGAGATGCTGCGCCGTGATCGCGTCGAAGCTGACCAGCGGGGCTCCGGCTGCCACTCCCGCCTGACTTGGCGTGGTGATCGCGGTGAGCGTGGCAGTAAGGGCCTTCGTCGGCGTGACTATCCGGACTGGATCGCCAATGGTGTAGCCCGCGCGATTCACGGTCGACTGGTCGAGCGCGAGCTGCGTCGTACCCCAGGGCGCGGTGCCGTCCAGCAGCTTGAACGGCGCGGTCTGCGTGTCTCGTGGCCAGGAGGCGCCGAAGGTGGTGAGGCCGTACGTGTCGATCGGCTTTCCGTCCAGGCCGAGGATCTGTACGTCGCTGACCAGCAACTGAGGGGCTGCACTCGCGACACCTGGTACGGCGGCCACCCGGTCGACGAGCTCGGACTGGAAGGTCACGGGCCGGTTGGTCTGCGCCTCGATCGGGGAGACGGGCGTGACCGTGACGTCCGCCGTACTGGTGGTGAAGTTCTTCTTGAGCGCGGTGGACAGCGTGTCGGTGAAGACCATCGCGCCGGCGGCGAACGCGATGCCCAGCAGCACTGCGACCGTGCAGAGCCCAAACCGGAGCCGGTGCGCGAGGACCGAGCGGAGACCGAGTTTGAACATCAGCCGGCCACGGCCGGGTCGAGCTTCTTCATGGTGTCGAGAACGGTCTCGGCCGTCGGCTCCAGCAGCTCGGACTCGATCCGGCCGTCGGCCAGGAACAGGACGCGGTCGGAGTACGCGGCGGCGGTCGGGTCGTGCGTCACCATCACCACGGTCTGCCCGAACTCGCGGACCGAGCGCTGCAGAAACCCGAGGACGTCGGCCGACGACCGCGAGTCCAGGTTCCCGGTCGGCTCGTCCGCGAACACCACATCCGGCCGCGAGACCAACGCTCGGGCACACGCGACGCGCTGCTGCTGACCGCCCGACAGCTCGGACGGTTTGTGGCGGACGCGGTCGGCCAGGCCGATCGTGTCGATGACGGTCGTGAGCCACTCCTGGTCGGGTTTGCGGCCGGCCAGGTCGACGGGGAGCGTGATGTTCTCGAGCGCGGTCAGGGTCGGGACCAGGTTGAAGGCCTGGAACACGAATCCGATCCGGTCCCGGCGCAGATGCGTGAGCCGCTTCTCCGGCAGCCGGGTGAGGTCGACGTCACCGAGCAGGACCTGCCCGTCGGTCGGCTTGTCGAGCCCGGCCAGGCAGTGCAGCAGCGTCGACTTCCCGGACCCCGAGGGGCCCATGATCGCGGTGAACCGGCCCTTCCCGAAGTCGGCACTCACGTCGGCAAGCGCGTCGACCTGCGTCGGCCCGCTGCCGTACCGCTTCCACACCCGAACAGCCCGCACCGCAGCCGCCTCATCCACGCCCATGCGACGAACGCTATCCACCCAAGGTTCCTCCCGAGGCTGTCGGGCGGGCCGAAGGTCGCCGGACCGGGTCAGCCGTCGATGCCGACGAGGTCTACGCCGGCGGACTCGGCGGCTACTTCCTCTACCGATCGGGACGGGAGTGGTGGGGGTGTGCCGCCCCAGGCCGGGCAGATGGCTTTGTGGTCGCACCAGTCGCAGAGTGGGCCCGGGCTCGGGCGCCAGTCGCCGGACTCGAGGGCGCGGGTGATGGCGGTCCAGAGGGCCGAGACCTTGCGTTCGCAGGCGCGGAGGTCGGCCTCGTCGGGGACGTAGCGCACGATCTCGCCGTTCCCGAGGTAGACGAGCTGCAGCATCGCGGGAACGACGCCGCGAAGTCGCCAGAGCACCAAGGCGTAGAACTTCATCTGGAACAGCGCCTTGGCCTCGAAGAACTCCGAGGGTGATCGGCCGGTCTTGTAGTCGACGACCCGGATCTCACCGGTCGGCGCGACGTCGAGACGATCGACATACCCGCGCAAGGTCAGGCCGGACTCGAGCTCGGTCTCGACGTACAGCTCGCGCTCGGCCGGCTCGAGTGCGTTCGGATCTTCGAGGGTGAAGTACTTGCGCAACAGCTGGTGCGCCTCGGCGAGCCACTTGGCCAGCTCCTCGCCGCTCGCGTCCTCCGCGAACAGCTGGGCGACCTCAGGCTCCAGCTCCAGCACATGCTGCCACTGCGGCTCGAGCATCTCCGCGGCGTGCTCGAGGGTCCGCTGGCCACGCGGCAGATCGAACAACCGCTCGAGCACGCCATGCACGACCGTGCCGCGGACCGCTGCTGGTGACGGTTTCTCCGGCAGGCGGTCGATGACGCGGAAGCGATACTTCAACGGGCAGCTCATGAAGTCCGCCGCCCGCGACGGCGACAACGCCGCTCGCGGATGTTCATGCACCGGTACTTCTGCCGCAACACTCATGGCAAAACCCTAGGCGCAAGCGCGGACACTTTGTGCACACCCCACCCGCAACCTGTGGAAAACCTCGACACCCCGGCCCAGAACCGTGGGGGAGTAGCACGGCGTTACCCTCAGGCAAGTAGCGTTGGGCTGATGCCTGAGTCGCGTGACCCCCAGAACCCCGCCCAGCCCGCCGGCCCGCCGCCGGGCACCTGGGTGCTCGGTCGTATCCGCGGCATCCGGCTGACCATGCGCTTCACCTGGCTGCCGGTGGCGATGCTGCTGGCGATCGGATTCGCCGCGATCATCGGTCAGCAGTTCCCGGACCTCGGCGGCTGGCGCTACCTGGCCGCGTTCGCGTTCGTCGTCGCGTTCACGCTGTCGATCCTGGTGCACGAGCTCGCGCACGCGCTGATGGCGATGCGCTTCGGCATTCCGGTCTCCGAGATCAACCTCGGGTTCTTCGCGGCCGGCACCCACATCGAGGGTGAGCGGAAGTCGCCGCTCGAGGAGTTTGCGGTCTCGGTGGTCGGCCCGCTCGCGTCGCTGGTCGTCGGCGGCCTGGCCTACTTCGGCTCGCGCGCCATCGACGAGGGCGTCGGGTACGTCGCGCTCTGGGAGCTCGGCATCGCGAACCTGATCGTGGGGGTGACCAACCTGCTCCCCGGCCTCCCGCTGGACGGTGGCTGGGTGCTGCGGGCGATCGTGTGGAAGATCACCGGCAACATGCACACCGGCACGGTCGTCGCCGCGTGGGCCGGCCGGGTGCTCGCCCTGATCGTGCTGGCGGCGCCCGTCCTGATCGAAGAGATCTGGAACCGGCAGCCGAGCTTCATCGACTTCATCATCGCGGCCCTGGTCGGCTGGTTCCTGTGGATGGGCTCGACCTCGTCACTGATGCAGGCACGGCTCCGGCGCAAGCTGCCCGAGCTACAGGTCCGGACCATGGCTCGTCGCGCGATCGCGGTCCACTCCGGTACGCCGATCTCCGAGGCAGTCCGGCTCGCGAGTGAGTCGCAGGCCGGCGCGGTCGTGGTCATCGACGGCGACGGCAAGCCGCACGCGCTGGTGTCGGAGTCCGCGGTCGCCGCGGTTGCGCCGAACCAGCGCCCGTGGACCACGGTGAGCGAGGTCGCCACCCGCATCGGCGCGGGCCACATCATCGGCGTCAACGACACCGGCGAGGAGATCCTCGCGACACTCCGCGAGCACCCCGCCTCCGAGTACCTGGTCCTCGACGCGACCGGCGCGGTCTACGGCGTACTGGCCACCGGCGACATCGAAAGAGCCTTCCGCAACCGCTGAATCACCTCAACCCCGGCCCGACCTCACGGGTAGCCGACGGAATTTCAGGGGCCGGCCCCTGAAATTGTGGGTTCGCCTGTTGTGTTCAGGGTCCGCTACCCACCATTTCAGGGGCCGGCCCCTGAAATGGTGGCGCGGTGGTCTCCACCGGGGTGGCGTCGTCTGGGCGGCGGGGTGTTGGGGATTCGGGGATGGCGGCCCTGGAAAGTTAGGGTGAGCGCCTTATGGCTGACTTGCGTGACTTTCCCGACCGGGCGTTCTCCGGGGTGCATCACGGCCCCTTGCAGGAGGGCGAGTGGATCACCCTGCAGGACTCGAAGGGGCGCCGGCACTCGGTGTTCCTGGAGCGCGGGAAGATCTTCCACACCACCAAGGGCGGGATCGCGCACGACGAGCTGATCGACGGTCCGGACGCGGTGGTGATCCGCTCCAAGGGCGGCGTCGAGTACCTGGCCCTGCGGCCGCTGATGGCCGACTACTCGGTGTCGATGCCGCGGGGTGCCGCGGTCATCTATCCAAAAGACACGGCGCAGATCGTCACGATGGCCGACATCTTCCCGGGCGCGAAGGTCGTGGAGGCCGGCGCCGGCTCCGGCGCGCTGACCACGGCACTGTTGCGAGCGGTCGGGATCCACGGACAGGTCATCTCGTTCGAACGCCGCGAAGACTTCGCCGAGGTCGCCCGCAAGAACGTGACCGGCTTCTTCGGTGCCGAGCACCCGGCCTGGCGGCTCGAGGTCGGCGACCTGGTCGAGAAGCTGAACGAGCAGAACGTCGACCGCGTCGTACTCGACATGCTGGCGCCGTGGGAATGCGTTGACGTCGTCGCTGCGGCACTTTCACCCGGTGGGGTGTTCTGTGCCTATGTAGCTACCACGACGCAGCTGAGCCGGTTTGTGGAGACGCTGAGGGCACACGGCGAGTTCACGGAGCCGCGCGCGTGGGAGTCACTCGTGCGAGACTGGCATGTAGAGGGCCTCGCGGTTCGGCCCGGTCATCGCATGCAAGGCCACACCGCGTTCCTGGTGACGGCCCGGCGGATGGCGCACGGAGTTCAGGCGCCCCGCAAGAAGCGCAGGCCCGCGCCCGGTGCGTACGGCGACGACTACCAAGGACCTCGTCGTGCGACAGATGGGGCCGAGACGTCCGGGTCGGTGTCTGGGTCACTGTCGGGGGATGTGCCGAAGGCAACAGGTTCATCCGCAACCGACACGTGATGGGATTCAGCTTGCCCGGCGAGGTTTTCTGGGTAAGGTCCATAGGGTCGAGCCCCACATGGTGAGGTGATGATCGTGGCTGGAGACGAGAGTCCTACCGCGGCAGAGCTGCGCAACCAGGTCCGGTACCTGGAAGCCGAGGTCGCCGCGTTGCGACGTCGGCTGCTCGAGCACCCGGCAGACAGCCGGTCGCTCGAGAGCAGACTGTCCGAAACCCAGGCCTCCTTGGCGAGTGTCACCGCTCAGAACGAGCGGCTGGCCGACACGCTGCGGGAGGCGCGAGAGAAGATCATCGCCCTGAAGGAGGAAGTCGACCGGCTGGCGCAACCGCCGTCCGGATTCGGCACCTTCCTCGGACGTAATGACGACGACACGCTGGACGTGTTCACCGGGGGCCGCAAGCTCCGGGTGGCGGCCAGTCCGTCGGTCGACCTGGACGAGCTGAAGCTCGGCCAGGAACTGATGCTGAACGAAGCACTCAACGTGGTCGAGGCCTGTGACTTCGAGGTCGTCGGCGACGTGGTGATGCTGAAGGAGCTGCTGGCCGACGGCGAGCGGGCACTGGTGATCGCGCAGGCCGACGAGGAACGGGTCGTCCGGCTCGCTTCGCCGCTGCTCGACCAGCCCTTACGGGCCGGTGACTCGCTGCTGCTGGAGCCACGCTCCGGTTATGTCTACGAGAAGATCCCGAAGTCCGAGGTCGAGGAGCTGATCCTCGAAGAGGTCCCGGACATCGACTACACCCAGATCGGTGGTCTGACCGGCCAGATCGAGCAGATCCGGGACGCGGTCGAGCTGCCGTACCTGCACAAGGACCTGTTCCTCGAGCACGAGCTCAAGCCGCCGAAGGGTGTCCTGCTCTACGGCCCGCCGGGCTGCGGCAAGACCCTGATCGCGAAGGCAGTGGCGAACTCGCTGGCCAAGAAGGTCGCCGAGCGGACCGGTGTCGACGGGCAGAAGTCGTTCTTCCTGAACATCAAGGGTCCCGAGCTGCTGAACAAGTACGTCGGCGAGACCGAGCGGCACATCCGCCTGGTCTTCCAGAGGGCCCGGGAGAAGGCTTCCGAGGGCATGCCGGTGATCGTGTTCTTCGACGAGATGGACTCGCTGTTCCGGACTCGTGGCAGCGGCGTGTCCTCCGACGTGGAGAACACCATCGTCCCGCAGTTGCTGAGCGAGATCGACGGTGTCGAGGGCCTCGAGAACGTCCTGGTCATCGGTGCCTCCAACCGTGAGGACATGATCGACCCGGCGATCCTGCGGCCGGGCCGGCTGGACGTGAAGATCAAGATCGAGCGGCCCGACGCCGAGGCGGCCCGGGACATCTTCTCGAAGTACCTGACCACGACTCTGCCGCTGCACACCGACGACCTCAGCGAGTTCGGCGGCGACAAGGCCGAGTGCGTGAACGGGATGATCCAGCGCACGGTCGAGCGGATGTACACCGAGGCCGACGAGAACCGGTTCCTCGAGGTCACCTACGCCAACGGTGACAAGGAGGTCCTGTACTTCAAGGACTTCAACTCGGGCGCCATGATCCAGAACATCGTCGACCGGGCCAAGAAGATGGCGATCAAGGCCTACCTGGACGAGAACCAGAAGGGCCTGCGGGTGCAGCACCTGCTGCAGGCGTGCGTGGACGAGTTCAAGGAGAACGAAGACCTCCCGAACACCACGAACCCGGACGACTGGGCCCGCATCTCCGGCAAGAAGGGCGAGCGGATCGTCTACATCCGCACTCTCATCTCCGGCAAGCAGGGCACCGAGCCGGGCCGCTCCATCGACACGGCCACGAACACGGGTCAGTACCTGTAAAACCGCCTACGACGACAGCCCCGCGGAGACTCGGCGATTTCTAGGGGTCGTTGCAACACCGTGCTGGTTTCTAGGTAGTGAGTAGATCACGCAAGCGCTCGGCTGGGGTGTCCCAGTCGAGCGTT
>NZ_JBSGUS010000043.1:0-26565 GCF_053608045.1 Kribbella sp. NPDC055071
CTCCCGCCCTCTCACCCTCAATTTTGTCGTCTTGTGGGGCTTTTTTCCTTTCACCCACTTTGTTTATTTTTTTTGCCCCGCGTGGCCCCCCCGGCCGGGGGGGGGGTGGGGCGCCCGCGGGGGGCACCCCCCCCCCACGGACGCTACCCCCCGATCCACCGAAAGGCAGCCCACGATGATCGAATCGGACCTTCCGGTGGTGCAACTCACGCCCGGACGCTGGGGCGACCCTGCCCATTCGGTCGCCCTGCCCACCGCAGCCATCGAGGCTCTCAAGCACCTGGGCGTACGCCGGAACTCCAGCAATCCCGTGGATCCGCCGGCCACCGATCGGCCGGGGCTGACTGCTGAGCAGGTGGCGGCGTTGGCCGACCTCGTCGGTGTCGACCACGTGGCGACCGACCTGGACGCGCGCTGGGCGCATACTCGCGGCTACTCGACCCCGGATCTCCTGCGGCACCGTGCCGGCGACACCTCGGACATGCCGGATGCGGTGGTCTATCCGGCATCGCACGACGAGGTGCTCGCGCTCCTGACCTCCGCGGCCGAGCACGGCCTGGCGATCGTGCCGTACTCCGGCGGTACCTCAGTGGTCGGCGGCCTGGCGCCCGACCGTCGCTTCATCACCGTCGATCTCCGCCGCCTCGACCAACTGACCGAGCTGGACGAGGTCTCCCGGACCGCGACCCTGCAGGCCGGCGTCCGTGGCCCAGCCGCCGAAGCGCTCCTCGCCGAACGCGGCTACACCCTCGGTCACTTCCCGCAGTCCTACGAAGGTGCGTCCATCGGCGGGCACGCCGCCGCCCGGTCCAGCGGCCAATCGTCCGCCGGCTACGGACGCTTCGATCAGATGGTGGTCGGACTGACCCTCGCAACTCCCCGCGGGACGATCGAGCTCGGTCGAGCTCCGATGTCCGCAGCTGGTCCCGACCTACGGCAGCTCGTGCTGGGGTCCGAGGGCGCATTCGGCATCATCACGTCCGTCGTCGTACGCATCCGGCCGCGCCCGACCGAGCGTCACTTCGAAGGCTGGCGGTTCGAGAGTTTCGACGCCGGCCTGACCGCGATCCGTCGACTCGCGCAGGACGGACCGTTGCCGACCGTGCTGCGGCTGTCCGACGAAGCCGAGACCGCGGTGAACCTGGCCGACCCGGATGTCCTCGGCGGTGGCTCAGGCGGCGTACTGGCGATCATCGGCTTCGACGGGCCGTACAACCAGGCGACGGCCGCCGTACTCGCAGACGCAGGCGGTCAGAACCTCGGCGAGGGTCCCGGCGAGCTATGGCGAGTCGGCCGCTACAGAGCGCCGTACCTGCGCGATCCGTTGCTCGACGAGGGCGCACTGGTCGAAACACTAGAGACAGCGACGTTCTGGTCCCGCGTCCCCGGACTGAAGACCGCCGTCACCGAAGCGCTCGTCAAAAACCTCAGCGCCCAAGGTACGCCGCCTTTGGTGCTCTGCCACGTGTCACACGTCTACGAAACCGGCGCATCCCTGTACTTCACTGTGATCTCGGCCCAGACCGACGATCCGGTCGGCCAATGGCAGCAGGCGAAACTCGCGGCCAACCAGGCGATCGCGGCGTCCGGCGCGACGATCTCCCATCACCACGGCGTCGGCACCGACCACCGCGACGCCTACGCGGCCGAGCTCGGGCCCCTCGTCATCGAAGCCCTCCAGGCCGTGAAGCAGGTCCTCGACCCCGATGGCGTGATGAATCCCGGGATTCTCTTGACCTCAAGCTGACTTGAAGTATGACAGTCGGGGGCATGACTCCTGAACCTTCCGATCGTCCTGTTGCTCTCGTCACCGGTGCGTCCGCGGGCCTCGGGCTCGCGTTGGCGCACGGACTGGCCGACCGCGGCTGGGCGTTGGTGATCGACGCCCGGGGTGCCGAAGCGCTCAAGGCCGCGGCCGATGCGCTGGCCACCCACACCGACGTGGTCCCGCTCGCTGGTGACGTCACCGACGCCGACCACCGCGCCGACCTCGTCAACGCGGTCGCCGGCTTCGGTCGGCTCGATCTGCTCGTCAACAACGCCAGCTACCTCGGCCCGAGTCCGTTGCAGGCCTTGGCTACGGCAGATCCGGACGAACTCCGGCGCGTGTACGAGGTCAACGTCCACGCGCCGCTAGCTCTGACCCAGGCACTACTACCGTCTCTGACTGCATCGTCCGGTGTGCTGCTCAACATCAGCTCCGACGCAGCAGTGGAGGCCTATGAGACCTGGGGCGGCTATGGCTCGGCCAAGGCCGCACTGGATCACGCATCGCGAGTCCTGGCGGCCGAGCATCCCGCTCTGGCTGTGTACGCGGTCGATCCGGGCGATCTGCGGACGGCGATGCACCAGGCCGCCTTCCCTGGTGAGGACATCTCGGACCGGCCCGAGCCGGCGACCGTCGTACCGGCGTTCCTGCAACTCCTGGACAGCCGGCCGACGAGTGGTCGATACCGGGCGGCGGAGTTCGCGCCGGCGGTGACCTCGTGACTCTGCAGCCACACACCAGATTCGTCCTGCCCGATGCACTGAACGCCACCAAACCACCGGAGGCCCGAGGGATCGCACGGGACCACGTGAAGCTGCTGGTCGCGGAGGGGTCGGCCGTCACGCACACCCGGTTCGACCGCATCGGTGAGCACCTGTGGCCTGGCGATCTCCTGCTGGTGAACACATCCGCCACACTGGCAGCGGCTGTGGACGGGTCGTGGATCACCGGGTCCGGTGTGGCCCCGGTCGTCGTGCACTTCTCGACCTCACTCGATGACGGCACCTGGGTGGTCGAGTTGCGCACCGCCGGTGGTCCGATGTTGGACGGTACGGCGGGCGACCGGGTCGAACTGCCGGAGGGTGTGCTGACGTTGCTGGCGCCGTACCAGCCGGAGTCCAATCGACTGTGGATCGCCAAGCCGCCCGTGGTCGACGTACCCGGCTATCTGGAGCGGAACGGGCGTCCGATCACCTACCAGTACGTCGATGAGCGCTGGCCGCTTGCGTCGTACCAGACTGTGTTCGCACGCGAGCCTGGTAGTGCTGAGATGCCCAGTGCGGCAAGGCCGTTCAGCTTCGAGCTCGTGAGTCACCTGGCGTCACAGGGCGTCTTGATCGCGCCGATCCTGTTGCACTGTGGGGTGTCGTCGCTCGAGAGTCACGAACCACCTCTGCCCGAGCGGCACGACGTACCCGCCCATACGGCCCGTTTGGTCAACTGGGTCAAGGCAAACGGCGGACGTGTCATTGCCGCGGGCACCACAGCGGTCCGAGCGATCGAGTCGGCGGCCATACCGGATGGCACAGTTACCGCATCACTCGGCTGGACCGACCTGGTCCTAGGTCCGGACCGTCCGGTCCACGTTGTCGACGGGCTGATCACCGGACTGCACGCGCCGGAGGCCTCGCATCTACTCCTGCTGGAGTCGGTGGTCGGTGGGGACGCTGTGCAGTGCGTGTACGACGAAGCTCTGCGCCATGACTATCTGTGGCACGAGTTCGGCGACAGCTGCCTCCTGCTCCGAAGCTGACGGGGGGAAGCCGGCAGGAGGGCAGCTGTTGCTGGGGTGAAGCTCGGTCTTAGCTCGCCTCCGCCATCTTGCCCGGCTGGCGGCCTGCCTTGACCTTGGTGATTTTGGCGACCTTGGCAGGCTTGCGGCCGGACTTCACCGGTCGGAGGAGATGGGCGGCTGCTTCGAGAACGGCGACCACCGTCGGTGTCTCGACTGCAGCGGCCGGAACGTACCGGCCTTCGTTACCGGGTCGAGCTCGCTTGTCCACTGCGCGTGGGCTCATGCGGATGTCCTTACCAGTCAGGTCCCCCGTCGGGACGACACTTGATTCAACGAGCGGGTGGGGGCCACCGACATGGTCCGACATCGAACCGAGCGCAAATTGTGGGCTAGGCCGTTAGGTCCGAGACCCTCAGCCGGCGTGTCCGTGCAGAAAGGTGTGGACGCCGGTGGTGACGGCTTCGGTGATTTCGGAGGAGGTCATCGGTCCGCCGCGGTAGGACGGGTTGCTACCGGAGACGAGAAGGGAGAAATGCAGGGCGGCACGCATCGGGTCGTCGACACGGAGGAGGCCGGACGCGGCAAAGGCGGCGAGGCGGTCGGCGAGGGCTCGACGGACCGCGAGCGGACCGGCTTCCTGCCAGGCGTCGATAGCGGGCTGGGGGATGTGGCCCGCTTCGGCGTTGACCTGGCGGACGAGCGCGGAGTGCTCGGCGTAGTCGGGCATCGGCGTACGCCAGGCAATTCCGAAAGCGATCAGGTCCGCTTCGAGGTCGGTGATCGTGGTCAGGTGCTCCTCGATGAGCGCGAGCTGCGCGGTCGCGACGCAGGTCGCGCTGTGCTGGATGACTGCCTGGAACAACCCGGCCTTGTCGCCGAAGTGGTTGTAGAGCGTCCGCGTCGACACCCCGGCCTCGGCCGCGATCACGTCGACGCTGGCCCGTGCGTACCCGTCCCGTGCGAAGACTGTCAGCGCGCCGGCCAGGACATGGTCGCGCTTCCCCGGTCGCGGCATGGTCCCTCCTGGAATAATTACAACGACCGTTGTACTTTACCAGGCATGGCTTTCACCGAGGAAGAACTCGCGTACCTGAAGTCCCAGCCGCTGGCCCGACTCGCAACGGTCGGCCCCGATGGACAGCCCGACGTGGTGCCGATCGGCTTCGAGTACGACGGCACCTATCTGTACGTCGGCGGCGCGGCCGAGCCGGGCAAGACCCGCAAGATCCGGAACGTCGAAGCCGGCCACCAGCAGGTCGCTCTTGTCATCGACGACCTCGTCTCCACCAACCCCTGGTCACCGCGCTTCCTCCGCATCTACGGCACCGCCGAGGTCGTAACCCGCGAAGGCCGCTTCGGCGAAGGCCCGTACCTCCGCATCACCCCCACCACCAGTTGGAGCTGGCACCTCGACGGGCGTGCGCTCGACCACAACCAGCCAGACGCAGGGCCCCGCCGAACCACGCACAATTAGCTGGTCGTAGTCGGCTATCTGGGCGTCAGCGTTTTTCGCGGGGGCGGGAGGTGCGTTGATGGTTGCTGATCTGCAGGAAGATCCAGGCCACGGCTGCGCCGGTGATGAAACCGCCGAGGTGTCCTTGCCAGGAGATGTCGGGGACCACGAACGAGAGGACCGCGGTCACGGCGACGTACGCGAGGATCCAAGTGATGTCGAGGCCGCGGGCTCGGCTGATGACCAGCAGGGCGCCGACCAGGCCCAGGACGGCGCCGGACGCGCCCAGGGTCGCGGAGCCTGGGGCTGCGAGGAGCCAGACCGCGACGCTGCCGCCCAGCGCGGACAGCAGGTAGAGAGTCAAGAACCTGAGGCGGCCGAGCATCTGCTCCAGGATCGGGCCGAGCTGGTAGAGCATGAACAGGTTCGAGAAAATGTGGAAGATCTGCAGGTGCAGGAAGGCGGACGTGATCAGCCGCCACGGCTCGGACTCCACCAGCACCGGGACGAGCACCAGGTCGTTGGCGACGGCGGCGCTGCCGGCGCGGGCCGCGATGAAGACCAGGATGTTGATCGCCAGCAGGCCGATCGTGACGAACTGCTGGTTGCCGCGCTGGACACCGCCGAGAGACGTCCGCGTCCGCGGAACCGACTTCACGCCCTCGGCGAAGCAGCTCGGGCACTGGAAGCCGACGGCGGCGCTGTTCATACAGGCCGGGCAGATCGGCCGGTCACAGCGCTGGCAGCGCACTCCGGCGGGCCGATCCGGGTGCCGGTAGCAGACGGTCTCGGTCACGGCGGGTGCGTCCTCCCCTAACGGTGGCCCTGGTGGTGGCCCTCACGATGAAGCGGCGGGGCCGAGCCTGCTCGGCCCCGCGGGAAACGTCAGACGGTCTTGCGCTCGATCGTGACGTTGTTGATCACGATCGGCTCGATCGGACGGTCGCCCGGCGCGGTCTTCGCGGTCGCGATCGCGTCGACGACCTTCCGCGACTCGTCGTCGGCGACCTCACCGAAGATCGTGTGCTTGCGGTTCAGGTGCGGCGTCGGTACGACGGTCACGAAGAACTGCGAGCCGTTCGTGCCCTTGCCGAACTGGATGCCGGCGTTCGCCATCGCGAGCAGGTACGGGCGGTCGAACTGCAGCTCCGGGTGGATCTCGTCGTCGAACGAGTAGCCCGGCGAACCGGTGCCGGTGCCGAGCGGGCAGCCGCCCTGGATCATGAAGCCGTCGATCACCCGGTGGAAGGTGAGGCCGTCGTAGAACGGCTTGGTGCTGGCCGCGCCGGTCTGCGGGTCGGTCCACTCCTTGGTGCCCTCAGCCAGACCGACGAAGTTGCTCACCGTCTTCGGCGCGTGGTCGGGGAACAGCCGGATGACGACATCCCCCTTCGTCGTCTGCAGGGTCGCGTACAGCTCTTCGGCCACGGGAGTCACTCCTAGTCGGAAAATACGTTCTTACCCCACGATCCTGTCATGTCGCTCAAAGGCGACGTGAATCGACGGGCGAAAAGAGAAGAGAGAACCCGCCCTCCGCTGCGCTCCGGGCGGGAGGAGCGGTGCGGGCGTGAATCGACGGGCGAAAAGAGAAAAGAGAACCCGCCCTCCGCTGCGCTCCGGGCGGGAGGAGCGGTGAGGGCGTGAATCGACGGGGTGCGCCGGCGCCTGGGCGGGAAGGGGTGGCGTGATCTGCGGGGCGCCGTCGGCTCCCTTCTGGGGGAAGGAAGGTTGTGGCTGGGTTGCACGTGTGGGCATGGGGTGGTGGGGGCACAGGGGAATCGGCTGGTGACGTCGTACGATGCAGACGAGACCGGATTTGTCCAGAGCCGTATCAGACAGCCCATGTCGCCGATGGGCGGAGCGCCGTCCGTCGGTACGGGCGGCACCGAGGAGGGAACCGTGGGTTTGAGGAAGTCCAAGGGCCGGGTCGAGACCGCGAAGGACCGGGTCCGGCCATTTGCCGAATCGGCGTCGGAGCGGATCGGACCGGCCGTCGGCCAGGTACGCGATCATCTCGGCCCGGCTGTCGGGACCGCACGGGAGAAGGTGTCGCCGTACGCCGAGAAGGCCGTCGAGCGTGGTGCGCACTTCGCCCACCAGGCGGTGGAGAAGGCCGGACCGGTGATCGACGAAGCACTGGCGAAGGTCGGACCGGCCACCGAGCAGGCGGCCGAGAAGGCGCGCGAGCGTTTCAACGACGACGTGCTGCCGAAGGTGACCGCCGCGCTGGCGTCGCTCGCGGCCGCCGCCGAGCCGGTGGTCGAGGAGACCTCACGCCGGGGCAAGGCCACCAAGGCCGCGCTCAAGGGTGAGATCGACGTACCGAAGAAGACGCACCGGCTGCGCAACGTCGTGCTGTTCCTGGGCTTCGGCGCGCTCGCCGCGGCGGCCGTGAAGAAGCTCCTGACCCCGCCGGAGCCGGCCTGGCAGTCGACCCCGACCAGCGGCCGCGACTACAGCTCCGCCCCGGCCGGTACGACGACGCGCCCGGAGACCGGCACGGCGTCGGCCAACGGGAAGACCGACACCCCGAAGCCGGACACGGCACCGAAGACCGAAGAGCCGAAGGCCGACGCGCCCAAGGCCGCGACGGACACCAAGGACGCCGCCGCGAAGAACGGCGAGACGAGCGCCACGTCCAACAGCACCGCGAAGAAGACCAGCGCTCCCCGGAAGCCGACCGGCTCCAGCGAGTCCAAGCCGACCGATTCCTGACACCACCGCACGGCACCACCAGCACACAAACACAGCAACACCACCGCAACGGCGAAGGCCGCGATCCCCATCGGGGTCGCGGCCTTCGTTTGCCTAAGAACGCGAGCCTCAGTTCGGCTGAGGCTCAACCCCGGTCTCGGTCTCGCCGGCCGCGATCGTGTAGCGCCCGGCCGACAGGAGTTGGGTGGCGTAGCGGTGGGTGATGCACGGATAGGTGCCGCCGCAGTTCTGGCAGACCGCGTTGTTGCGGTGCAACCACGGCAGAACGCCGAAGCGCTTGATCCAGGTCATCGGCTCACGGTCCGGTGCGTGCAGCCGCAGTGCCGTCCGGGCCGCGTCCTGGATCTCGGGAGCGGACCAGTCCTCGGCGCTCTTGTCCATCAGCGCGCTCAGGTCGGGGTGGAGGTGGGCAGTGGAACGAGCTTTGATCATCTATGCACGTCTTCCAGGGCAGGATGGAGGCACACGAATGAATCGCCCGCTTCAAGCGTGACGATCCGATCGCTGTTAGCAACGGTAGTCCTCCGGTAACCCCACGCGCGCGCTGATACGCGCGATCCCGGTGTCAGATCTTCGTCAGGTTTCGCAGCGTGGTCGGTCAGGACCACAGGGTCTCGAGCGAGATGCGCGCCTCGAGCTCGAGCAGATGCCGCTTGGTCGGGATGCCGCCACCGAAGCCGACCATCTTCCCGCCGGCGCCGACGACCCGGTGACAGGGCACGACGATCGGCAGCGGGTTGCGGTTGCAGGCGACACCGACGGCCCGGGCGGCGCCCGCGTCCCCGACGATCTTCGCGATCTCGCCGTACGTCTGCATCTCGCCGTACGGAATGCGCTTCATCTGGTCCCAGACCGCGTGCTCGAAGTCGGACCCACTGGGGACCGACAGCGGCAACGTGAACTCCGTCAGCTCGCCGGCGAAGTAGGCCTCGAGTTGCTCGGCGGCCTCGGTCAGCAGCGGATCACTCTCGATCGGCCGGTCGGATCCGCCGAAGTGCACCCGGCACAACCCGATGTCGTCGACCGCCAGACCCAGGTCGCCGATGGGTGAATCGATCACAGACCAGCGCATACCAGCATCCTCACCCCGACCACCGACAATTTCTCGCGACGGCGTTGCATTGGATGGGCGCCACGGACACCCGACGACGGTTTGTCCTCGCCCGGTCACGCGGTGTTGTGCTATTCCTGATCCATGCCGAGCCGGGCGCCGCAGCCGCCACTGGACCGTTGGTTCAGTTCCGAGCGGGCAATGGGCCTGGCCGCGTCGATCCTGATCGTGGTCGTCACTCTCACCACCTGGGCCACAGTCTGGTCGGACTGGTACTCGTACCAAATACTGCGACGGTACGCCGATGACCCCGACCAACTGGCCGAGGCGGACCTCATCTCGGGCTCGCTCGGCATCGTCTCCGCGCTCGCCCTGCTGGCCGCCGCCGCGGTGTTCATCATCTGGCTCTGGCGGGTCCGGTGGAACGCCGAGATGTTCTGTCGCGGCCAGCACCGATTCACCCGCGGGTGGGTGCTCGGCTGCTGGCTCGTCCCGGTGGTGAACCTCTGGTACCCCAAGCAGGTCGTCGACGACATCGTCGCGGCCAGCGACCCGCAGACCGACCCGCAGACCGAGAGTCTGCGCGACGTCCCGGGCACGCCGCTGGTGTGGGCCTGGTGGCTGACCTGGGTGGTCGGGCTCGTCACCGGCAACGTCGTCCAGCGCGGCGTGCTCGGCTCCGCGACGCAGGTCGGTGATCTGCGGACGAACGTCGTACTGTCCGGCATCTCGGCGTTGGCAACCTCGGCCGCAGCGGTCCTGGCGGTCGTCCTGATCGAGCGGATCGGAGAGCTGCAGATCAATCGCGCGTGGGTGCCGTGGTGGGCGCTTCCGCAGGCACAGAATCAGGCACCTCGCGGCTACCAACCTCCTGCGCGGTAAACCACCCCGTCACGCACCGTCCGCTGGGTCGTTACCAGTGGTGATGGGCGTACGAAAAGAACACGTTAAGTCGACACCCTCCGTGCTGGGGCCGACTCCCCTGGCGTATCTACTTCGTGGTATCAATGTGGCTCGGTCATGCGGGGGCAGAAAAAGACCGAGACGCCGAACAGACGGAGTTCCAGCAACGCGAGGGACGCGAGACGTGAGCCACCCGCAGCCAGCAGTTCTGTCTGCTGTCGAAGACCATGACGAAGACTGGCAACCGCACGCAGCTGAGGAGTTTCAGCAGGTCGGCACGGTCGGCAAGATCGCCATCGGCCTGCTGGGCGCGTCGACCGTCACGCACCTGCTCTCCACCTGGTCCGACTGGAACACGTACTCCGTCGTCCACCGCTACCTCGGCGGGATGCCGAACGTCGACGACGCGGACCTGAACCGCGCCGACGCGATCGCCAAGGTCACCGCGATCCCGAACGTCGTCATCTCGGTCGCCGCCGCGGTCGTCTTCGTGATCTGGCTCTGGCGCGCCCGGGTCAACTCCGAGGTCTTCTGCCAGGCCGATCACCGCCGCAGCCATGGCTGGGTGCTGGCGAGCTGGTTCTGCCCCGGCCCGAACCTCTGGTATCCGAAACAGATCGTCGACGACGTCTGGCTCGCCAGCGATCCGAAGACTCCCGTCTACACCGATGACCTGCGCCGGTTCAGGACGCCACCCCTCACCTCCGTGTGGTGGGTCGCCTGGGTCGGCGCTCTCGCGTTCGACGTGGTGGTCCGCCGGCTGCTGATGTGGATGGAGGCGACCGTCGGGTCGCTGCGCGGCATCGCGCTGGCAGGTACGGCGTCACTCGTTCTGACCGCCATCTCCGCGGTTGCCGCCACGATGGTGATCCGCAGGATCAATCAGATGCAGACCACCCGTGAGTGGATGCCGTGGTGGGACCAGCGCGAGCCGAAGCTCACCGCGGTCCCGACCTACGCGAACGACGACACCGACGAGCAGCCCGCGATCGCCGAGCCGATCGCCGCGTCCGTCCCCGCACCGACCCGGCGCCTGGAGCGCCAGCCCGAGTACCAGATGTCCGGCGCTCCGGCCCCGGCTCCGAACAACCCGTTCGCTCCCGTGCCGCCGCAAGGTTTCCCGGGCGACGGTGCCGCCGCAGCACCGGCCGCGTTCGCTGGTGGCCTTCCCCCGGCACCGGCCGCACCGGCCGCGTTCACGGGCGAGAGCCCGGTGGAAGAGCCGCCGAAGTGGAGCCCGTTCGCGCCGGTCGTGTCGAGCTGGCAAGAGGACGCCGGCCCGGCCACCGAGCAGTTCAGCCCGATCGAGTCCTGGCGGGACGAGACGTCCGCCCAGGTGACACCGGCCGAGGAGACGGCGTACGAGGCTCCGAAGATGTCCTGGAACGACTACCTGGGCTCCGACACCTCCACGACCGGCGACGTGCTGTCGACCAACACGTCGAGCCGTTGGCTGGACGAGGCCGCGCCGCTGACCGTCGTACCGCCGGACCCGTACTCGTACCACCCGCCGTCGCACGTCGAGACGGAGACACCGGCCGCCTCGACCGAGCCGTCGTGGACGTCCAGCTACTCCGAGCCCTACTCGTACGAGACGCCGGACTACCTGACCTCAGCGACGTCCGTGTCGGAGGCAGCTCCCGCACCCGAGCCTGAGCCCGCGCCCGTTGCGCGCGCAGGCCGCCGGGCCGCTCGGGTCGCGGTGGACAGTCCGTCGGCGATCCAGCCGACGGTCGACGACCACACATCGACGGAGTACGGCGGCTACTCGGAGCACACGGTCTACGGACCGACCGAGCACTCGATGCCGTCGTCGCACGTGTCGGCCTCGTCCGGGTACTACGAGCCCGCACCGGCGCCCGCGCAGCAGGACGACTACCTGACCCCGTCGAAGCCGCTGCCGAGTGTCCCGTCGTACGGTCCGGAGCCGTCGTACCAGCCCGAGAGCTACACCACGCCGGACTACAGCAGCTCGTCGTACGGCGACTCCAGCTACCAGGCCCCTTCGTCGTACGAGTCGCCGTCGGACTACCAGTCGCCGTACAGCTCGGAGTACCCGGGCAGCAGCTACGAGCCGACCGACTACACCAGCTACAACTCGGACTACTCCAGCCCGAGCACGAGCAGCTACGAGTCGACGTCGTACGACTCCCACAGCAGCTCGCAGTACAGCGGCGGCTCGAGCGAGTCCTACGACTCCTACACTCCGCCGACCTACACGGCCGACGACTACACGTCGCAGTACACGCCGCCGGCCGAGCACCAACCTGAGCCACACCAAGATCGGCCACACCAAGACGGGCAGCAGCCGGCCGAGTACCACGAGGACTCGCAGTACTCCTACGAGGAGCCCGCGCCGGAGCACCCGTCCACCCCGCGCACCCACCCGCGCCGACGTTGGGTCTGATCGCTTCATGCAGCTTGCCTTCGCCACGCTCGGTTGTCCCGGAGCGCCCCTGGACCACGTCCTGGAGCTTGCCAAGGGCAACGAAATCTCCGGACTCGAACTGCGCGCCGCGCCGGACGAGTTCACCAACACCGAGCTGACCAAGGCCGAACGGCGGGAACTGCGGTCCCGGGTCGAGGACGCCGGCGTCGAGATCCTCTCGGTCAGCAGCTACGTGAAGGTCTGTGCGGTCGAGGAACAGCCGCTCGAAGCCCACCTCGAGCTCGCCGCCGACCTCGGCGCCCGCGGCGTCCGGGTCTTCGCCGGAGACGACCCCGCCGCACCGGACGCCGGTACGCCGGACGCACCGACCGCCGGTGAGATCCGCGCCCTGGACCGGATCACGACCGCGTCGCGGGAAGTCCCCATCCTGCTGGAGACGCACGATTCGCACTCCACCGGCCGCCAGGTCGCCGCGTTCTGCGCGCTGCTCGACAGCGACGTCCCCGGCCACAACGTCAAAGTGATCTGGGACAGCTCGCACACGTGGTCGCACGGCGAGACGCTGACCGAGGCGTTCAACCTGCTGAAGCCGTGGATCGAGTTCGTCCAGGTCAAGGACGCGGACTCGCACCAGGACTATCGCCCGGTCGCGATCGGGGCCGGCGACTTCCCGATCCAGGACCTGCTGGCGACCCTGGAAGGTGCCGACTACCCGCTCTCGCTCGAGTGGGAGCTCAAGTGGCACCCGACCCTCCCTCCGCTCGAGGAGGCGCTGCCCGCGCTCCACGCCTGGCTGGATCGCTAGCGCCGCAGGTCCCACTACCTCTAACCTTCAGTGACGAGTTGCGACGACTCAACTACTGGAGGTCATCGTGTTCCGCCCCAACCGATGGACCCGCCTCATCCCGCTGGCACTGGCTGCGGTCATCACCGCCGCCGCTGTCGGTCAGGTGCAGGCCACCCCACCCCCGGACCGGAAGGTCGCGGCCGCGCAGGCCGGCGAGCTGATCCAGCTGCTGCGGATCAACACGCCGACGCAGGCCGACCGCAAGCGCCTGGCCGGCCTCGATCTGGATCTGGCCGAGTCGGCCGGACCCACCTACACCGATGTTGTTGCCTACGGCAATAATGATCGCCGGCTGTTGCAGCTGGCCGGCTTCACCTGGTCGACCCTCGAGGACGACCTGGTCGGTGCCGACCGGGATCGCGAGCAGGCCGACGCTGCCTATGCCGCCGCCGTCCGCAACAAGACGGTCGCAGCCACCTTGCCCAGTGGGCGGACGGCGTACCGGCAGCTGGCCGACTACGACAGCGATCTGGCGAGTCTGGCGCAGCAGTATCCGACCAAGACGAAGTTGTTCACGCTGCCGGAGAAGTCGCTCGAAGGCCGGACGATCCGCGGCCTGGAGATCACCCACAACGCCGCCGTCAGCGACGGCAAGCCGGTGTTCCTGATGCTCGGTCTGCATCACGCGCGCGAGTGGCCGTCCGGTGAGCTGACGATGGAGTTCGCCTACGACCTGCTGAAGAACGACGGCACCGACACGCGGATCACGAACATCCTGGAGAAGTCGAGGGTGATCGTCGTACCGGTGGTGAACCCGGACGGCTTCAACCTGAGTCGCACGCTGGGCTACGAGATGAAGCGGAAGAACTGCCGGGTCACGAACGGGCAGATCCCCAGTGCCGGGCAGTGTGCACTCTCGTCGTACCAGTCGCGCGGCGTCGACCTGAACCGGAACTACTCCGGCTTCTGGGGTGGGCCTGGCGCGTCGAGCAGTCTGACCTCGGAGACGTACCGCGGGCCGAGCGCGTTCAGCGAGCCCGAGTCACGCAACATCCAGGCGCTGATCTCGCAGCACCAGGTGACCACGATGATCACCAACCACACCTACTCGAACCTGGTCCTTCGCGAGCCCGGGTACGCCGGTGCGCCGATCACGCCGGACGAGACGATCTACAAGGCCCTCGGCGACCAGATGGCCGCGCAGAACGGGTACACGAGTCAGTACAGCTACCAGCTCTACGACACCACCGGTGTGACCGAGGACTGGTCGTACTACGCGACCGGCGGGCTCGGGTTCACCTTCGAGCACGGGACGAGCAGCTTCCACCCGACCTTCGCGACCGTGGTGAACATGTACTACGGGACCGGCAGTACGGCGGGTAAGGGCAACCGCGCGGCGTACCTGCTCGCGGCCGAGTCAACGATCAACCCGGCCCGGCACTCCATCATCACGGGGACCGGCCCGGCCGGCGCCGTACTGCGCTTGAAGAAGTCCTTCACCACCAAGACCTGGAACGGGACGCAGTTGCCCGACACCCTCGAGTCCACGATGACCATCCCGTCCGGCGGGACGTACACATGGCACACCAACCCGTCCACCCGCCCGAACGTCGTCCAGCAAGGCGGCACGGAGTCGTGGACACTGACGTGTGAGCGTCCGGCCGGTCAGGTCCAGGAGACCCGCCCGATCACGGTCGCTCGTGGTGCGAGCGTGACCGCGAACCTGACCTGCTAACCAGCGGTCGATTCACGGATCTTCAACGTGTAGGGGACGGTGAGGTCGCGGCGTGCGGTCTCGCCGTCCCCGGCGATGCGCTCGAGCAGCAGGCTGACCGCGTGCTCGGCCAGCCACTCCTTGTCCGGCGAGATCGTGGTCAGCGAGGGCGCGTGGAAACGGCCGTCCTCGATGTCGTCGAAGCCCACGACCGCGACATCGTTCGGCACGGACAGTCCGGCATCGGCCAGCGTCCGCAACGCGCCGAGGGCAAGCAGATCGTTGAAGCAGAACACGGCGTCCGGCGGCTCGGGCAGTGCGAGCAGCTCCCGCATCGAGGCCGCGCCGTCGGGGCGGTGATAGCCCGTGCCCGCGAGCTCGAGCGCCGGATCGTGCGGGATCCCGGCCGCCTTCAAGGCCTTCCGATAACCCTTCCGCCGGACCGCGCCCGTGCCCGCGGCACCGCCGACACCGATCGCGGCGATGCGCCGCCGGCCCATCTCGATCAGATGCGTGGTTGCGTCGTACGCCGCTTGCACCGAGTCGACCGCGACGTGGTCGAAGGTGCCGCCGGCCGCCCGTTCGCCCAGCAGGACGAGTGGTTTCGCGGAGGCGGCGGCGCTGAGCTTGGCCGGCGCGGTGGTGATCGGGGAGAAGATGATGCCGTCGATCAGCTGTCCGCGCATACCGTCCAGGACGACCTTCTCGGCGTTCGCCTCGCCCTCGGTCTGGTCGATCAGCACAGTGATCCCGCGGCGCTTGGCGGCCCGGCTGATCACCGCACCGAGCTCGGCGAAATACGGCGAGGCCATCTCCGGGATCGCCAGCGCGATGAAGTCGGAGCGGCCCTTGCGCAACGAGCGCGCACTCAGGTTCGGCTTGTAATCCAGGGCGGCGATGGCGGCCACGACCTTGGCCCGGGTGTGCGCGGTGATGTGCGGATAGTCGTTGATGACGTTGGAGACCGTCTTCACCGACACGCCCGCGCGCGCCGCCACATCGCTCAGCCTGGTCGCCATCCAAACCTCCACTCACCGACCCGTCGCCCGAGTGTGCCACGAGCCCACCCCGCCCCTCACCTCTCCACTCACCCCAACGCCGCCCGCCCCTCCCGACCATCTCACGGGATCTCCCATGAGATGGTCCGTTCTCCCCTCAAAATCCCATGGGAGAACCGGCAACTTCGTGGGAGAACCCATGAGATGGTCGGGAGGGGAGATGGGGTGGGCTCGGGACGGGTGAGCTCTTTACAGGGCATTTCAATCGTTGTAGAACTCCACGGTAAACGTTGTAAAGACTTCTGGGAGGGCCTGTGGCTCGGCTTGTCGTTGATCCTGCGTTCGTGGTCGGTGCGTTGGACCGGCGCGTGTTCGGCTCGTTCGTCGAGCACATGGGCCGGTGCGTCTACACCGGTATCTACGAACCGGAGCACGCGACGGCCGATCCGGACGGCTTCCGCCAGGACGTGCTCGACCTGGTCCGCGAGCTCGGTGTCACCGCGATCCGCTACCCCGGTGGGAACTTCGTCTCCAACTACGCCTGGGAAGACGGCGTCGGGCCCAAGGACCAGCGGCCGCGCCGGCTCGACCTGGCGTGGCGGGCGATCGAGCCCAACCAGTTCGGCACCGACGAGTTCGTCGCCTGGTCCCGTAAGGCCGAGGTCGAGCCGATCTGGGCCGTCAACCTGGGCACCCGCGGTATCAAGGAAGCCGTCGAGCTCCTCGAGTACTGCAACCTCCCCGCCGGCACCGAGCTGTCCGACCGTCGCGCCGCCAACGGCAGCCCCGAGCCGCACGGCGTCACAATCTGGTGCCTGGGCAACGAAATGGACGGCCCGTGGCAGATCGGCCACAAGACGGCCGAAGAGTACGCGCGCCTCGCCGAGGAGACCGCGAACGCGATGCGCAGGGTCGAGCCCGGCCTCGAGCTCGTCGCCTGTGGGTCCAGCAACGTGAGCATGCCGACGTTCGGCGAATGGGAGCGCGTCGTCCTGGAACGCACCTACGACCTCGTCGATCACATCAGCCTGCACGCGTACTACGAACCGCACGACGGCGATCAGGCCAGCTTCCTCGCCGCGTCCGAGGAGATGGACCGGATGATCTCCCAGGTGGTCGCGACCGCCGACCACGTGAAGGCGCTGAAGCGCAGCGACAAGGAGATCACGCTCTCGTTCGACGAGTGGAACGTCTGGTACCAGCAGCACTTCCCCGGCGAACTCGGGCTCGACATCCGCGAGGTCGGACCGCTGATCGAGGACAACTACACCGTCGACGCCGCGGTCGTGGTCGGCAGCCTGTTGATCACCCTGCTGCGACACGCGGACCGGGTGAAGATCGCTTGCCTCGCGCAACTGGTCAACGTGATCGCCCCGATCCGGACCGAGCCCGGCGGCCGCGCCTGGCGGCAGACCATTTTCCACCCCTTCGCCCTCACCGCCCGGTACGCCGGTCCGACCGTCCTGCAGACCGCGGTCACCGGCGGGCCGGAGATCGACACCGCCGCGTTCGGCCGGATCCAGGCGCTCTGGAGCACAGCGACGTACGACGAAAGCACCGGCGAGACCGCGATCTTCGTGGTGAACCGGAGCGAGACCGACAAGATCGACCTGGAGCTCCCGCTCGGCCTCCGGCTGATCGAACACCTGGCCCTGTACGACGACGACCGTACGGCCATGAACACCGCCGACGATCCGGATCGGGTGGTTCCGCGCCGGGTCGACAGCACCGAGGTCGTCGGCGGCACCTGCATCGCCACCCTGCCGCCTGCCTCCTGGCATGTGATCCGCCTGAACTGAAGGGACCCGCCTGTGCCTTCCCAACGATTCCTCGCCGCAGCCCTGGCTGTGGTCGCGGTCGTGGCCGGTACGTCGGCCGCCACCGCAGCACCCGCGCCCAGCGTCACTACTACGAACCCGGTCAGCTCCGGCTTCGCCGACTCGTTCGCCGATCCGTCGATCATTCAGGGCCGTGACGGCTACTGGTATGCGTACGCCACCTCGGATCCCCTGGTGGCGAACGGCCCGTTCGGCCTGATGCACATGGCCCGCACCAAGGACTTCAGCTCCTGGGAGTATCTGGGCACGGTCTTCACCGACCAGACCAAGCCGGCCTGGGCCGCGCCCGGATCGTTCTTCTGGGCGCCTGACATCCGCTACTTCGGCGGCCGGTACGTCATGTACTTCACCGTCACCGACACGCTGGCCAACCCCGGTGGCGATCCCGCGATCGGTGTGGCCACCGCGCCGACACCCGCCGGACCCTGGACCGCTGGTGACGGTCCGGTCGTCGCACCGCGGCCGGACGGCGCAGGCGGGTACTACGGCACGATCGACCCGGCCCTCCTCACCGCCGCCGACGGCAAGCGGTACCTGTACTACGGCGGCTTCTACGGCGGCATCTCCGTCACCGAGCTGAGCGCCGACGGCATGCACGCAGTCGGCACGCCTACCCAGGTGACGGTCGGAGACCGGTACGAGGGTTCGTACGTCGTCTACCGCGACGGCTGGTACTACCTGATGGGCTCGTCGATGAACTGCTGCGCCGGCCCGACCACCGGCTACTCGGTCTTCGCCGGCCGATCCCGCTCACCGCGTGGACCGTTCCTGGACCAGGCCGGCGCGTCGCTGAACGAGTCCCGCGTCGGCGGTACGACGGTCATCACGCAGAACGGCAACAAGTGGATCGGGCCGGGCCACCACGCGTTCATCACCGACGCGGCCGGGCAGGACCACATCGTCTACCACGCGATCGACCGCGGAACGCCGTGGCTGACGGACCCGTTCGGGATCAACCGGCGGCCGATGCTGATCGACAAGATCGACTGGATCGACGGCTGGCCGCGCACCAACGCCGGCGCGGGCCCGTCCGAGGGCCCGGTCCCTGCACCGGTCACCGGCTCGGGTCTCGGCATCGACTCCACGGATCCTGCCGGTGGACTGCTGCTTGCGAGTCGTCGGCCGGGTGACGCGCTCGGTGGTCCGACAGCTGCGATCGCAGGGGTTGCGCAGACTCGCAACGCTGCTCCCGGTGGGTCGCTGCGGGTCGAGGCCGACGTACGACTCGGGTCGTCGTTCACGACCGTGCTGGGGAACAGCCAGGTGGTTGCGACGGTTGCCAACGGCAGGCTGACGCTGGTGGCCGGTCGTCGTACGACGTCGGTCGCGCTGCCTGCGGACGTCGATCGGGCGCAGTGGAACAAGCTGTCCGTGCAGGCGGACGGGTCGTCCGTGACAGCACGCCTCAACGACGCAGGCTTGGGAGACGTCTACGCGGAGGCGCAGCTGCCTGGTCTCAAGCTGAGCTCGGCGCCGGTGCGGTGGCTGGGATCGGCCGAGCTCGACAACCTGACCGTGCGGCCGGTGGCGAAGCCGGTGACGCGGATGGCCGACGTACCGCAGACCGGGAAGCTGTTGACCGGTGACGACTTCAGCGGTCCGCTGGGCGCCGACTGGTCCTGGGTGCGGCCGGACGACAAGGCCGTGGTTGCTGATGGCAACTTGTCGTGGCCGCTGGAGAACGCGGATCTGGTCGGAACCGGCAACAACGCGGGGCTGCTGTTCCACACCACACCGGCCGGGAAGAGCTGGATCGCCGAGACCAAGCTGCACCTCGACACCGGCGAAGGCGACGTTCGCAACTATCAGCAGGCCGGGATGGTCGCGTACGTGAACGACAACGACTTCGCGCGCCTTGGCAACGTGTCGATCTGGAAGACGCGGCAGACCGAGTACGGGCGGGAGTTGGTGGCACGGCCGTCCGACGGCGCGACGAGTTACGGCGCGGCCGCGATCGGACGTTCGGCGCCGACGTTGTGGATGCGGCTCGCGTACCACCAGAACGCCGCGGGTGAGCACGTCTATCGCGCTGGGACCTCGGTCGACGGCAAGAACTGGACCTGGGGCGCGTCGTGGGTGCTTCCCAGCGCGGCGAAGATCGGGCTGTACGCACACGGCGAGTTCACCGGTGCGAATCCGCCGCCGGTCGCGACGTTCGACTATCTGCGCTTCTACGAGAGCAAGTAGGTGTTCACCAATCCGGTCTACGACGGCAGCTTCGCCGACCCGCAGATCATTGCAGTAGGCAACGAGTTCTACGCCTTCGCAACCAACGGCCCGCTCGGTAACGTGCAGACCCTGCGATCGACGGATCTCGTGTCCTGGCAGGCGATCGGCGATGCGCTGCCGTCGTTACCGGATTGGACCGCACCCGGGAAGGTGTGGGCGCCCGAGGTGTCCGTGCATGCCGCGGACCGGTACGTCATGTACTACACGACCCGCGATCTCGCGTCCGGCCATCAGTGCGTCGGCGTCGCGGTCGCGTCCACCCCGCAAGGTCCATATGTCGACAAATCTCCTCAACCGCTCATCAGCCAGGTGGCCGAGGGCGGGTCGATCGACGCGTCGCCGTTCCGCGACTCGACCGGCAAACGCTGGCTGTACTGGAAGAACGACGGCAACGCGATCGGCGTTGACACGTGGATCTACGGCTCCGCCCTCTCCGCCGACGGACTCGAGCTCATCGGCATAACGCACCGGTTGATCAAGCAGGACCTCGAGTGGGAAGGCAACCTGGTCGAGGCGCCGTACATGCTGGAACGGGATGGCAGGTTCCACCTGTTCTACTCCGCCAACGCCTTCGGCACTGCGGCGTACGCCGTTGGCCACGCGCTCTGCGAATCACCGACCGGGCCGTGCGTGAAGTCCGGTGACCCGATCCTGACGTCCTCTCCAGATGCCGCCGGCCCGGGCCACAACACGGTCCTCGGTGACTGGTTCGTCTATCACGCCTGGGACCCGGCCCAGGTCGGCACCGACCCGAAGGGTCGCACGATGTGGCTCTCGCACCTGGCCTGGGACGGCGACACTCCCGTCGTCCAGCCGCCGCTCGCCGTCAACCCCGAGCTGCCGCGGACCGGTCGTAACCTTTGAGCGTCCGCTCGCATCGACGTAGGTGAAGGCAACCACAGTCGAGGAGTGAACGTGAAGCGACGGACGGTTCTCGGGGCACTGGCAACCACGGCCCTGCTGGGCGCGGCAGCAGTTGCCACCCCGAGCTATGCAACCAGCACGACAACAACCGCGGCGTGCACCGTGCACGCGGGTTCGGTGACTGCGACCGGAGCGCAGGCATCGTTCGACGTCACCGCGACCAAACCACCGAGCAAGGGTTCGGTCGGTAGCGAGCCAGGCATCTTCCCGGCCGGGAAGGTGCGCTTGAGTTCCACCTTCTTCTTGGTGCCGAACATCTCCGGCGTCGACGTGACGGGATGGGTGGTCGAGGGCGACGGGCTGTACGTCCGCTCCTACAACTCGGCCGAGGGTGAGAGCAGCGGTGGCCGGATCGGCGGCGGCTGGACGAAGTTCACCGCGCTCGAGGTCGCTGAGTACATCGCTCCCTCGCTCAAGGGGCCCTACCACCAGTACGCGTACGGCCTGCGTTCGGACGGCACGTTGTTCCGCTGGAACCTGCTGAAGGGCTGGAGGACGACCCCGACCTCCGCAACCGGGTTCTCCTCGGTCAAGACGATGACCCTGATCAGCAAGACGGCGACCTACGACACGTTCCTGGCGACGACCAAGGGCGGCGCGCTCTACACCATCCGCATCCCGGTCACGGCGCCGATGAAGCCGATCGTCAAGAAGGTCCGGGTCAGCGGCTGGGCGTCGTTCGACGCGTTCGTACCGGCCAAGTGCGGCAAGAACGGCACGTTGCTGCTCGGCATCGACAAGGAGACCAAGACCGGCACCCTGTTCGCGGTCGGTCACGCGAACGGCGCGGCGACGGTGATCCAGAACCTCGGCAAGGTGACCGGCACCTTCCCCGACGCGGTGCACTTCCGCTGGGGCGCAGACCCTGACGTCGACCAGCTGCTCGGTGAGTAGGTCCCCTTCCGAAGACGTCCCGCCGCTTCCTTCAGTGGCGGGACGTTCGGTCGAGTACGCCGGCCAGCAGCGTGAGTGCCTTGTGCAGATCCGGGGTCGACGGAGTCGCGTAGCCGATCAGGAGACCGGGCGGGCCGGGGATCGAGCGGCGGTACTCCGACAGCGGAGCCACCACGACTCCCGCGGCACGAGCCTCCGCGGCGACGACGCGGTCATCGACTCCGTCGGGTAGCAGGAGCGTGATGTGCAGGCCGGCTTCCTGACCGACGAGTTGGCCGTACGGCGCCAGTACGGTGCAGGTGTGGACCCGGCGCTCGGCGTACAACCGGCGTCCGCGCCGGACGGCCTGATCCAGGTAGCCGTCGCGGAGCATCGCCAGCAGCGCGGCCTGCATCGGCCAGCCCGGCCAGTCGCCGGACTCTGCGCGGAAGTCGGCGAGGCATTCGACCATCTGCTCGGACGCGACCAGCCAGCCGAGGCGCAGCGCCGGGCTGAGGGTCTTCGAGAGCGTGCCGAGGTGGACCACCCGATCCAGGTCGAGCTGGGCCAAGGCGGGCAGCGGGGCGACGTCGTACCGGAACTCGCTGTCGTAGTCGTCCTCGATCAGCAGTGCGTCGGACCGTCGAGCCCACCGGATCAGTTCGTTGCGTCGGGCAACGGGTAGCCGCCCGCCCAGCGGGTACTGGTGCGACGGCGTGACGTAGACGGCTGGGACGTCCGTGAGGGCCGACACCTGCAGGCCGTCCTCGTCCACCGGGATGTCGACGATCTCGAGGCCGTGGTGGTGTGCGGCGGCGACCGCGTTGAGGTAGCCGGGGTCCTCGATCGCGATCCGGTCTCCTGGCCGGCGGGTGACCGAGAGCAGCAGCCGTAGGCCGTGGACGGTCCCGTTGGTGACGAGGACGTTCTCGGGTCCACCGGCGATCCCACGGACCCGGCCGACGTGGTCGGCGAGCGCAGCGCGGAGCGCGGGCAGGCCGGCGGGGTCGTCGTACCCGCGTGGTGGTGACTGGGTGGACACCTCGCGCCACGCGCGTCGCCAGCCAGGGTCCGGCGTCGGTGCGATGTACGGGATGCCTGGGCGCAGCGTGAGCAGGTGGTCGTCGGGTGCGGGCTTGGCCGGCGTGTTTCGCCGTACGACGGGCTGCAGGGGTACGACGTCCGTCACGAACGTGCCGGCGCCGGTGCGGCCCTCGATCCAGCCTTCGGCGTGCAGTTGGTCGTACGCCGCCTGCGTGACGGACCGGGAGACGGACAGCTCACGCGCGAGGTCGCGCGTGGAGGCCAGCCGATGACCGGCCTGCAGACGCCCGTCCAGGACCGCGGCGCGGAACTGCTCGGCCAACTGCAGATGCAACGCCAGACCGGCAGTGCGGTCGATTGTGAGCGGAAGCGAAGTCTCCACGAATGGACTACTCGATTCGTTCGGCATTGGACCGTGCCAGCATGCCACTACCGCTCCAGCCTGGTTACATGACCACAACACCGCTCCAGCCGACTGCCCGGACCTCGCTGCGCCGTTCGAAGGAACGCGCGGGGACCGATCGCCAGCAGCTGTACGACGTTCTCCTGGATGGGATGTTCTGCCACCTGGGTGTGGTGGTGGACGGTGCGCCGCTTGTGCTGCCGACGGCGTACGGGGTTGATCTGGATGGGGATGGGACGCTCTATCTGCACGGCTCGGTCGCGGCGCGCAGCGTAGTCGCGGCGCCACAGCAGACCGTGTGTGTCACCGTCACTCACGCCGACGGGCTGGTGCTGGCCAGGTCGGCGTTCCATCACTCGGTGAACTACCGGTCGGCCGTGGTCTTCGGCGTACCGGAGCTGTTGACGGAACCAGAGGCGAAGCTGCACGCACTCAACCGCATCGTCGACCACCTCGTACCCGGCCGCTCGTCCGCGACCCGCCCGCCGAGTCGCAAGGAGCTCGCGAAGACGTCCGTACTGGCGTTGTCCTTGACGGAAGCGTCCGTGAAGACGCGGTCGGGACCCGCCAACGACGAAGCGGAAGACCTCGACCTGCCCTACTGGACCGGCGTGATCCCGCTGCAGGTCGTCGCCGGCGAACCGGAGAACAACCCCGACTGCGACCTCCTGGTCCCCGCCCACATCCGCGCCCGCGCCAACCGGCTGAACGCGCCGTCCTAGATGTCGAGGTCCTCGACCGGAGGGTGGCCGGCGGCTTCCTCGACGAGCTCGTAGAGGTCATCGGGGATCAGCGCGCGCAGCTCCTCGACCGTGTCGACCACGTCGAGGGTCGCCTCGCCCTGGGCCATGCTCCAGGACTGGTCGCTGCTCCAGTTGCCGACCCAGGAGCGCCAGCCGGTCAGGTACCTCTCGTCGTCGGCGCCGACGCTGTACATGCTGCTGCGGTCGGCGTGCAGCACGAACTTGCCGGTCCGACTCCGGTAGACCTTGAAGGCCTCGTAGCCGTTGGCTTTGGATCGGCCGCCCTCGGCGAGCAGTACGCCGGAGAACCGCTGCTTGCGGCCGGCTCCGCGGCCGACCTTGACGGTGATCTCGTCGAACCCCTGGAGCCGCCCCTCCTCGAGCTCGACATACCTCCGCAGTGCGATCGAGATCGCCGACGACAGGTTCCCGGCGATCTCCTGTGCCTTCTTGTACAGCGGCAGATCGTCGTCGGACACGTAGATCGTCTTGTTCGGCATGGGGCTTCCTCCTGCCCAGAACTCTACGCAGGGAACGGGCAAAAGTCTACATATAGCTCTACGTAGAAGTGCAGTCCGGGTGTGTGCACAGCTGCCCGCGGGGCTCGTGAACGGTGTGGAAACTGGCGTGATCAAACCTGAGTTATCCACAGATTGTGGCGAGTTTTGGGCGCGATCAGTGGAGAAGTAAGGGCTGGGCTGGGGATAACTTCCGCGAAACGGTGTGCACAGTTGGGGATACGGGTGTGGATAACTCCACCGCTGTCATTCCCCGGTCGGCTGCGTCAGACCCACTGGGTGGAGACGACGAAGCCGACGGCGATCAGGCCCATGCCGATCAGCAGGTTCCAGTTGCCGAGGTCCTTCATCACCGGGACGTCCTGGCCGGCGACGTAGAAGACGACCAGCCAGGCGAGCCCGATCAGCCAGCAGGCCAGCATCAGCGGCGCCACCCAGGCGCGGCTGGAGGTGCGCGGCTTCTTCGGCGTCTTCTCCGCCTTGACCTTCTCGGTCTTCTTCTTGTTGCGACTGCTCGACTCGGGCACGACTGAACTCCTTGTAAGGACGGACGCATAAGCTGACCGCGAAGGACCTGTACGGGTCCGGTCCCGGGTTAGCGTAGTGCAGACTGCAATGTAAGGATCACGGGTGCGTAGGTTCAGGCGGATTTCACTCTGGCGGGCGGGAGCGCCGCTGGCCCTGTTGTGCGCCGGCCTGCTGTTCGCGACCAGTGCCACCAATGCTCGGGGGACAGATCTACGTCCCAGCCGGAACACTACGCTCGCGGGGCTGGTGGAGGAACAGAGTCGCCGCAGTGCCGCTCTGGTCCGGCAGCACGCGGCCCTGACCCAGGACATCGAGCAGCTGCAGGCGCAGCAGGGTTCGATCGATCCGACGCTGGCCAAGCAGCTCAAGGATCTGTCCGACGAGGTCGGGACGACGCCGGTCACCGGGCCTGGCCTGACGGTCACGCTGAAGGACGCGCCGTCGGAGGTCGTGAAGGAGAACCCGGATGTCGACGCCGACTGGCTGGTGATCCACCAGCAGGACATCCAGGCCGTGGTGAACGCGCTCTGGGCCGGCGGTGCGGACGCGATCTCCATCCAGAACCACCGGGTCATCTCCACGACCGGGATCAAGTGCGTCGGCAACTCCGTCGTACTACATGGCGTTCCGTATCTTCCGCCGTACACGATCACCGCGATCGGCGACCGGCGGAAGCTGCAGCAGGCGCTGGACGACTCGCAGTACATCGAGAACCTGCAGGACTACGTGGTGAAGTTCCAGCTCGGCTACGAGGTGAAGAACGAGTCCTCGATCTCGATGCCGGCCTACGAGGGCACTCTGGACCTGCAGAGCGCCACGGTCCCCGGTTACCCGCGCACGCCTTCGGCCAGCCCGACGGTCAGTTCGCGATAGCTGTCACAATGGGCCGCATGCCGCGGATCCTTGTCGTCGACAACTACGACTCCTTCGTCTACAACCTCGTGCAGTACCTGCAGCAACTGCAGGCCGACACCACCGTGCTGCGCAACGACGAGGTCACCCCTGACGACGTCTCGGCGTACGACGGTGTCCTGCTCTCGCCCGGCCCCGGTACGCCGGAAGAGGCCGGCGCGTGCGTGGACATCGTGCGGGAGAAGGGCAGCGAGGTGCCGATCTTCGGCGTCTGCCTCGGCCTACAGGCCATCGGTGTCGCGTACGGCGGAGTCGTCGGGCGCGCGGACGAGTTGCTGCACGGGAAGACCAGCCAGGTGTTCCACGAGGGTGCTGGAGTGCTCGCCGGACTCCCGTCGCCGTTCACCGCGACCCGCTACCACTCGCTCGCGATCGAGCCGGACAGCATGCCGGACGAGCTCCAGGTGACAGCCCGCACCGAGGCCGGCGTGATCATGGCGGCCCGCCACCGCGACCTCCCGGTCGAAGGCGTCCAGTTCCACCCCGAATCAGTCCTCACCGAAGGCGGCCACCGCATGCTGGCCAACTGGCTGACCATCTGCGGCGACCCCGACGCAGTAGCCCGCTCAGCCGGCCTAGCCCCCGTAGTCAGCAAAGAACCCGTCAGCTGAACCTCCAGCAGTAGGCGGATCTCGCTACCCGGACAAAGCCGACCACATCACGAGACCCGGCCCGCCCGGGATGTCGAGTCGTGGATCCGGGTCAGGAATCGACGGCGAATTTCGCCGATATCCACGACTCGATATCCCGGCCCGAACCACTAGCCACGACTCGATGCGCCCGACCACGGCCGCCGCCGTCTTTCCGGAACTTTCTGGTCGCTATCCGCAGTTTTACTTCCGGAAAGACCCAGCCGGCCCTCACCACGGTCCGCCCCCGTGATCACACCCACCCCGCACGGACCCCGTGCGTCAGCCTCACCACGGTCCACTCCCTTGATCACATCCCGCGCGTGCGACCACTCGGGTGAGCGGCTCCGGAATAGCTGCGATCCTTCCCTGGTCGCGGTGGTGTGGGTCAAGGGTCGAAGATCGCGCAGC
>NZ_JBSGUS010000044.1:0-25748 GCF_053608045.1 Kribbella sp. NPDC055071
GTCAACCCGCACCCGGGCGACGGTGGATAACTGGGTCATCCGGCCAGCGAGCCCATCATCTACATCCCATCGGATGCATCTCCATGTGGATAACTCTCGACATCATGACCCGGATTTAGGGCACCATTTTCCTCAGTGGTCGTCCCGTCCCGCCGACCGGCGCGGAGAGCCACCGAGCGAGTGGGGAGAACGGCATGGACAGCCCGGCTGGCAAGCTGCTGCAGGCCGTCGGCGGTTTGCTGCTGTTCTTCGGCTTGGCGCTGGTCGTGGTCATCGCACTGATCCTCGGCGGCCTGTCGAACATGGACGCCCAGGCGGCGACCTGCGATGCCGCCGCCCCCGACAACACCGAGTTCGCCTGGCCGACGGACAAGCACGAGGTCGCGCAGGGCTGGCAGGATCCCGACGAGAACGGCTACAGCCACTCCGGTGTCGACTTCAAGGTCGACGAGGGCAGCAAGGTCTTCGCCGCCGCCGACGGTCAGGTCGCCTCGATCGCGAACAACGAGGTCGTCATCAAGCACGAAGAGGGTGTCGAGACCCACTACAAGTACTTCCACGACATCACGACGAAGGTCGGCGACAAAGTCACCCGCGGCGAGCAGATCGGCACCTCGGGATCCGGCGACGAAGCGACCCCGGGCCTCAGCGGCCAACACCTGCACTTCGAGCTCTGGATCGACAAGCAACAGAACGGCCACCCCGAAGCCGTCGACCCAGGAGCCGACGCCTTCGGCGACACCACCCCCGCGGGCGGCGGCTGCGGCTGCGGAGGCGGCGGGCTGACCGGTGGCACGAACGTCGAGCAGGTCTTCAACTACCTCACCTCGAACGGGTTCACCCCGGAGCAGGCCGCCGGCATCACCGCGAACATGATCCACGAGTCCGCCGTCCTGCCGCAGCGACTGAACAACACCAGCGAGGACACGATCACGACCCCCGCGCAGGCTATGCAGTCGCCGAACAACACCAGAGCGTGGGGGCTGGTTCAGTGGTATCCGGGGCCCAAGATGATCAATGCCTCGCGCGCTGCCGGCAAGAGCGACGAGGAGATCGGCTCGCTGAAGTACCAGCTGGACTTCGTCCTCGCTCAGCTCAAGGGCTCTCCGCCCCTGTCGGAGAAGGAAGCCGGCGACGCTGTGCACGCCGCCAAGACTCCCGAGGACGCGGCGTTCGCCTTCGCGTTCAAGTTCGAGCGCTTCAGCACCAACCCGAACGACGCAGAGTTCGACCATCGCAGAGCTGACGCGAGGAACGTCTTCAATCGGTACGGCGCCAACGCGCCGAAGGGTGGCGGCTGCGCGGCCGGTGCGAAGATCGCCGCGACCGCGCGCTCACTGGCCTGGGACACTCCGGGTCACGGTCACACCCCGAAGCCGATGAACCCGACGTACGAGGAAGTCGAGCGGAAGTACAACGGCTCCGTGGGCTACGACGAGCTGACCGACTGCGGCGTGTTCGTGGCGACCGTGATGATCATGAGCGGTGTCGACCCGGACTACACCAAACGGCTGACCAGTGAGCAGCGCAAGTACGTCCGTGGCTCACCGAAGTACCAGAAGTTCGAGAACCTGACGATCAAGGACGAGAGCCAGCTGCGGCCCGGCGACATCTTCGTGCACGATCACCACACGTTCATCTACACCGGCGACTACGAGGGAAGCGACGGGAACACCTACAACGCGGCCGCGGCTTCGCTGAACGGTCACGTGCCGCAGGCCGACCATGTGTTCTTCTCCGACAACAACGGTCAGTACACCGTGGCTCGGTTCACAGGATAGGGAGAGCTGGACCGATGGATGAGAATCGCCGGTTGTTCGTGCTGGGCGGCACCGTGATCGTGGTCGCCCTGGTCGTCCTCGGTGCGTTCCTGGTGTTCCGGGGCGGCTCCAGGCACACGCTGACGGTGAGCTCGATTCCGAACGACCTGACCCTGACGGTCGACGGCAAGCAGGTCGCGGCGAGCGGCCCCATCAAGCTCAAGGAAGGCCAACACACGTTGACCGGCGAGCGGCGTGGGTTCGAGAGCCACACGGAGACGGTGCAGCTCCGGCAGGATTCGACGTACAACATGTACCTGTTCTCGAATAGTGCGGAAGGCCGCGCCTGGGAGAAGTCGAATCCTGGCCAGGAGCTCCAGCTGGAGGGAGAGGCGGGCCGTCGGTACGAGGAACTCGGCCGCCGCCTCCAGGCCAAGTACCCGATTCTGGCCAAGTTGCCGGCCTTCGGCGAAGGATTCAGCATCGATCAGGGCGTCTCGCAGGCGCACCCCGGCGACCCTGAATCCCTGGCCTTCTACGTCAAGGTCACCTACCCGGAGGGCCGCCAGAACGCCGTCAAATGGATGACGGAGCGTGGTTACAAGCCGGAGACGCTGGAGCTGATCTACAAGTAGGCCAGGGTCAGCTCTCCGCCGGGAGTCGTGATCGCGGTCAGGGGGAAGTCCAGCGGGTTGGTCAGGCAGCGGATCGAGCCGCCGCCCTTGTGGAACTCGGAGAGGTCGAGAACCACGACCGTCAGGCCGAGGCCGGTGAGGATCTCGCGCAGACGGTCGGAGCAGGCCGGCATCAGGATCGTGGTGTCGACGACGATCGAGTTGGCCGTGAAGGCGAAGGCCTCGTCGTCGGTGAGGACGATGGGGTCGGGGACGATGCGGGCGAGCTGCGCCTGGCCGGCGGTGTCGAAGGCCGGCGGGTAGATCATCGCGTGGGTGCTGTCGACGGGGCAGAACGGCAGATCCAGGTGGTACATGCCTTCGTGGGCGATCCGCAGTCCGCGGACCCGGAGGTTCCAGTTGGTGGCGAGGTGCTTGAGGGCGTCGGCCTCCGTGCGCGGGCCGTAGCCGACGACCAGGCTGTCGCCGAAGACGAACGCGTCACCGGACTCGAAGTGCGGGCCTACGCCGTCGCTGCCGGTCCGGTCCAGGGTGAAGCCGTGGCCGGTGAACCACTCGGCCGCGGTCAGCGACTCGTTCCGGCGCGGCCCGAAGCGCATGTGCGAGAGCATCGCGCGGCCGTCCGCGGTCGCCAGACCGAGGTTCATCGCGTAGACCATGTCGGGTGAGTCGTCGCGCTGCGCGAGCACCTCGACCTGGCCACCGGCGTCGATGATCGCCTGGCGTAGTGAGTCCCACTGCTTCAGCGCCAGGACCGGATCCGGCTGGTCGTGGGTGGACATGTACGGGTTGATCACGTAGTCGATCCGGAAGTGGTCCGGGCGGACCATCAGATACCGGCGACCCCACTCCAACGGCTGACCCATGACCCCTCCAAAGACCCGTGAGATCCGACTGCCGGATCCCCTGATTGTCCGACAATCAGTCAGTTTGAGGCCGAGGCTTCGCGGAGTCAAACGGTTGGTCGGCGCTGCTCCGGACGAGGCTGGTTCTGGCGTGGGGTAAGGACTAACCTGCGGGCATGACCCCTGACCATGAGGTTCGCTTCCGCGCCTGCCTGGACGATGTGGCGGCTTACCAGCCCGGTCGTCCGCCGGCGCGCACCGACGGGCGTCCGTCGTACAAGTTGTCCAGCAACGAGAACCCGTACCCACCGCTGCCGGGTGTGCTCGCCGCCGCGACCGAGGCCGCGGCGCAGATGAATCGCTACCCGGACATGGGTGCGGTCGACCTGCTCGACGCGCTGTCGGACCGGTTCGGCGTGCCCGTGAGCGACCTCGCCGTCGGGACCGGGTCGGTGGCGCTCATCTACCACCTGCTGCAGGCGACGGTCACCGTCGGCGACGAGGTGATCTACGCCTGGCGCTCGTTCGAGGCGTATCCGATCGCCGTTCAGCTGACCGGCGCGACCTCGGTGCGGGTCCCGTTGACCGAGGATGCCCGGCATGACTTCAAGGCGATGGAAGCCGCGATCACCGACCGGACCAAGGTCATCCTCGTCTGTACGCCGAACAACCCGACCGGCCCGGTGGTCCGGCGGGACGAGCTGCTGGCGTTCCTGGACGCCGTACCGTCGAACGTCCTGGTCGTGCTCGACGAGGCCTACCGCGAGTTCGTCCGCGCGGAGGACGTGGCCGATGGGGTCGACGTCTACCGCGACCGGCCGAACGTCGTGGTGATGCGGACCTTCTCGAAGGCGTACGGACTGGCAGGTTTCCGCGTCGGGTACGCGATCGGCCACCCGCCGGTGGTGGAGGCGATCCGCAAGTGCGCGCTGCCGTTCGGCGTGAGCCACGTCGCTCAGGCTGCCGCGATCGCCTCGCTCGAGGTGGAGGACGAGCTGCTGGAGCGCGTCGACGCGTTGGTGACCGAGCGGACCAGGGTCGTCGAGGAGCTGCGCGCGGCCGGCTGGGAGGTGCCGGAGACCGAGACGAACTTCGTCTGGCTGCCGCTGGGAGACGAGACGGTCGCCTTCTCTGAGGCTGTGCAGGCCGAGGGGGTCTCGATCCGCCCGTTCCCCGGTGACGGCGCACGCATCACGATCGGCGAGCGCGAAGCCAACGATCTCTTCCTCGAAGTTGCGATCGCCTGGCGCAACGCCTAGGTCTGGGCCGGCACATGAGTGCGGCGCCGGGAGTAGTGAGGCTCACTCCCGGCGCCGCCGGTACTGCTACCGAATCAGTCACCCCACCGAGGTGACTCTTTCGGGTCCCGCATCACTGACCAGGGAGAAGGTCAGTTGTTCTGCGTCGAGTCCTGCTCGCAGGTCTTCAGCGTGTCAATCGAGTTGCCGTTGTTGAACGCGCCCAGAACGCCGGCCAGGTTGGTCAGCGGCACGTTGCCACCGATACCCGTCGCGGACAGCTCGTTGTGGCAGGCCTGGAACGGGCCGACGTTGTTGCGGCTGACGGACACGACGCCGTCGTCACCGGCCTTGTACCACTTGCGGTTGGCCTGGTCGTTGCCCTGCTCGCAGGTCTTGACCGCGGTCACCGAGTTGCCGTCGTTGAAGAAGCCGACGATGCCGGTCACGTCGCTCGCCGGCACGTTGCCGCCGATGCCGGTGCCCGAGCCGAACAGGTGGCAGGCCTGGAACGGGCCGATGTTGTTGTCGTCAAGGCCGACGAGCTTGCCGTCGCGCTTGACGCCGTACCAGCCGTGGTTGCCGCCGTACGCCTTGCTGGCGACAGACGCCGCGTCGGCCAGGCCGGTGTCCTGGGCCTTCTTCTGCGTGTCGTCGAGAACGTTCGCGCTCACAACGGTGGCCAGGCCCAGCGTGGCGACGGTCGCCACGGCCGCGGCTGCGGCGATCTTGCGAGTTACCTGCATTATGCCAGGTTTCCTTTCGGGTTTGACGGATTCGTCTTAGTGGTAACGACACCTGGCAGGGGCGGTTACAAACTTTTTCGTCAACGTTCCGATTGCCTGACGGGACAAGGAAATATGGCTCTGACCAGGCAACTTGCCGGTAACCGGAGTGAGCGTCAGTTGAGATGGAACGGGCCGTAACCGATGTCGGCGTACGTCGTTGAGTCAGCGCGGGTGACGGATGAACCCGGTGATTCGGACGATTGTTCTCGGCGGACTCGGTGGTCGCCGAATTGGCAATACCATGATGAATCGGAATATTGTTGTAAGCAATGCCGGAGTTTTGCGCTGTGTTATTTCGGGGCACGGCGCGACCCGGCGACCAGGGCCCGCTGCCGCGCGCATCGGCAGCGGTGGGAGGCCCGGGTCCATCATGGGCCCGGGCTTTTCCTTGCCCCCGGACTGCGCCGCCCCCGGGGCTGCCCCGCGGTCAGGCGGCTCTGCGGTCAGGCGGCTGGGCTGCGACGGCGCTCGGACGTCACCACCAGCGCGACCCCGATGATGATCACGGCGCCACCCAGCAGGATCTGCCAGGTGATGTGCTCGTTCAGGATCAGCCACCCGAGGAAGACCGCCACGGCCGGGTTCACGTACGCATAGGTCCCGATCAACGAGATCGGCGCGTTCGCGAGCAAGTAGGAGTACGCCGAGTACGCCAGCAGCGACCCGAACACGACCAGGTAGCCGAGTGCGATCCACCCGGATCCGTCGATCCGGTCGACGTGCAGGCGCCCGGGCTCGCCACGGAGTACGCCGAGCACGACCATCGCCGTACCGCCGAACAGCATCTCGTACAGCGCTGTCACCAGCGGGTCACGCGGCAGGCCGAGGCGCGGGGAGAACCGGGATCCGACCGCCCAACTGATCGTCCCCAGCACCAGAGTCGCCACCGACAGCGGCTTGGCGCTCGTGTCACCGCCGGACAGCGCCAGCAGCGCGGCGCCGCCGAACCCGATCAGCACGCCGATCCACGTCAGCGCCCGCGGTCGTTCGCCGCCGCCGACGCGCAGCACCATCAGCCACAGCGGCACCCCGGCAACCAGCAGCGCCGCCAGGCCGGACGGGACCGTCTGTTCCGCCACCGCGACCGCTCCGTTGCCGAAGGCAAGCAGTAGCAGCCCGACGGTGGCCGCGCCGAGCGCCTCGCGCCCGGTGATCCGCAGCCGGCGCCGGCCCGACTTCAGGGCCAGGATCGCCGCGAGCAGGACGCCGGCGACGAGGAAGCGAGACGCCATCCCGAGCATCGGTGGGATGTCTGCGTCCACCACGACGCGGATGGCCAGGTACGTCGAACCCCAGACGATGTAGACGACCACGAGTGCCGTCCAGATCATCGCGCCGGACGCGGGCCGGACGCCGGTCGCCGACGCAACGGCCGGAGCGGAAGCCGCCATCCGAGCCTCCTCGGGTCACTCAAGTTGTGTCAGGGGTGTCATGCGTGAACGATCATTACACTAGGCGGGCGCGATCTGCGGCGCAAGCAGGTATCCGGTCAGCAACGCGTTGTTTCCCGCCAGGTCCGGACTGACGAAGGTGACCGCCGTCGCCGAGACCGCGAAGGCACCAACTTCAAGCTTGTCCGGCTCGAACGGCTGCCGTGATGTGTGACACATGCCGTCCGAATCGCCGCGCTCGGTAGGATGAGCGTGGAGGTAGTACCAGTTGATGGACTGGTGTCTCACTCCAGCACCCGATTCGGTACCGCCGTACCCGCCCGCGTCCTGATAGTTAGCGGATCAGTCAGCTGGTCGGTACGGTGTCCATCAACCCTGGATCCACGCGGTCCTGCCTGCGAAAGCCTCATCCGGCGCAACGGGCCGGGCTCGTGCAACGTTGCGGTCGCGGCGATCCCGCGCTCGAACCCGAGGAGTGCATGTGAGTGAGTCGGTGCCGGGGACTCCCCCGGAAGTGTTCGCGCCCGTGGAGGCGCCGGTCAGTCCCACCCAGGCCTTGGAAGAGGTCGAGTTCGTCCAGCTCCTGACGCCCGAAGGCGAGCGCGTCGAGCACCCGGACTACTCGTTCGGCCTCGACGACGAGGCGATCAAGGGCTTCTACCGGGACATGACCCTGGTCCGCCGGATCGACACCGAGGCCACCGCCCTGCAGCGGCAGGGTGAGCTCGGGCTCTGGGCGTCGCTGCTCGGGCAGGAGGCCGCGCAGATCGGCTCCGGCCGCGCGCTGAACGGCAAGGACATGGTCTTCCCGACCTACCGTGAGCACGGGGTCGCCTTCTGCCAGGGCGTCGACCCGCTGCGGTTGCTCGGCCTGTTCCGTGGCGTCGACCAGGGTGGCTGGGACCCCAAGGACAACAACTTCCACCTGTACACGATCGTGATCGGCGCGCAGACGCTGCACGCGACCGGGTACGCGATGGGTCAGCAGCGCGACCACGCCATCGGCGACGCCGAGAACGGCGAGGCGACGATCGCGTACTTCGGTGACGGTGCCAGCAGCCAGGGTGACGTGAACGAGGCATTCATCTGGGCGTCGGTGTTCAACGCGCCGGTCGTGTTCTTCTGCCAGAACAACCAGTGGGCGATCTCGGAGCCGATCGACCGGCAGACCCGGATCCCGCTGTACCAGCGCGCCGCCGGCTTCGGCTTCCCCGGTGTCCGCGTCGACGGCAACGACGTCCTCGCGACGTACGCCGTCACCCAGCAGGCACTGCGTCGCGCCCGCGAGGGCAGCGGCCCGACGCTGATCGAGGCCTACACCTACCGGATGGGTGCGCACACCACCTCCGACGACCCGACGAAGTACCGGCTCAGCGAGGACCTCGAGCACTGGAAGCTCAAGGACCCGATCGAGCGGGTGCACGCCTACCTGAGCCGGCATGCCGGCGTCGAGCACGACTTCTTCGACCAGGTGGAGGCCGAGGCCGACAAGGTCGCCGCCGAGCTGCGAGCGGGCTGCCTGTCGTTGCCGGACCCGGTGCTGACCGACTACTTCGACAACGTGTACGTCGAGCAGACGCCTGAGCTCGTCGAGCAGAAGGCCCAGTACGCCGCGTACGCCGCTTCGTTCGAAGGCGAGGCTCGCTGATGACGAAGATCACCCTGGGCAAGGGCATCAACATGGGTCTGCGGGCGGCGATGGAGGCCGACCCGAAGGTCGTCGTCATGGGCGAGGACATCGGCAAGCTCGGTGGCGTCTTCCGCGTCACCGAGGGGCTGCAGAAGGACTTCGGCGAGGACCGGGTGATCGACACCCCGCTGGCCGAGTCCGGCATCATCGGGACCGCGGTCGGCCTGGCGCTGCGCGGGTACCGGCCGGTCTGTGAGATCCAGTTCGACGGCTTCGTGTTCCCGGCGTACGACCAGATCATCAGCCAGGTCGCGAAGATGCACTACCGGTCCGCGGGCCGGATCCGGATGCCGATCGTGATCAGGATCCCGTTCGGCGGCGGTATCGGCGCGGTCGAGCACCACTCGGAGTCGCCGGAGACGCTGTTCGCGCACGTCGCCGGGCTCAAGGTCGTCGTGTGTGGCGACCCCGTCGACGCGTACTGGATGATCCAGCAGGCGATCGCCTCGGACGACCCGGTGATCTTCTTCGAGCCCAAGCGTCGCTATCACGAGAAGGCGGAGCTGGACGAGTCCGTGCCGCCGGTGCAGCCGCTGCATCAGGCGAAGGTGGTCCGGTCGGGTACTGACGCGACGCTGCTGTGCTACGGCCCGATGGTGAAGACCTGCCTGCAGGCGGCCGAGGCCGCGGTCGACGACGGGCGGCAGCTCGAGGTGATCGACCTGCGGACGATCTCGCCGCTGGACCTGGCGACCATCTTCGCGTCGGTCAAGAAGACGCGGCGCGCTGTCGTCGTCCACGAGGCGCCGTTGTCGCTCGGGCCGGGAGCTGAAATCGCTGCTCGGTTGACCGAGGAGTGCTTCTACCACCTGGAGGCGCCGGTGCTGCGCGTCACCGGGTACGACACCCCCTACCCGCCGTCGCGGATGGAGGAGGAGTACCTGCCCGACCTGGACCGGGTGCTCGACGGTGTCGACCGGGTGATGGGGTACTGATGGGCATCCAGCACTTTCGCCTCCCCGATGTCGGTGAAGGCTTGGTCGAGGCCGAGATCGTCAGCTGGAAGGTCAAGCCGGGCGACACGGTCAAGCTGAACGACACGATCGTCGAGATCGAGACCGCGAAGTCGTTGGTCGAGCTGCCGGTTCCGTTCGCCGGTGTGGTGACCGAACTCCTCGTCCCAGAAGGCGAAACCGTCGACGTCGGTACGCCGATCATCGCCGTCCAAACCGCTGATTCCTCCCCGGAGGATCTCGTCCCCACCATCCCCGACGAGCCGGCCGACGGCGGCCGCACCGCAGTCCTCGTCGGCTACGGCCCCCGAACCACAGAAGCCAAACGCCGAACCCGCAAACCCCCCACGGCTCCCGCAGCCTCCGCCGGCTCGACGCCGGCTCCGGCTGCGGGGGGGTTCACTCAGCCGGGCACCCCAGGAACTGCAGCTGGCGCCGCCACCCAGCCGCTACCAGCTCAGCCGGGCTTCTCCTCCGAACCGGCGCCGCAGGCGCCGGTTGTTGTTGCTGTTGGCAACATGCATGTTCTGGCGAAGCCGCCGGTGCGGAAGTTGGCCAAGGATCTGGGGGTTGAGCTGGGGGCGGTGACTGCTACCGGGCCGGGTGGGGTGATCACCCGGGCTGATGTCGAGGGGCACGTTTCGGTGCCGGTGGCAACTGTTGTTGCGGCTGCGCCGGTGGTGAGTGGCCGGGGTGATACCCGGGTGCCGGTCAAGGGTGTGCAGAAGGTGATGGCACAGGCGATGGTGAACAGCGCGTTCACCGCACCGCATGTGACCGAGTGGATCACCGTCGACGTGAGCGCCACGATGGAGCTGGTCGAGCGGCTCAAGACCGACAAGGCGTTCCGGGAGTTGCGCGTCTCGCCGTTGCTGATCGTCGCCAAGGCGGTCACGCTCGCGGCTCGTCGTACGCCGATCGTCAACGCGGCCTGGGACGAGCAGGCGCAGGAGATCGTCTACAAGGGCGCGGTCAACCTCGGCATCGCCGCGGCCACCCCGCGCGGGCTGATCGTCCCGAACATCAAGAACGCGGACGCACTCACACTCCCCGAGCTGTGCGGTGCGCTGAACGAGCTGGTCGCCACGGCTCGCGAAGGCAAGACCTCGCCGGCCGACCAGGCAGGCGGCTCGTTCACGATCACGAACGTCGGTGTCTTCGGCGTCGACGCCGGTACGCCGATCATCAACCCGGGCGAGGCCGCGATCCTCGCGTTCGGCGCGGTGCGCAAGCAACCGTGGGTGGTGAACGACGAGATTGTCCCGCGCTGGATCACGACGCTGGCGTTGTCGTTCGACCATCGACTGATCGACGGCGAGAAGGGTTCGACCTTCCTCGCCGATGTCGCGGGCATTCTCGAAGATCCCGCGCGCGCATTGATGTTCTGAGCAACAATCGGGGACCCCGGGCGGCGTTTCGATGCCCTCGGGGTCACCCTTGCTTCCCGATCGGGTCGGGTCGCGGGGTTCCGGCGTACGACGGTGAATCCCGGCATTAGCTTCTCTCTCGGTAGTTCTTTCCAGAGGGGGATTTGTGATGCTGACAGCTCACCGCGGTCGATTCGTCGCCGGCGCGCTGCTCGCGGGCGCGCTGGCGCTGACCGCCGCCGGTTGCGGTTCGAACGACGACGACAAGGCCGCCGCACCTCCCACCACAGCTCCGGCCACCAACAACACGACCTCGACGGATCCGAGTACGCCGCCCGAGGAGTCGTCCGGAATCGCCACGACCCCTGCCGAGGAGCCCTCGGGCGACTCGAGTACGCCGGCCGGCGATCTGCCGAGCCCGTGCAAGGGCGTCACCGAGGCGGACGTCACCGGCTGGACCGGCCTGCCGGTTCAGAAGGACGAGACCGGCAACTTCGGCGTGGAAGATCCGTACAACCCTGGCGACACCCAGCGCGAGTGTGCGTTCGGGATCAAGGGCGGGCACCTGCTGATGGGCACCGGACGGACGAGCGCGGACATCTTCTCGCCACCGGGTGAGGCCGAGACCGTCACCGGCATCGGCGACCAGGCCTATTTCATCAAGGCCAACAACGAGCTGCACGTCCGCAAGGACACCCTCGAGGTCATCGTCAACTTCACCAAGGACTCCAGCCCGGAGGACGACGTCAGCCTGATCCCGGCCCAGAAGATCATCGCCACCAGGATCCTGGAGATCGCCGGCGTCTGAGGCGCTGTTTGACCTCAAGCGCTTCAAGTATGTGACCGTGGATCACATGACGATCCTCACCATCCACGAGGTGTCCGAGCGGAGCGGGCTGCAGACCCGCCTCGAGTACCTCCGCGAGAAGGCGGCCTTGTGGGACGCCCGAGACCGCGGCGACGCCACCGCCGAGGCTGATTCCACCGAGCGTCTCCTTCCGGTCATGGCTGCGCTGGGATCGCTGGGGGTGGCCAGGTGAGCCGGGTGCTCGTTACCGGAGGTTCCGGCTACTTGGGTTCGCACCTGATTGCTCGACTGCTGCAGGACGGACGGGCGGTGCGGACCACCGTGCGGTCGCTGGAGCGCGAGGCGGAGTTGCGTACGGCGACGCACGGCAGCGCTACCGAGCTGGAGGTTGTCGGCGCGGATCTGTTGAGCGACGACGGGTGGGCGGCCGCGATGGACGGATGTGACGAGGTCCATCACGTCGCCTCGCCGATTGCGGTGGCCGATCCCGAGGACCCCGATGACCTGATCGTGCCCGCTCGGGAGGGCACGCTTCGGGTGCTGCGGGCGGCGCGGGCGGCCGGGGCGCGGCGCGTCGTACTGACGTCGTCGTTCGCGGCGGTCGGTTACACCCCCAAGCCGGGCGCGGACTTCACCGAGGACGACTGGACGGATCCGGATACACCGGGGCTCGCGACGTACCCGCGCTCGAAGGCGATCGCGGAGCGCGCCGCCTGGGATCTCCTGAAGGACGGTACGACGGAGCTCGTCGCGATCAACCCGACCGCGATCTTCGGGCCGCTGCTGTCGCGGGATACCGGCGCGTCCGTCGCGCTGATCCAGCGCATGCTGAACGGCACGATGACCGTCGTCCCACGCCGCTACTTCGGAATCGCCGACGTCCGCGACGTCGCCGATCTGCACGTCCGCGCGATGGCCGAGCCCACGGCGGCGGGCAAGCGATTCCTCGCCGTGTCCAACGACCCGACCCTGAATCTCCTGCAGATAGCCGAGATCCTGGGCCGCCGACCGGGCGCCCAGGTTCCCACCGAGGAAGCCGCCGGTCCGACTCCGCCGCGCCCGACCATCCACAACACCCGAGCCCGCGCTGAACTCGGCTGGGATCCCCGGCCGGCCGAAACCACCCTCGTCGACACCGCCGAATCCCTCGAAGCCTTCGGGCTGATCTGAGGATGAGTGGGGGTCCCGGGCGGGAGACCCCCACTCTGCTGTTAGCGGTGTACGGCGTCGAGCGCGTCCGCGATGCCTTCGCCGAAGAAGGCGTTGTTCTTGGTGGTTCCGGTGCAGCGGGCGTCGGGAGTGACCGGGCACGCCGTGTCGTCGGCCTCGTGGCGGAGGGCGGACTCGAGCTGACTCGGTCCCCACCAGGGGTGCGCGGACTTCATCAGGGCGGCGATGCCGGTGACGTGCGGCGAGGCCATCGACGTACCGCTCATCAGGCCGTAGCCCCCGCCGGGCAGCGTGGACAGGATCGAGCTGCCGGGTGCGGCGACGTCGATCTTGTTGAGGCCGTAGTTCGAGAAGCTGCTCTTGACCCGGGCCTGGGTGGTGCTGGCGACGGTGATGACGCCGGGCAGCTCGGTCGGCATGTCCAGGCAGCCCTGGTTCAGCTGGCGGGTGACCGGGGTCGAGTCGTCCGGGCTGCCGCTGTCGGTGGTCTTGTTGGCCAGGTCGACGTTCGAGTTACCCGCGGCGGCGACGGAGAGTACGCCGCGGCTCGATGCGTACGCGTACGCACGCTTTACCGCTTCCAGGACCGCGCCCTGGTCAGGGTCGTTCTTGCACCAGAACTCCCACGGGTCGATGTAGTAGCTGTGGTTGGTGACGGCCATGTGGTGGTCGGCGGCCCAGACGATGCCGCAGATCGAATACTCCGGGAAGATGAAGCCGCCGTCGTTCACGACCTTCACCGACGCGATCCGGACACCCGGCGCGACACCGACCACGCCGACGCCGTTGCGAGCCGCGGCGACCGTGCCGGCCACGTGCGTACCGTGCGGGCTGGTCGTCGGCCGCCAGGCGCCGGGCGTCGTGTCCGGTACGCCGTTGGTCACACAGTTCACCGAGTCACTTGCGTCGAAGTTCGGCGCGAGGTCCGGGTGGGTGTCGTCGACACCGCTGTCGTTGATGCCGACCAGCACCCGGCGGGAGCCGTCCGTCACCGCGTGCGCCTGGTCCGCCTTGATCTGGACCATGTCCCACTGCTCGTTCTCCCGTGGGTCCGGGACCGGCGTGGCCTCGGTGTCGTCGATAGCGTTCCCGCCGCCGACCGCGGTCCCACTCGAGCCGACCGCTTGCCCATCGGTCACGGGCGCCGTGCGCGTGGCGCCGACCGACTGCACCTCGCGGCCGTTCCGCCCCTTGCGGACATCGGTGCGGAAGTTCGCGTTGGACGACTGCGCGACGACCACGCCGAACTGCCGGTACGCCGTGAGCACCGTGCCGCCGGCCGCCTTGACGGCCTGCTCGACCTTCCGGACGTCACCAGGGGAGGCCTTGGTGTTGACGACGTAGTTCATCAACGGACCCGGCACCGGATCGGCGGTCGGTACGGCGGTGGCCGTGGTCGCGGCGCCGAGTGTCGTCAGGGTCAACGCGGTGGCGGCCAGAGCGGCTGCCACTCGGCGGGGACTGGAACTTCGGGACACGCGGCCTCCTCGGAGCAGGGCCGGGGCGGGCAGGGCCTCGGCTCGGTACCCGCAGACTCTAGGCCGGATTCGCGGTAAGAGGAGTTCCCGATCCAGAACGCAGGGGTAACCCTGCACCTGTCACTACCCAGCGTCCATCCGTTCACGCTCAGTTGCCCACATGCTGTGGATCGGCCTGTGGATAACTCGTGGACAAGCTGGGGAATACCGGGCCTGGGCGGTGGATTAGATGTGTGTAAGATAGATACAACAGAGATACGAGACGTATGGGCGGGAGTTTCTTGAGTAGCGGGTTGCCGGAGAACGAGCCGGCGAGGGTGACATCGGATGCCTTGCGGTTGGGCGAGGAGACCGCGGAGATCGCGCGGGTGGTGGTCGAGGCGGCGCCGGGGGTGGAGAAGATCCCCGCGGCGGAGCGTGTGTACGCGTATGTGAAGGCCGCGATCCTGGACCGGACCTACCCGGGCGGTGAGCTTCTCACCGAGGGCGAGCTGGCGACCGCGGTCGGAGTGTCGCGCACTCCCGTGCGGGAAGCGTTGCTCCGGCTGGAGGAGACCGGTCTGGTCAAGCTGTACCCGAAGCGAGGTGCGCTGGTTCTGCCGGTGTTGCCGCAGGAGATCGACGACGTTCTCGAGGCGCGCGAGCTGATCGAGACCCACGCGGCGGCGAAGGTGTGGCCGCGGCGCAAGCAGCTGATCGAATCGCTGACCGCGCGCGTCGACGAGATGCGCGCGCACCGCAAGGCCGGTGACGCGAAGAGCTTCCTCGAGGCCGATCGTGCCTTCCACGAGGCGATCGTCGGTGCCGCAGGCAACGAAATCCTGGCGCGCCTCTACAACAGTCTGCGCGACCGGCAGGTCCGGATGGGCGTGCCCGGCATCGAGATGCAGCCGGCCCGGATGGACAAGTCCATCGCCGCGCACCAGGAGCTGATCGAGGCCCTCGGTGGGAACAGCGTGAAGCGGTTCCGCGAGCTCGTCATCGCTCATATCGACTCCGCCGCGACGGAGCTGCGGAGTACTCGGTGACCAAACTCCTCTTCCCCCTGGGCGGACGTCGGGCCTGGGCGGTGTGGGCCGTTGCTGTCTTCACCTACCTGGTGACCGTGCTGCACCGCGGTTCGATGAGCGTCGCCGGTCTTCAGGCCGCCGAACGCTTCCACATCTCCGCATCTGCGCTGGCCAGCTTCACCGTGGTCCAGCTGACTGTGTACGCCGCCATGCAGGTGCCGGTCGGCGTCTTACTCGATCGGTACGGGTCCAAGCGACTCTTGATCGCAGCGTCCGGGCTGCTGTTCGTGGCGCAATCTGCGTTCAGCCTGGTCGACTCCTATCCCGCTGCGCTCGCTGCACGCGCCGTACTGGGTGTTGGCGACGCACTGGTCTTCATCAGCGTGCTTCGCGTGGTCATGTCGTGGTTCCCCGCGCTACGCCAGCCCGTGATGTCGCAGGTGACCGGAATGCTCGGTGGACTCGGCGCGATCATGTCGACCGTGCCGATGGCTGCCGCCTTCCACGCGTTCGGCTGGACGACCACATTCGCCAGCGCGAGCCTCCTGAGCCTCCTGACCGGCGTCGCAGTGCTGTTCCTGCTCAAGAACAGCCCGTACGACGAACCACTCAAGCAACCGAAGCAGTCGCTCGCCGAGGTCCGTAGCAACCTGAGCCGGGCCTGGAGAGAGCCGGGTACGCGGTTGGGCATGTGGACCCACTTCACCACCAGCTTCTCCGGCAGCACGTTCGGCCTGCTCTGGGGATACCCATTCCTCGTCCAAGGCCAAGGAGTCGCTCCGACGACCGCTGCGGCGATGCTGATCATCCCGGTGCTGGCAGGGTTCTGCTACGGACCGGTCGTTGGCCGGTATGCGGCCCGCTTCCCGTTCTACCGGTCGTGGATCGTGCTGGCGGTGATTGCGGGATCGGTGCTGATGTGGAGCGTCGTACTGCTTTGGCCCGGTCAGGCCCCGATGCCGGTGCTGTTGCTGCTCATCGTCGTACAGGCTGCTGGTGGGCCTGGATCGATGCTCGGACTGGACTATGCGCGCACGTTCAACCCTGCGACCCGGTTCGGTGCCGCCAACGGGATGGTCAACACCGGTGGGTTCATCGCGACGCTGGTCTGTATCGGCACGGTCGGCATCCTGCTCGACGCGTCGTCGGGTGGCGCACCGCAGACCATCGGCGACTTCAAGTACGCGCTGGCGTTCCAGTACGTGCTCTGGGCGATCGGCACGCGGCAGATCCTCAAGTACCGCCGCAAGGCGCGTGGTCACCTGGCCCGCTACAACCCCGAGGCGTACCAGGCGCTGATCTCCAACCAGATCGTGCCGCTGAAGGGCTGATGCCAGCCGCCTGACATCTCCTGCCAGCCGAGTGCCAGGCCCGTGCCAGTACCTCGCGGCACGGTTATCCCAGTGCAGTGAGTCCACTGGGAGGAACCATGACCACAACGAGCCAGGTCGCCATCGAGGCAACCGGTCTGGTCAAAAAATATGGCAACACCACGGCCCTGGCCGGCGTCGACCTGAGTGTGCCGACCGGCACGGTCCTCGGCGTCCTGGGCCCGAACGGGGCCGGCAAGACGACGGCGGTCCGCATCCTCGCGACCCTGCTGCGGCCCGACGCCGGGCACGCCATGGTCGGCGGGTACGACGTCGTCCGGGAGGCCGGCAAGGTCCGTGGGATCGTCGGGCTGACCGGGCAGTACGCGTCGGTCGACGAAGACATGTCCGGTCGCCGGAACCTGGTCATGATCGGCCGGCTGCTGGGCTTCTCGCGGGAGTTCTCCCGGGCCCGCGCGACCGAGCTGCTCGAGCGGTTCGAGCTGGTCGACGCCGGTGACCGGATCGCCAAGACGTACTCCGGCGGTATGCGCCGGCGACTCGACCTGGCCGCCAGCCTGGTCGGCAACCCGAAGATCCTGTACCTGGACGAGCCCACCACCGGTCTCGACCCGCACGCCCGCAACGGCGTCTGGGAGACGATCCGCAACCTGGTGCTCGACGGGACCACGGTGCTGCTCACCACGCAGTACCTCGAGGAGGCCGATGCACTGGCCGACTCGATCGTGGTCTTCGACAAGGGCTCGGTCGTCGCCTCCGGGCGCCCGGCAGAGCTCAAGGCCCAGGCCGGCAAGCAGTCGCTGGACGTCCGGCCTGCCGAGCCCGCTCACCTCGAGCGCGTCGCCGCGATCGTCGCCGAGGCGACCGGCACCCGGCCGAACGTCGACGTGGTCAACACGCTCGTCAGCGTCCCGGTGAGTGACGGTTCGTCGATGCCGGTCGTCGTACGACGGCTGGACGAAGCCGGGATCGCGGTCACCGAACTGGCCCTGCGGCTGCCCAGCCTGGACGAGGTCTTCCTCGCCCTGACCGGTCACGCCGCCGAAGAGCGTCCGACGGACGCCGTCCTGGAAGGAGCGGGGCGATGAGCACCGCCACTCTTGAGATCCCCACCAACCCGGCGGAGCGGAGTCGTCCGTTCGCCTGGGTGCAGCAGAGCCTGACGCTGGCGTGGCGCAACATCGTCCGGATCCGGCAGAACCCGGAAGCCCTGGCCGACGTCACGTTCCAGCCGATCATCTTCCTGGCGTTGTTCCTGTTCGTCTTCGGCGGCGCGATCGCCGGCGGCGGAGGCTGGCGCTCGTACCTGCCGGTCCTGCTGCCGGGCCTGCTCGTGCAGACCGTGGTGTTCGCGACGATGGGCACCGGGGTCGGTCTGAACGACGACTTCGCCAAGGGCGTGTTCGACCGGTTCCGCAGCCTGCCGATCGCCCGGATCTCGCCGCTGATCGGTGCGGTCCTCGGTGACGCGGTCCGGTACTCGCTGTCGATCGTGATCCTGATGGCCAGCGGTTTCGTCCTCGGTTTCCGTTTCCACAACGGCGTCGGCAACGGCCTCCTGGGCATGCTGATCGTGCTGCTCTTCGCGCTGTCGATGTGCTGGATCTGGGTCTGGCTCGGTCTGGTGATGAAGACCGCCCAGGGCGTCCAGGGCATCGCCTTCCTGGTGATGTTCCCGCTCACCTTCGGCAGCAACATCTTCGTCCCCGCGAGCACCCTGCCCGGCTTCCTGCAAGCCTTCACCAAGGTCAGCCCGATCACCTACCTGGTCGACACCGAACGCGCCCTCATGGGCGGCGGCGCCCTCCAGAAACCCCTCCTGATCACCCTCGCCTGGATGGTCGGCCTGGTAGCAGTCTTCGCCCCCCTAGCCATCCGCGCCTACCGCCGCCGCACCTGAGCAGCAGAAAGGGGGCCGGGGAAGCCCCGGCCCCCCTTTCGTCTGTCAGGGTTGGAGGTCGGCGAAGGCGAGGGGTTGGCGGGTGCAGAGGTAGGTTGCCCAGTGCAACTTTTCGGGGGTGCCGTCGGGGGTGCGGGTGATGCGAAGGAGTTCGCCGCGTTCGCGACCGGAGACGGTGCGGTAGAGGTCGGTGGAGATGCGCTCGAAGACAGCCGGTGCGAGGTGCTCCGGGGCGATCGGCGGCTTGGCCTGGAGTACGCCGTTCTTGACCGAGAAGTCGAACGGGTGCCCCTCCGAGAACCAGGTGCCGAGGACGCCTTCCAGCTCGGCCGGTACGGCGGAACCCGGCACCCACGCCTCCACGGGCAGCGGGTCGTCCTCGAGGACCTTGATGACCAGGTCGGTCGCGAGCGCACTCGGAGCCGGTGACGAGGTCGCGCCGTACGCGGCGATCCCGGCCGTCCCGGACTCGCGGTGGACGAACGTGGACGTGATGTGCCCCGGCATGCCGCCGTCGTGGCCGACGAAGAGGCGGTCGCCGCGCCGGAGGATCATGAAGCCCAGGCCGAAGGCGAGTTGCCAGCGGTCCACGTCGGCCATGATCTGCACCTGGCACATCTCCTCGATGGTGGCCGGCGACAGCACCTCGTCGATCGGATTCGCCACGAACATGGCCCACTTGGCCAGGTCTTCCGCCGTACTCGCGAGCCCCCCGCAGGCAGCCATCGCGCCGAGGTCGAGCAGCGGTTCCTGCACGGGTACGTCGGAGAACGGCGGCACGTAGTACCCGGTCAGCGCCGGACCGCCGTCCATCCCGACCGTGGTCCTGCGCATCTCCAGCGGATCCAGGATCCGTGCCTTGATCGCGTCGTACCACGGCCGTCCGTCCAGCCGCGCGACGATCTCACCGAGCAGCGAGAAGACCAGGTTCGAGTAGTGGAACCGGTCGTGCGGCTTGCCGACCCGCTCGGCGTCGTTCCACCCCGACACCAGCTCGTCGCGATCGGGGAACTTCATCAGGTCCCACACATCGCCGACCGGTTCGCGCTGCATGCCCGTCGCGTGGCTGAGCATCTGCCGCACGGTGATGCCCGCGTGCTTGCTCTCCGGGATCAGCGTCTCGACCGTGTCGTCCAGGCTGAGCTTGCCTTCGTCGCGCAGCGCCATCACCGCGACCGCGGTCAGCGTCTTGCTCTGCGAGGCGATCAGGAACTGCGAGTCCGCGGTCGGCGGTACGCCGGGACTGTTCAGATCGGCGGATCCCGCCCCGACCGACCAGGCCAGCGATCCCGCGCGGGCGACCGCACCCACGACTCCCGGGACCCGGCCTTTGGCCTGACGTTCGGCGACGATACGAGCAAGAGAGGTCTGCGTCGGCGCAGCGATAGAAGTCACGATCTCCGACCATAGGCGACGGTGATGTCACAACGGCAGGGGAGTGCGAAACCAGGGATCGTTCCGGGTCATCGGATGACAAAACACAGGGTGTTGGTCGGCGCGATGTGCGAGGCTGGTGGGGTGCGCATAGCGGTGCTTGGGCCTCTCGCGATGTGGGCGGCCGACGGGACTCCGCTGGACGCCCGCGGAGTCCGGCTGCGCGGGTTGCTCGCACGCTTGGCGTTGAGTGCCGGCCGTCCGGTGAGTGTCGAGACCCTGGTCGACGGCCTGTGGGGGAGCGAGCCCCCGAGTGCCAACGCTCTGCAATCACTCGTATCCCGTCTGCGTGCAAGCCTTCCGGTCACCGAGTCGAGCGTCTCGGTCCAATCCGGTCCGGCGGGTTACACCCTGACGATCGGCCCGGACTGTGTCGACGCACTCCAGTTCGAGGAGCTGGTACGACGTGGTCGCGCCCTACTCGCCTCCGACCCGGAGCAGGCGCACACACTCCTCACCCAGGCCGACCGGCTCTGGCGTGATGAGGCCCTCTCCGACCTGCGTGATCTCCCTTTCGCCGCGGTCGAGGCGAACCGCCTGGCCGAGCTCAAACTCGCCGCCGGCGAAGACCTGGCCGAGGCCGCCATCGCGTGCAGTCACGCGCGCGACCTGATCGCCGATCTCGAACGCATGGCCGTCGCCCATCCGCTCCGCGAACGCGTGCACGAGCTGCTGATCAGAGCCCTGTACGCCGACGGCCGGCAAGCCGAGGCACTGGCTGCGTACGAACGAGTCCGGACCACCCTGGCCGACGAGCTCGGCGCGGACCCTGGGACCCGGCTGCGCGATCTGCACGTTGCCGTCCTCCGCGGAGACTCGGTCGATCCGGCCGCGAAGACCGTGCCCCCGGTTGCGAAAGCGGCGCCGCGCAGCAACCTCGGGGCCCGGATGACCAGCTTCGTCGGACGGCGAGACGACGTCGACGAGCTGTCCCGGCTGTTGAGCAACGGGACGCGGCTGGTGACCATGGTCGGTCCGGGTGGCGCGGGCAAGACCAGGCTGGCGACGGAGACTGCCCGCACACTGGTGGATCAGAGCGGCGACGGCATCTGGTTCGTCGAGCTCGCGCCACTGGGAGACGCCACCGATGTGGCACCTGCGGTCCTGTCCACGCTGGGTGCGAGTGAGTACATCGACGTACCGGTGACCTCGTCGTTCGGCAAGCCGTTCCCGACCAGCCGAGCAGCGACCGAGCGGCTGGTCGAGGTGATCGACGATCGCCGCGTCCTGCTCGTCCTCGACAACTGCGAGCATCTCGTGCAGGAGGTCGCCGGTCTGGTCGACTCGCTCCTTGCCGCCTGCCCGCGACTGCGCGTGCTCGCGACCAGCCGCGAGCCGCTGAGCATCCCTGGTGAGCACCTGCACCCGGTCGGCCCGTTGGGCATGCCGCCCGAGCACAGCGTGGGCGACGAGTATCCGGCGATGCAGCTGTTCGTTGACCGGGCCTGCGCCGTACGACCTGACTTCGTTCTGAACGACACCAACCGCGAGGCGGTCGGCGAGATCTGCCGGCGGCTGGACGGGATGCCGTTGGCGATCGAGCTGGCCGCGGCGCGATTGCGCGCGTTGACCCCGCTGCAGATCGTCGACCGGCTGGCCGACCGGTTCCGCCTGCTGACCAGTGGATCGCGGACCGCGCTGCCCCGGCACCAGACTCTGCGCGCGGTCGTCGAGTGGAGCTGGGAGCTGCTCGATCCGGACGAACAGGCGGTCGCCCGCCGGCTCTCGCTGTTCGCCGGCGGCGCCACGCTGGACGCGGCCGAGCAAGTCTGCGGCGACGACAACCTCCCCGCCGAGGCTGTCCTCGGTGTGCTCGCGTCGCTGGTCGACAAATCGCTCGTCGAGGCCGCGGCCGGTGAGCGCTCGGTGCGCTACCGGATGCTCGAGACGGTCCGCGCGTACGCCGCCGAGCAGCTGAAGGCCTCGGGTGAGTTCGAGCGGTTCCGGCGGGCGCACACGGCGTACTTCGGTGAGGTGCTGCGACAGGCGCGGCCGAAGCTGCGGCACCGCGATCAGATCATCTGGATCGCCCGGCTGAACGCCGACAACGAGAACCTGATCGAGGCGGTCCGGACCGCGATCGACCTCGGTGACTCCGCGACCGCTCTCGAGCTCGTGGCCGCGCTCGGTGAGTTCTGGAACATGATCGGGCGTCCGTCCGAGGCCGTCACCTGGATGCGGGCGGCCCTCGACGTACCAGGCCCGAGCTCTCCTCTGGACCGGGCGTCGGTGGTGATGCTGTATTCGCTCGGCATCATGGGCGGCGGCGCATCCATGGACGAGACGATGCCGAAGGCGATCCGCGGGCTGGCTCTCGTCCGCCGGCTGTCCCGGCAGGATCCTGCCGTCGCCGAGTCGTTCGTCGGCTGGTTCACCAACGCGGTCTGGGCGATGATCCGGCGGGACCGGGCCGGTTGCTTCCGTGAACTCGAGGCGGCCCGCGAGAGCCCCGACCTGTGGACCCGGAGCATGGCCACGATGATGCTGGCCATGTTCCGCGAGAACGACGGCGACGTCGATCAGATGGCCGCCGATCTGACCGTCGCGATCGACGGCCTGCGGACCCTCGGGGAGCGGTGGGGTCTGTCGATGGCACTGCGCGGATTCGCCAGCTACCAGAGCGCTCGTGGCGATCACGAGGCTGCGCTGGCCTCGCACCTCGAGGCCCTCGGATTGCTCGAGGAGCTGGGCAGCCCGGAAGGGCTCGCGCAGTTGCTCGGCGGCTTGGCGATCAGCCGACTCGAGCTCGGCGACGTGGACGGCGCGCGGGCGGAGTTCGAGGAGGCGCTCCGGCTGTCGGAGGACAACGGTTCGCGCGACGGGCAGGGGATGGCCACCTTGGGCCTGGCCCGGATTGCCCGCCGGTCGGGCCGGCTGGAGGAGGCCAGGGAGCTCGCCGAGCGCGGCGTGGCGATGCTCGACAGCGACCCGGAACGGATGGCGGCTCACGGCCAGTCGGTGGGTATCGCGGAGCTCAGCCGGACAGAGGCTGCCGCCGGCGATCTCGAAGCTGCTCGACGCGACAACCGGCGGGCCGTCGAGCTGGCTCTCACCACCGAGGACATGCCGGTCATCGCGGGAGTCCTGGAGACCACCGTCGACGTCGAGTTGCTGGCGGGCGAATCCGAGCAGGCCGCGCGGATGCTGGGGCTGGCGGCGTCGTTGCGCGGGATGCGGTCGGTCCCGGACGCCGACGTACGCAGCGCCGTCGAGCGGCTGCATGATGCCCTGGGCAACGAAGCGTTCGACGCCGCGTACGAGGCCGGGATCGCGACCACCCGCGACGACGCGGTGGCCGAGATCCGCAAGCGGTTCGTCAGCGAGCCCCCGGGTCCGTGAGCCTCAGGCCCGTACGCCTGAGGTCCTTGAGCCTCAGGTGCTCGAGCCTCAGGTGCTCGAGCCTCAGGTGGTGAGGAGCTGGATCGCCAGCTCCCGCAGGGATTTCTGCACCTTCTGCTCCGGCGGGCGCGGCTCGGCGAGCATCCAGTCGTAGACGACGGTGTTCACCGCGCCGAAGAACGCCAACCCCAGAAAGCGGAAGTCCTTCGTCTTGATCTCACCCCGCGCCACTGCAGTGTCGCCGAGTTCGCGAACGTTGCCGAGCAGCAGTTCGCGGAAGGCGATCCGCTGCGCCTCGACGGCCGGGCTGATGCCGACCACCTCGACGAACGAGATCCGGGCCCGGCGCAGGTCGGCCATGATCGCGCGCAGGTAGCTGTCGACCGACGCGGTGATCCGCTCCCGCACCGGCCGATCCTCGGTCCGCCGGAGCGCATCACCAGTGGTCCGGACCGCGAGCTCGATCACCTGCGCGTGCACCGCGAGCAGCACGGCCTCCTTGTTCTGGAACTCGTGGTAGAAGTGCCGCGTCGACACTTTCGCCTGTGTACACAGGCGTTCCACCGAGGTCGCCGGATACCCGTCGGTGCCGAACAACTCCAGCGCGGCAGCGAGCAATCGCTCCCTACGCGCAGCCTTCCACTCCTCGACGGACCGCCCGGAATAACGGCGTACGGAGGGTTCCCTCATCACACCTCTTGTCGCTACCCCGTGCCAGATGCCGGACATACTATCCACGACTCGGGCTGACCGTAACCGGGTTGGCCGGGCGGACTGTAAACGTTCTTACGCAACGCCGCCCGGCCGCCCGGATCAGTCCAGTTTCACCGCACCGGCCTCATCCATCGTTTGGTAGCCGGTTCCGCCGTCGAGGAGCTCGCGGATGATGTCGAGATGGCCGACGTGGCGGGCCGTCTCCTCGATCAGGTGACAGAGGATGTAGCGCAGCGAAGCTTGTTTGCCCTTCTCCGCGCCTTGTTCGAGCGCGTCGAGGGAGAGCTCGGCGATGGTGTCGTTGGATCGCGCGCACTCGGCGTCGTACTCGTCGAGCAGCTTGGCGATCGGTACGTCGTCAACGAACATCTCCGCATCCGGATGGCCGCCCTCGGTCCAGGGGGTCTGACCGGTGTCGGGGACGCCCATCAGGCTGAGCTGGAACCAGGAGTACTCGTTCCAGCGGAGGTGAGCCACCAGGCCGGCCATCGTCATCAGTGGTGACGTCGGCAGAAGCTTGCGGTGGGCATCTTCTTCGGTGAGTCCTTCGCACTTCATCCGGACGAAGGAACGTTGGACATCAAGCCATCCGATCAGCTGGGTACGCTCGTCGGCGGCCAGCGGGGGACGGGGCACTTCGGTCATTCGTGCTCCTTGGATGTGGAGCTACCCATCCTCAACCGCGGGTACGGCGGGAGGGCAGCACGACTGTCGGGATCGACATCGCGTCACCTCCTCTCCGCCGCCGGAGCTGTCGTTGCTCCGGCCCGAGCACCATACCGAACCGATCGGCGGACGGACAGCGGGTTTCTGGCACTCTTGACCTTGTACAGCGCCCGCACCGCGCGAAGAGGTGAGACGTGGATCCACGGTTCGACCTGCCGCTCTACACGCGCGCCGAGGTGGCACTCCAGCTCGGACTGCCCGCGACCACGCTCGGCGACTGGTTGCGGTCGGGTGCGCTGGAGGCCGGCAGCGGTGGACGCGGCGAGCCGACGATCACCTTCGCCGGGTTGGTCGAGACGCACATGCTTCGGCACCTCCGCCACGCCGGGCTGTCCCTGCAGGCGATCGGCGAGGCAGCGATCGCGCTGCGATCACGCGCCGGCCGACGCAATCCGCTGGCGTGGTCGGGTCTCGCGCACGACGGCCGCGACCTGCTGATCGAGATCGCCGCCGAAGGACGCGAACAAGGCTGGGAACGCATCCGCGACAGCCAAGGCGGTCTCCCCGGCCTCCTCCGCCGAGGCTCCGCCGCGATCGGTTGGTCCGACGACGGGTACGCCGGGACCCTGCGCCTGGTCCGCTATCACGACATCGACGTCATCGTGGACCCCGAACGCTCCGCCGGCCAACCCATGATCGAAGGCACCGACGTCCACGTCGAAGACGTCATCGAAACCCTCCGCACCGGCGCAAGCTTCCGCGAAGTGGCCACCAAGTACAACCTCGAGGACTTCGAAGTAGAAGCACTTCTCCGCCCCCACCTACGCCCACCCACCCACCGCAAACCCAAACCCCATCCACCCCAACCCGAGTCACTCATCTAAGCCCGAGTCAGGCGGTCTCCGGGCCATCACAACTCGAGCGGATGTCCGCTCGAGTTGTGGGTTCTCTGCTGGTACGCGAAGGGAGAACCCACAAGACGAAGGGTTATCCGGCTCTTGTGTCGGATGTGTGGGATGTGTGGGTTGAGCTGTGTGGGTTGATTGGTCGCCGCTGCGCGGCGGTTGGTTTTGTTGCCGCCTTCGGCGGGGGCGCGGGTGGTGGGTTGGCCGCTGGTGTGGTTTTGCGCGAGGCGGCTGTGGTGGCGCGGTCTCCGGGCTGCGTGATGGTGCTGGTCGCGGTGGTGTGCGTCAAGGGCGCCTTCGGCGTCGCTGCGCGATCTTCGACCCTT
>NZ_JBSGUS010000045.1:0-24918 GCF_053608045.1 Kribbella sp. NPDC055071
CTTCGGGGCGTGAGTGGCACCACGGCAGTTACATTTACCATCATCTTGGGCGGCCTTTCGCTGCATCGGGGGTTACCTTCCGGGGTCGTTGTAACCCCCTGGCTTCCACCTCCCACGGACCGTTCCGGGAGAGCAAGGTCGCTGATACACTATGACACGTGATGTCTCAGCGTAACAGCGACCCTCTGCAGGACTCTGTGCAGGATCCGGGGCAGGACTCAGGGCTCCCCATCGAGCCCGCCAAGGACACCCCCGAGCCCAGCTCCCGGCCCGCCCCGGCGAACGCGATCGGCGAGGAGCGGATCCTCGACGCGTCCTACGAGCTGCTGCTCGCGATCGGGATGCGCCGGATGACGATGGCCGACATCGCCCGGCATGCCGAGGTCTCCCGCGCCACCTTGTACCGGCGCTGGCCCAACGTGCAGGCCGTGGTCGCCGCGCTGATGACCCGGGAGTGGACCAGCGCGCTGATGACCGCCTTCCAGCCCGACGCGGTGGACGGCAGGACCCTGCTGGTCGAGGGTGTGGTCGAGGTCGTCGCCAAGACGCGGGTCCACCCGCTGATGCGCAAGATCATCGAGCTCGACCCGGAGTTCCTCACGCCGTACCTGCTCGAGCGCCGCGGCAGCAGTACGGTCGCACACCTGGCGCTGGTCGAGGAGGGCCTGAAGCTCGGCCAGGCCGACGGCTCCATCCGGGACGGGGACCCGGTCTGGCTGGCTCGGCAGATCATCCTCGTCTCGCTCGCTTCGGCCGTGTCCGGCCCGGTGATGGCCGAGAAGGACGAGTACACCAAGCTCGACGACGAGCTGCGCGAGATGCTCAACAGGTACTTGACGCCATGATCGACCGGGGTGGTGGGGCGGGGAAGGAATCGGCCGGTGCGAGCCTCAACGCGGCGCGTCGGACGCGAGAGCTGGACGCGCTGCACTCCGAGAACGTTGTCGACGTGCTCGTCATCGGCGGCGGAGTCACCGGCGCGGGCGTGGCCCTGGATGCAGCCAGCCGCGGCCTGTCCGTAGTGCTCGTCGAGAAGCACGACCTCGCGTTCGGCACCAGCCGGTGGAGTTCCAAGCTCGTCCACGGCGGCCTGCGCTACCTCGCCTCCGGTCACGTCGGCATCGCGTACGAGAGCGCCGTCGAGCGCGGCATCCTGATGAAGACGACCGCGCCACACCTGGTCCACCCGATTCCACAGGTCGCGCCATGGTTGCCGCAGGCAAAGTTCGCCCAGGCGGCACTGCTGCGCTCGGCGTTCCTCGGCGGCGATGTCCTGCGCACGTTCGCACGGACCAGCGACGACTATCTACCGCACTCGCGACGGATCAGCTCGGCCGAGATCCTCCGCTACGCGCCGACGCTGCGACCGCAGGGACTCCGCGGGGGCTTCCTGACCTGGGACGGTCAGTTGTACGACGACGCCCGCCTCGTCGTCGCGATCGCGCGGACTGCGGCCCAGTACGGCGCTCGTATCCTCACCAAGGTCGCCGCCACCGAGGTCACCGGCCGGGGCGCGGTCCTGGTCGACCAGCTGACCGGCGACCGGCTGCAGCTGGACGCCAAGGTGGTGATCAACGCGGCCGGCATCTGGGCCGATCAAGTTGCCTCCGGCATCAAACTCCGGCCGAGCCGCGGCACGCACCTGGTCCTGCCGCAGTCCGTCTTCGGCGGTCTCTCCGCCGTGCTCACCGTGCCGGTGCCGGGCGAGCTGCGTCGCGTGGTGATGGCGATCCCGGCCCCGGACGACCGGGTGTACGTCGGCCTCACCGACGAAGAGGCCCCTGGTCCGGTGAACGACGTACCGCAGGCGACCGACGCGGAGATCGACTTCCTGCTCGGCACCATCAGCGCGGCCCTGCAAGTGCCGGTGACCCGCGCCGACCTCCTGGGCACGTACGCCGGACTCCGGCCGCTCCTCGACACCGGCCATCACCGGGGTGCGGACAAGACCGCGGACATCTCCCGCCGGCACGCGGTCATCACCAGCCCGGACGGACTCGTGACGATCGTCGGCGGCAAGCTCACCACCTACCGCCGGATGGCGCAGGACGCCCTCGACACCGCGATCGAGCAGTCGACGATCGCCGTACGACGACCTTGCCGGACGCACCGGATCCCCTTGGTCGGTGCGGCCGACCGCGTCCAGCTCGCGGCCGTCCGGGCGCCGTCGCGCTTCGTCCAGCGGTACGGCGTGGAGGCGGCCGACGTGATCGCCGGACCACCGGAGCTGCTGGAGCCGATCGCACCCGGGCTGCGGACGACGTACGCCGAGCTGCGGTTCGCCGTCCGGCACGAGGGAGCACTGACCGCGGACGACGTCCTCGACCGCCGCACCCGAATCGGCCTGTCCGCCGCCGACCGCGAGCTCGCGCTACCCGCAGTCCGAGAGGCATTCGCGACAGCCTGATTGCAGGTTTTGACGTGTAGGTGAGGGCTCGGTGGGGCCTGGGCGTGGGTTAACTTGGCTGCGGGGAGGTGAACACACGTGACGCAGCAGAATCCAGTGCCGGGACCGCATCAGGGGTCATGGCCCTATCCGGGGCCACCGCCGTACCAGGGTCCGGGACCGTACTACCGCCCGTTGCCCTACCAACCGCCACCGCTCCCGCCGCGGTACCGGCCGCTGCGGACCGTCGCGATCATCAGCATCGTGCTGATGGGCCTGAGCGCGCTCGCGGCCGTGGTTCAGTCCACCCTGCTCTGGCGGTCGTACGACGACGTCAAACGCTTCGTCTACGGGCTGCTCTCCGAGGACGAGATCGATCGCGGGATCGATTCGGTCGTGGGCACCGGCCCGCTGCTCAACGTGGCCGGCTACCTCCTGCTGGGTACGGCGGTCGCCTTCCTGATCTGGTTGTGGCAGGCCCGGGACAACACCGACTTCCTGTTCTCGCCCTTGGCGCCGCGTCCGATGACCTCGCCGCTCCAGCCACTGCATCGGCGTGCGCAGGGCTGGATCGTCGGCTCTTGGGTGTGCCCGATCGTGCAGTTCTGGTACCCGCTGCAGATCGTCCAGGACATCACAGCCGCGAGCGAGCCGCCGGAGCAACCGGGTGCCGCCCGGACCGGCCGGATGCGCGCGCTGATCTACGGCTGGTGGGCGACCTGGACCGGATTCTGGGTGATCCTGATCGGCGGCGGCTCGGTCGCGTTCATCGGTTTCATCGTGTGGATCGTCCGCCTGGTCGACGCGGCCGACGCCGCGGATGCGACCGGGGACTACGTCGACATCTACGACCTGCAGGACTTCATGGTCCGGGTGGCGCTCGCGGTCGACATCGGCTTCACGGTGGCCACGGTCCTGCTCATCATCTCCGGTATCGCGGCGTCGCTTCTGCTCCTCCAGGTCAGCCGGTGGCAGCACACCCGCGCTACTCCGCCGCGCGTCACCGACGTGGTGCTGCCGCCGGAGCCACCCAAGTACGCGCCCCGCTACACCAACCCAGGCCCGACCTTCCCTACCTACCGACCCGGCCAGTAGGGACGACACAGGACGGCCGTCGCGTCGTCGTACCGCTTCCCCCGGAAGCTGTCCGGGTGCGCGGCCTCGTCGTACCCGCGGACTCGGTCGATCAGCTCCCGTGGTCCGTCGCTGCTGAGCACCTCCATCAGCTCGTCCCACGAGTGTCCGTACCGTTCGGCGTACCGGGACGCCCCATCGGTGAGTACGGCGACCACCTCGACGTCGGCGCGGTCCGTCGTACCGGTCACCGCCTCGTACGCGGCCTTCGGCTCGGTGCTTGCGGCCCAGAATCCGCCCGGCTGGTTGCGAAGCCGGCGGACAGCCTGCAGTGAGTACTCCGGAAGATGCTCGACGCGGTCATCGAGGTGGAGCGTCGTCACGCCGGCCGGGGATCGGACAGCGATCGGCGAGTCGGCCAGGACCAGGTGCTCGAGATGCTCCGGGTGCACCCGGACCAGCGCGACCGTTGATGACGGACTGTCCGGGTTGGTGACGTCGCACGTCCCGGCGTGGGTCGCGCGGACCGCGGTGATCGCATCGGCCAACAAGTCCGGCAGCGATGCGGACGAGCCGTCGAGCAGCGGTACGGCGAGATTGCGGGCAAGCTGCGCGACCAGCCAGGCAACGGTGTGCCGACAGCCCGAGTCCACGCCGGCCGGTGCAGTGGCGCCGTCGAGCACGACCACGAAGTCGGGCCCGGTGAGGACGAGATCCTCGTTGACCGCAGGGGGTCGCCGATCCGGCGCAGGCAGACTCAGCGACCGGATCTCCACACTCCTATTCTCCTACGGCTGGTAGGCCCAACTCTCCGCCAGGGACTGTTCGAGCGAGATCTTGGGAGACCACCCGAGCTGTTTGCCGATCAGGGTGATGTCGGCCTGCTGCCAGCTGACGCCGGGTGTTCCGTCGTCCACCACCGTTGCCGGCTGCCCGCTCAGCTCGAACAGTTGGCCGGCAACGTCCCGGGCGAGCGTCGCGCGGCCGGTGCCGACGTTCAGCACCGGCGGCAGCTTGGCGTCCGCGAGCGACACCGCGACCACGGCCTCGGCGACATCGCGGACGTCGACGAAGTCCCGCCACACGTCCAGCGAACCGACCTCGATCCGCTGATGTGATCTGAGCTCCCGGATCACCCGGCCGGTCAGCGTGCTCCCCGGCGCTCCTGGTCCGATCACGTCGAAGATCCGGAGTACGACGGTGTCCGCGCCGTTGCGTTGCGCCCGCAGGACGAGCTCCGAGCCCGCGAGCTTCGTCGTACCGTAGGGGCCGACCGGGTCGGGCTCGGTCTGCTCGCCCTGGCTGGTGCCGTGCTGACCACCGCCGTACTCGGCCGCCGAGCCGAGCTGGACGATGCGGGCGTGCCCGGCGTTGTCGCGAGCCGCGGCGAGCAGGGCCTCGACCGCGATCACGTTCGCGCGGACGAGTTCGGCCGGGGCGCCCAGGGTGGCGCCGACGGCGTTGACGATCACGGTTGGCTTGTACATCCCGATCTGGGTGTCCAAGGCGTACGAATGCATCGCGGCCAGGTCGCACCGCCGGTACGGCTCGCCGCGGCTGCGGCTCATCCCGCGGTACTCCACGCCTCGGTCCGCGAGCAGCGCGCAGATCCTGGCGCCGAGGAAGCCTCCCGCGCCGAACACCATCACCCGCTCAGTTCCGGTCACCCCTCCATCGTGCGGCCCATACTTGTCGGTCGCCCTACCGTTCTCCGTCGTCACCATCACAACTGCGTCGTCAGGTATGTCGGTCGGGGATGGCAGGGTGGGACCAGACCGATACACAAGGCCGGGATCGACCCGGGCCCGGACCGTAGGAGTGCGATGGCCAACCGAGTCCGACCCGGTGTGCCGACCGAGTCGACGATCCGCGACTGGGACGACGCCGATCCGTCCGGGCAGACCTACCGGCGGGTGCTGTTCATCGACTCCGACCTGACCGAGGTGGAGAACCGTGGCGGCGTCTTCGAGGAATGCACGTTCCGCGGGGTCCGGTTCAACGCCTCGACCCACACCGACGCGGCGTTCGTGAACTGCACGTTCGTCCGCTGCTCACTCTTCGACACCACATTCACCCGCTGCAAGCTCGTCGGCAGCTACTTCGACGACTGCACGTACAACCTGCTGAAGGTGTCCGGCGGCGACTGGTCGTTCTCGGGCCTGCCCGGTGCGGATCTGAAGGGGACGGAGTTCACCGGGGTGAAGCTGCGCGAGGCGGAGTTGACCGGGATCCGGGCGGGGAAGGCAGTGCTGCGCGACCTGGATCTGTCCGGCGCATCGCTGCAGCGAGCCGACTTCACCGGCGCGGATCTGCGGGGATCAGAGCTGTCCACACTCGACCCGCTGACCGTCGTACTGAAGGACGCTCGCATCGACATCACCCAGGCGATGGTCATCGCCGCGAGCCTGGGGCTCGACGTCCGACCGTGACAGAAACGGGCGTGACACCAGGGCTGGCCTGTGGATATCTCCGCGTAGTCACGCCGTCATCCCCCGTTCTATCCACAACCTGTGGATAACCATCCGGATAACTGTGTATCCGTTCCGTGATATATCAGCGCAACCTGGCTACTGACCGTACGGGGACCGGAACGGGTCGCTGGCCCAGCTCGCCACGTGTTCGGCCCGGCCGGGTGGCCGGTACGACGATCATCGCCGCGTGCTCGACGACGTACGGCCCGGTCACCAGGCGGCGGCTGCTGCGGGAGAGCGATCGCAGGCCGACGGCCATGCCGACCCCGCAGAACACACCCACCGAGTTCGCGATCAGGTCGTGCAGCTGGCACGACCGGCCGAGCTGCGGGATCAGCGCCTGGATCGCCTCGACCCCCGCCGACATCCCGATCCCGGCGGCGATCCCGTCGCTCGGGCGGCCGCTGGCCACCGCGAGCAGGCCCGCGGCCGGGACGAAGAGCAGGACGTTGAGGAGCCCCTGGAGCGAGGTGAGCCCACCGGTCGTGGTCAGGTGCGTACCGCACTGACCGATCTGGGCCAGCCGGTGTGCGGTCGGGCTGAGGGTGGCCGCGAGTACCAGCGCGAACGCCGCCGGCAGGCAGAACGCCGCCAGCCGGGGCAGCAGCTCGCCCGGTCGGCGCAGCGAGGAGATGGCGATCGGCAGCGTCATGCCGGTGAGCACGAGCCAGGTGTCCAGTAGATGTGGAATGCCGCGATACGTCTCGAGCACGCGTCCGGAGCCTCCCATGGTCGACAGACGAGCCGTCCCAACGACGATCTGCCGTTGGGTCCCGCCGACGCCAGGCTTGTCCGGACATCTGCACGCAGCCGCAAGCAGCCCGTGACATTCCGTGCGGAAACTGTCACGGAAGGTAGATGCTCAGGGCAACTATTCGTGCAATGACCCGGGCTCTGGGCCGGATCAACCGATCGGTTGAGGGGATGGGACCGGCCGGCCGATGCGGGCACAGGCGCGGCTCGCGACAGTAGAAGGACGGAAAGAGAGCGAAGGAGTCCCGAGATGTCATCGATGGTCGACGTACAACACCCGCGGAGCGCGTCGGCACTGCGGAGTGTGCAACTGCTGGTCGGTGGGTACCTGGCGATCAGCGCGCTCACGCTGATCGCGATCATTGCCCTGCGCAACGATGCGGGCGCCGTCAACGACGCCGTCTGGATCCGCGGGACGATCGTGGTGGCGAGCGCGCTGCTCACGTTCGCCTTCGCGCGCCGGGCCGCCCGCGGCTCCCGGAAGGGGTACCTGCAGCTGCGGCTCGTGTCCGCGGCCATGCTGATCGCGATTGTGGTGATCATCGCGCTGCCCGGCACGTTCCCGCTGTGGATGAAGTGCGAGCAGGCGATCTGCGGTGTGCTGCTGCTGAGCGTGGCCGTACTGCTGAACGGCAGGCACCTGCGCTCGGTGTTTCGCTGACCAGCACAACTCAGAGGTGTTGACTGGGCGCGAACGACGATGCGGAGGGCTGGATGAGCGAGCGGGCCTGGCCGGTGCGGCTGACGGTGACGCCGTACGTCCTGCTGGCCTTCCTCGCGGCGGTCACGGTCCCGATCAAGCGCTCGGAGCACGAGTCGATGCTGGTCGACCTCGCGCTCTGCGCCGTGGCCGCGGTGTGGATCCTCGGGATGTTCACGCTGCGGCCGGCCTGGCGGGACCGGACCATCCCGATGGGGATCTTCGTCGGCGGCTTCGTGCTGATCATGGCCGTGCTGGTGCTCCGCGATCCGTGGTTCGGCTTCCTCACGCCGGCCGGGTACTTCTACGCCTTCGTCCTGCTGCCGTGGCCGTCCCGCCTGGCCGGGGTCGCGGCAGTCTCCGTGGTGTCCGGTACGGCGCAGGCCCACGACCTCCCGACCATGGGCGCGATCGGCTGGTTCGGGTACGGCGCTGTCGTCGCGGTCAACGTGCTCGGGTTCTGCCTGGCGGCCTGGCTGGGTCACCAGAACGAACAGCTGAGCCAGCAGCGCGAGGCGGCGGTCGCGGAGCTGACCGAGACCAACCGTCGCCTCGAGGCGACCCTCGCCGAGAACGCGGCCCTGCACGACGAGCTCGTGACCCGGGCCCGCGAGTCCGGGATCCACGACGAACGGAACCGGATGGCCCGCGAGATCCACGACACGCTGGCGCAGGGCCTGACGGGGATCGTCACCCAACTCCAGGCGGCCGAACAGGCCGAGGACTGGCGCCGGCACCTGACCGCCGCGATCGGACTGGCTCGCGAGAGTCTGACTGAAGCACGACGCTCGGTGCACGCCCTCCGTCCACAGCCCTTGCAGTCCGCCACGCTGAGCGAGGCGGTCGGAGACGTCGTACGACGATGGTCCGCTCTGCACGGGATCGCCGTACAACTCGCGACCACCGGGACGCCGCGGGTGCTGACTCCCGAAACCGAGGATGCGCTGCTGCGCGCGGCACAGGAGGCGCTCATGAACGTCGCCAAGTACGCCCACGCGACCCGTGTCGGTGTGACGCTGTCTTACCTGGACAAGGAGGTCGCCTTGGACGTCCGCGACGACGGTGTCGGCTTCGACCCGGGCCGGAGTGCCGCCACGAACGGGAGTGGGTTCGGTCTGGTGGCGATGCGGCAGCGGATCGAGGGGCTCGGCGGGACACTGCAGGTCGAGTCCGAACCAGGATCCGGGACGGCGATCTCCGCCGCAGTCCCGATTCCGGCGGCGGGGGTGCCGGCGTGATCACGCTGCTGATCGCCGACGACCACCCGATCGTGCGCGACGGGTTGAGCGGGATGTTCGCGAGCGAGCCCGAGTTCGAGGTGGTGGGCGAGGCGGCCGACGGCGCGGAGGCGATCCGGCTCGCCGAGGCACTGCGGCCGGACGTGATCCTGATGGACCTGCAGATGCCCGGGGTCAACGGGTTGGCGGCCATCGCCGAGCTGGCCCAGCGCGGCATCGCCGGCCACGTCCTCGTGCTGACCACCTACGACACCGACGGTTACGTCGTACCCGCGATCGAGGCCGGCGCCACCGGCTACCTGTTGAAGGACGCGCCGCGTGCCGAGCTGCTCCGGGCCGTCCGGGCCGCCGCCGAGGGTCAGCCCGTCCTGGCGCCATCGGTTGCCAGCGCGCTGATGAACCGCGTCCGCACCCCCGCCACCCCCAGCATCCTCAGCCCCCGCGAGTTGGAGGTTCTCCAACTCGTTGCCGCTGGCAACACCAACCGCCAGATCGCCACCCACCTGTTCCTCAGCGAGGCGACCGTCAAGACCCACCTACTCAACATCTACGCCAAACTCACCGTCCCCGACCGAGCCTCCGCCGTCGCAGAAGCCTTCAAACTCGGCCTGCTCTAGCCGGCCCTCAGTCCTGGCTGCGAGCTGTTCCCGTTTGACCAGTGCCCGGCTTCGGGGCGGCGGCCTGATTCGTCCGCGCCGGTGCCGCCCGCCCTGGTCCGGTCCGGTCGCGCTCGCCCGCGCCCGCGGCAGTTCCGGTCGCGGTGTGCGCGCCTTCTGGGATGTGAACGCGGCCAGGAGGTCCCTCGGCGTTCACGGTCAGGCCACTGGCAACGGCCTGGTCGCTGGCGGTCACCCTCACCTCCCCGGTCACCGAGCCTGCGGTCACCTTGCCGCCTTCGTTCGCGTGCACCGAGACATCGCCAACCCCCGAGGTCGCGCTCGCAGAACCCCTCAGATCGGTGATGACAACGTCGCCGTTCCGCGAGCGCACCGTCGCGTCCTTCGTACTGCCGACCTCGACGGCACCGAAATCCGACTTTGCGACGACCGTGTCCGCTTGCCCGATTCTGATGTCGCCACGGCCAGTGTTCGCTCTGACCTCGGTGGCGGTGCCGACGCTCACTTCGCCGGCCCCGGACTCCACCGTGGCCGTGCCTGCCTGGTCCACCCGGACATCGCCTGCACCGGAGCGAGCGGTGACTCTGTTGGCCGTTCCCACCTCGACATCGCCGCTCCCGGAGGTGGCGCGGACAGTTTCGCCGGCGTCGACCCTGACGTCCCCGCTGCCTGAGCTCGCCGTGACGGCGCTTGCGTCGCCGACCCGCACTGATCCCGCCCCGGACTGCGCGTGCACGGTCTCAGCATTCCTGACGCTGACATTGCCTGCGGCCGATTCGGCTCTGACTTCGGTGGCCTGATCGACTGTGACGTTGCCGGCGGCGGAGCGGGCATCGACGACGTCGACCTTGCCGCGGGTCTCGATGTTCGCGCTGTCGGTCTCGCAGTACACCGAGCTTCCTTCGGGTACGACGGCACGGATCTCGATCGGCGACGGCGGATCGATGGTGCGGACGCCCGGGCCGGGGAACGGCTGACCGTCGGCTCTGGACATCTTCCCGTTACTGATGTTGAGGTCACCGAAGTTGCCCACGTAGACACCGCCGGTGCCGGTGTGGCTGACGCCTTCGAAGGAGAAGGTGTTGCCGGAGGAACTCTGAAACTGCCAGCTGGAGCCGGAGCTCGGGCCGGTGACATCCACCGACAAGCTCCGGTCCTGACCCACAGTCCGCCCCGATTCCTGGACGGCCTCGGCCGACGGTCCGGTCCGGTCCGCCGTCGAAATCGTGATCCGCGCCTGCGTGCAGTTCGGATCGGCCACCACCACAACCCTGCCCGCGGCCCGCGTCATGTTCGCGTTCAAGGTCACCGCCCCGGGCCCCGGAGCCTCCAAAACCCGAACAGTCCCCTGCACCCCACCCTGCCCTTGCTCAGGCTGCCCTTGCACAGCCTGAGCTTGCGCAGGCTGCACTCGCTCAGATTGAGGCTGCCCGGACTGCGGCTGCGCGGACTGCGGCCGGCTGGTTTGCGGCTGGCTGGTTTGCGGCTGGGCGGTTTGCGGCTGGGCAGGTCCCGTCCGTGGTGCCTGGTCGGCTTGCGCCTGGACGGGCTGAGGTTGAGCGGGTCGGGACTCCGCGGGTTGTGGTTCGCCCGCTCGCGCCGCGGCGGGCTGAGCTTGGTCCGGTAGAACCTCGCCCGGCTGGGCTTGGCCCGGCTGAGGCTGGACGGGTCCGGTGCGAGGGGGAGGGGCGGCCTGCGGTTGGGCGGGTTGCGACCGGTCTGGGCGGAGAGGGGTTGGCATGGTCGCGAGGTACTGGTTCGACATGCCTTGGCGAGCCTGTTGACCTACTCGGGCGGCGATAGCCGCGCGGAGTCGTTGGTCCTGGCCGAAGTACGAGCTGGCGGCCGCCCGGGTTTGTGGATCGGCGAACACCGGGTGCTCGGGAGGGATCTCGCGAACGAACTGATCGCTCTTGAGCTCCCACCCCGGACTGGTCGCGTCGAGCCGGCCCGGCACCTGCTCGACCGGGTACTGACGGATCGCGGCGCCTACCCCAGGCGCGCGCTGGTCCAGCGCAGTCCGGAACCGCTCGATCTCGGTGCCGAATCGCTCGATCTCGGCGGACAGCCGCTCGATCGACTGCATCAACTGGCTGATGAGCTGAACGAGGGAGCGACGAGCCTCCTCGATGGTCTGATCCGCGTCTGCCACCTGGTGCCCACTCCTAGACGCCGTCGGTCACCCCCGTGGAGCAATCAGCGTATAACCCGTCCCATGGCGTCGAATGACGGTCTCGAACAACGATTTGATAGCGCCCGGCCGACTCAGCCCGTCGATCGAACCAGTACTTAGCGCCGGTGCTGTTCCACCACTGCAGCCGCAGCCTGCTCTCCATCGGCCCGCAGTCCCGTAATGACGCCGTCGATGTCGGCAGGTGGACGGTTCTGGCTGAGCTTGAACTTGGCTTCGACGCGGGAGATCGCGATCTCCACGCCGACGATGGCCCGGAGTTGGCCGGTGATGTATTTGGCCGGCGCATCGTCCACCGACCAGGGCTCCGGTCGGCGTGATTCGTGGTGGTCGGAGAGGCGTCGTACGACGTTCTCCACCCAGGCGGGGTCGTCGTGGACGCTCATGGTTCCGTACACGTGGGCCGTGATGTAGTTCCAGGTCGGGACCACGCGGCCGTGCTCGGGCTTCGATGCGTACCAGGTGGGTGAGATGTAGGCGTCCGGCCCGCGCATGATCACCAGCGCCTCTCCGACCACAGTGCGCTGCCAGTGATCGTTGTTGCGGGCGAAATGTCCCAGCAGCACGTTCCTGGATCGGTCGTGGATGAAGGGCAGCATCGTCGCCACCAGGCCGTCGTCCGTCATCGTCACCAGATCAGCGGCACCGTGACTCGCGAGCAATTCCTGGATTGCTTCGTCGTCGACCGTGAAGTGCGCAGGAACATACATGTGACCAGTCTCGGTGACGCGTGGCCCGACCGGGAGGTCCATTCGTCGCCGAGTACGGCAGTCCGCTCAGTGGGTGGGGATCCAGACGCGCATGGCGTGAGGGCCTCGGTTGGACCAGGTGTAGTAGGGGATCAGCATGAGGTTTGCTGGGTTCGGCGGTGGCGGGGTGGTGCCGTGCGGGCTGTAGGGGTTTGGGTCTGGTGACACGACCGCGCCTCGGGTGTGGAGGACGGTTACGCCGTCCAGGAGGTCCTCGCGGTGCTCCGGCGTCAGTGGGGCCGTTGGGTCGAGCCGGAGGTCCTCGAGCACTACCTCGGCGTCCTGGTCGGGTTGTTCGATGGCGTAGACGAGCGGGCCGCGCGCCACGGCGACACAGCCACGGGCTGCGTCGATCCGTGCGTTCGCGACCACCAACCGCGGAGGCATCGGCAACTGCAGCAGCACGCGGTCACCGGGCCGGAAGACCCGACGTATCCGCGCATAGTCACCCGGGACGACCGGCATGTCGTCCACAGTGGCGTCCGACGTCCAGTCGGGGATGCGCAGCGCCAACTCGACCTCACCAGCCGGCGCCTCGCGGACAGTCACAGTGACGCGACCGTCCCACGGGTAGTCGGTCTCCACGTCCACTGCGAACTCACCGGCAGTCAGCGAGCTCCCGGCGTACTGATGGATCTGCAGTCCGTCCTCAGTGCCCGTGGCGAGGTACGCGGGCAGGCTGGCGAGTGTCCGCATCACATTGGGCGGACAGCACGCGCAGTTGAACCACTCCCGCCGCCCGTACGCCGGTGCACGCTGGACGTCACCACGAGCGCCTGTCCGGCGGTGCAGCGTGTTCACATAGAAGTACTCCGTGCCCTGCAGCGACACGGCCGGCAGGATCGCGTTGTAGAGCAGCAGCTCGATCTGATCGGCGTACGTCGACTCACCGGTCGCCAGCAGCAGTCGCCAGGACCACTGCATCGCACCGATCGCCGCACACGTCTCGGCGTACGCACGGTCGGCCGGCAACTCGTATGGCTCGCCAAAGGCCTCTCCGTCCCACCGCGACCCCACCGCACCCGTGACGTGCTGCTTCTCCCGGGGCATCTCGTCGTACTGGCGTCGTACGGCGTCCAGCAGGTCGGCGTCCCCGGTCTCGATCGCCACATCGGTGGCCCCGGTAGCGAAGTACACCGCCCGTACGGCGTGACCCTCGAGCGGCGCCGCCTCCCGGACGGGCACGCGATCGGAGTAGTGCGCCGGATCGCCGTAGTGCGAGGGGTCGAACCCCGGCTTGGTCGCCCGGCCGTGGCCACGGGCCTCGACGAAGTACGAGGCGAGATCGAGATACCGCCGTACGCCGGTGTGCCGGTAGAGCTCGACCAGCGCGGACTCGATCACCGGATGCCCCTCCAGCGCCCGAACCCCTGAGGCGCCGAAGGTGTTGGTGAGGTGGTCGGCGAACCGGATCGCCACCTTGAGCAGCCCGATGTCACCGGTAGCTCGATCCGCGGCCACTGCGGCCTGGAAGAGGTGGCCGGCGCAGTAGAGCTCGTGACTCGTCCACAGGCGGGCGTACCGCTCCTCGCCGCGGACCTGGATCGCGGAGTTGAGGTAGCCGTCCGCCTGCTGCGCGGCCTCGATGGTCCGAGTCAGCTCGGCCAGCCGCTCCGGCATCGACCCGTCCCAGGCGACGGCTTCCAGCCACTTGTAGACATCGGAGTCCCGAAAGCTCGCGCCCTGTACCTCACCACTCGCCTCACCGGCCGCGATCCGCAGGTTGGGAATGTTGCCGGCGGCCTCGAGCCGGTCGTACCCGAGCGGGATGCTCGCGCGGTTGACCGCCATCCGGCCGGCCCAGAATCCACCGGTCACTCGGGCGGCTGACAGTGGCCGCAGAGTCACGGCCGCGGACATCGTCGGAACGGCAGGGGAAGGCTGCATGCCGGCGACGCTAAACCGGACCGTACGCCGGGCGCCAGATGCTAATGGGGATTAGCTGGTAATGCTCTGGTAATCGAACCAAGGTCTTGACACCTGCCGGAAACGCTGGCGATCCTTGCCGCAATCGCTGAGGTAGGGCGTATTAGCAGGAAGGCCGAGGCTTGAACCGCATACCCGCCAAGAGACCCACGCAGGCCGACATCGCCCGGCTCGCCGGGGTCAGCCAGGCGACCGTCTCACTGGTGCTCAACGAGCGCGACGCCGGCGTCCGGATCAGCCCGGCGACCCGGGAGCGCGTGTTGACCGTGATGCGCGAGTGGGGGTACGTCGCGAACGCGTCCGCCCGCTCGCTGGCCGGCGGCCGGAACAAGATCATCGGCGTCTACACGTTCGAGCCGGTCTTCCCGACCAGCGGCGTCGACTTCTACTTCCCGTTCCTACTCGGCATGGAGCAGGAGGCCGCCGACCTCGGTTACGACCTGCTGCTGTTCACCAGCGCCGGTGGCGAGCGTTAGATCTTCCGTGACGGCTCGACCCGGCTGTGGCACGCGGACGGCGCGCTCCTGCTCGGTCGCGACCCGAACGTCGAGGAGATCGAGCAACTTCGCGATTCCGGCTACCCCTTCGTGTACGTCGGTCATCGCGAGGTGTCCGGACCGCCGGTCTCGTACGTCGGCGCCGACTACGCCGGTGCGACCCGGCAGCTCACCGAACGTCTCTTCAAGCTCGGCCACCAGCGCGTCGCCTACGCACGGATCGGGAACGGCGAGGCGCAGCCCAGTCGTGATCGCGAAGGCGGTTTCCGGCGGGCGACGCCGTCCGAACAGGTCAGGCACCTGACTGGGCCGGTGTGGACGCTCGGTGGCGTGGCGGAGGTCGACGGCTTGCTGGAGGAGTTGCAGCGCGGCGGGGTGACCGCCGTACTCGCTGAGCAGCAGTTGTTGGCCGAAGAGCTGTTGGTGTGTGCGACTCGGCGCGGACTGTCCGTTCCTGGCGATCTGAGCATCGTTGCGCTGGGTGATGCGACTGGTGCGCGTTACGACGGCACTGACTGGACCGCACTGGTCGTGCCACGCGAGGAGATGGGTCGGCAAGCGATGCGGTTGCTGGTGCGGTTGCTCGAGTCGCCTGAGTCCACGGCCCTCAGCGAAAGCGTCGAGTGTTCGATCGCCCCGGGCGCCACGGTCGGTCCGCGGAAGGAGTCTGCATGATCCGCGTTGTGGTCAAGCGACTGCTCATCGGCGTCTTCGTGATGTGGGGCGCGGCGTCATTGATCTTCCTGATCGTCAGAGTGGCGCCAGGTGACCCCGTCTCGATTCTGCTCGGTCCGGACGCGACTCAGGACCAGATCACCGAGCTGAGCGCGTCACTCGGGCTGGACCGGCCGCTTGTCTCGCAGTACTTCGACTATCTCGGTCACGCGGCCCGCTTCGACTTCGGCGACTCGTACCGGCTCGGCCGGCCCGCTATGGCCGAGGTGCTCGAGCGACTGCCGGTGACGGCCGAGCTGATGCTGGCGTCCACACTGATCGCGGTTGTCGTCGGTCTGATCCTCGGACTGATCGCCGGCGGCCGTCCGGGCAGTGTGGTCGACCGGGTGGTCTCCGCCGCGGCGATCGCGTTGCAGTCGTTCCCGACGTTCTGGATCGGCATCATGCTGATCCTGCTCTTCGCTCTGGCGCTGCGGATGCTGCCCAGCTCCGGATCGGGTACGCCGCAGCACCTGATCCTCCCGGCGATCACGATGGCGCTGCCGTTCACCGCGATCGTCGCGCGGCTGACCCGGACCAGCGTGGCGGAGACGCTGCGCGAGCCGTACATCCAGACCGCCAAGTCCAAAGGGCTCACCGACCGCCAGGTGCTGCTCGGGCACGCACTGCGCAACTCGCTGCTGCCGGTGGTCACGATCGTCGGACTGCACATGGGCGGCCTGATGGGTGGCGCGGTGATCGTCGAGAACGTGTTTGCCTGGCCGGGGCTCGGCTCGCTGGTCGTCGACTCGGTGACGAACCGGGACTACGAGGTCGTGCAGGCCGCGACGTTCGTCATCGCCGGCATCGTGATGCTCTTCAACCTGGCCGCCGATCTCGTCTACTCCCAGCTCGATCCGCGCATCCGGCTGGAGGGGAACTGACATGGCCTCCATCGCCCTCACCCGCCCGGTCGGCGTCCGTCGCGTCGGCTCCTGGCTCAGCCGCATCCCGTACGTCGTCCTCACGATCTATGCCGTGGTCGCGGCGATCGGGCCACTCGTGATCGATTACAACCCGATCCGCGCGTCCCTCGACGACCGCCTGCTCAAACCCGGATCGCACTTGTCCACCGGTGGCACGGCCTGGCTGGGGACCGACGGTCTCGGCCGCGACATGCTCGCGCAGATCGTGTACGGCGCGCGCACGTCGATCCTGATCGGCCTCGCGACCGTGGTGGTGTCCTGCCTGATCGGAGTGACCGTCGGCACCGTGGCCGGGTACTTCCGCGGCTGGCTCGACACCTTCCTTGCCCGAGGCATCGACATTCTGCTCGCGTTCCCGGCCATCCTGCTGGCGATCGTGATCGCGGGGGCGTTCGAGCGCAGCGTTCCGGTGGTCGTGATCGCGCTGGCCGCGACGGCGTGGATCTCGTTCGCCCGGGTGACCAGGAGTGTGTCGCTCTCGCTGCGGGAGCGGCCCTGGGTCGATGCGGCCCGCGTGCTCGGCGTCCGGCGTACGGCGATCTTGTGGCGGCATGTCGTGCCGTTCACGATCGGGCCGGTGGTCGCGCTCGCCACGGTCGAGTTCGCGCTCGTCGTGCTGGGCGAGGCCGGCTTGAGCTTCCTCGGGATCGGATTGCCCAACTCGGCGGTGTCGTGGGGCCAAACCATTGCCAACGGCAAGCAATACCTCGCCAGCGCCTGGTGGATCTCGGCCCTGCCGGGGATCGCCCTGTCGCTGCTGATCATCAACATCGGAATCCTCGGTGACCAGCTCACCGCCCGCTACGGACGCGGACACCTCAGATGACCCCGCGAAAGGCAGGAACGACATGACCCTTATGACGCGCCGGGCGGCGCTCAGCGTCGCCGTCGCCGCCACAATGGCCCTGACCGCGTGTTCCGGCGCCACCACCGGTGGCGGCTCGGGCTCCGGATCGGGCGAAGTGGTGATCGCCGGCACCTACCCGGTGGACAGCATCGACCCGGGCGGACCGCAGGGCGGCGGTACCGGACCACAGATGGTCGAGCAGCAGCTCTTCAGCCGGCTCGTGCGGACGAAGGCGGACGGTTCGGTCGAGGGCGATCTCGCCACCGCGTGGAAGTCCGATGCGACCGCGAAGACGTGGACGTTCACGCTGCGGTCCGGGGTGAAGTTCAGTGACGGGAAGGAACTGAAGGCCGCGGATGTGGTCGATTCGTTCAAGCGGTTCACGGAGCTGAAGGGGACGAACGCGGCGAACTTCCCCGGGTACACGATGACGGCGCCGTCGGACAACACCGTCGTCCTGACCGCGTCGAAGCCGGACGCGGCGATCCCGCGGAAGCTGGCCGTGTTCTTCGTTCTGCCGGCGGGTGTGGGCGCCAACGACACCGCGTTCTTCGACAAGCCGGTCGGGACCGGGCCGTTCAAGCTCGACAAGTTCAGCCCGAACGAGATCGTGCTCGTGCCGAATCCGACGTACTACGGCGGCGCGCCGAAGGTCACCAAGGTCACGATCAAGAAGATGCCTGAGCTCGCGGCCCGGCTGACCGCGCTGCGCACCGGCGAGGCGGACGTGGTCTGGGGCATCCCGGACGATCAACTGCCGGAGGTGCAGAAGGACTCCACGCTGACCGTCGAGACCGTGCAGAGCTCGGCCGTGTTCACGATGTGGTTCAACTCGTCGACACCGTCGCTGAAGGAGGCCGCCGTACGTCGGGCGCTCTGGCAGGCGGTCGACTTCCCGACGATCATCAAGAAGCTGTACCCGCAGACCGGGTCGCTGTCGGACTCGGTGGTGTCGAAGCAGACGCTCGGGTACGTCGCGCAGCAGCCGGTCACCTACGACCCGGATGCGGCGAAGGCGGCGTTGACGGCGGCCGGGTTCGACTTCTCCACGAAGCTGCGGTTGCAGTTCGCGAACGCCGAGTTCCGGCAGTTCAACCAGGCGGTCGTGTCGGACCTGCAGAAGATCGGGGTCCAGGTCGATCTGCTGGAGAAGGAGCAGGCGGTCTTCACCAAGGACCTGCTCGCGCTCAACTGGGACATCAACTTCCAGCAGCTCTCCAACCCGATGCTCGACGCCGTGAACACGGTCGGCCGGCTCTACCCCTGCGCCGCCAAACGCAACGGCTACTGCAACCCCGCCCTCGACAAGCTGATCGCCCAAGCCGCCGGCAGCACCAACGAACAAGACCGGGTCAAGCTCTACGGCGACGCCGAGAAAATCATCTGGGACGACGCGGTCGGCATGTTCCCGATGGCAGTCAAATACGCCTACGCCTGGAACAAACGCCTCACCGGCTTCACCCCGGACCCCAACGGCCTCCCCAGCTTCGCCACCCTCCAGGTCACCTCTTGACCCGCGCCGACTTGTCCACAGCTGTGCAGGATGGTGTGTCCAACTCTCGCTCCGGGGACAGGCTGCTCGAGGTGTCCGGGTTGGTGGTTGATCTGCCGGGGCGGAACGGGCCGATTCGGGTTGTTGATGGGGTGTCTTTTGAGATCCCGTCGGCGACTACGGTCGGGCTGATTGGAGAGTCCGGGTCCGGCAAGACGATGACAGCCAACGCACTGATCGGCCTGCTGCCCGACGACGCTCACGTGGGCGGCTCGTTGCGCTGGCGGGGCGAGGAGCTGCTGACCGCCAAGGCTGCACGCCGGCGCGAGTTGCGCGGGCGCGAGATCGCGATGATCTTCCAGGACCCCCTCGCCGCGCTGAACCCGACCCAGACGATCGGGCGGCAGGTCGGCGAAATCCTGCGGCGTTCCGGCTCGTCTCGTTCCGCCGTACGCCGGCGAGTCGTCGAGCTGCTCGACCGCGCCGGCATCCCGGAGCCGGCCGCGAAGCTCGGCAGCTTCCCGCACGAGTTCTCCGGCGGCATGCGCCAACGCGCGATGATCGCGATGGCACTCGCCGGCAGCCCGGCTCTCCTCCTCGCCGACGAGCCGACGACCGCGTTGGACGTGACCGTACAGGCGCGAATTCTGAAGCTGTTGCGGTCGATCCAGGACGACGCCGGGCTCGCCATGCTGCTCGTCAGCCACGACCTGCGGGTGATGGCCCACGTCGCCCACCAGGTCGTCGTCATGTACGCCGGTCGCGCGGCCGAGCGCGGCCCGACACCGTCGGTCCTACGTCAGCCGGCCCACCCGTACACACGGGCGCTGGTCGACAGCGTCCCCGCCGTACGAACCAAGACCGCACTCGCACACCCACTACCCGGCACCCCAGCCACGCCCGCGAACCGACCTGCCGGGTGTGCGTTCCACCCACGCTGTCCGCTGGCGCGCGAGCGCTGCCGGACCGAGCAGCCGGAGTTGCGCGCCATCGCGCCGGATCGCTGGACCGCGTGCCACTACGCCGAGGAGGTCTTCGATGCTTGAGGTCCGGGATCTCCGGGTCATGTTCGGCCCGCGGCGCCGGCCGTTCGTCGCGGTCGACGGCGTCAGCCTGACCGTGGGCGCCAACGAGACCGTCGGCCTGGTGGGGGAGTCCGGTTCCGGCAAGACCACCGTCGCCCGCTCGATCGTCGGCCTGGTCCGCCCGACCTCAGGTTCGATGACGTACGACGACCGCCCGCTCCCTCCCGGCACACGCCGCGGCGGCGAACTCCAGCGCGCGATCCAGATGGTGTTCCAGGACCCACGCTCATCGCTCAACCCACGCATGACGGTCGCATCGATCATCGGCGAGGCCTGGCGGACCCATCCGGTCGCAGCGCCGACGCGGGACCGGGCCGCCGCCCTCGTCAGCCTGCTGGCCGACGTCGGTCTGGACGCCGGCGTCGCTGATCAGCGCGCGAGCCAACTCTCCGGTGGTCAATGCCAACGAGTCAGCCTCGCCCGCGCGCTCGCGGTCAAACCCCGGCTCCTGGTCTGCGACGAGGCCGTGTCCGCGCTCGATGTCTCGGTCCAGGCGCAGATCCTGAGGCTGCTCGACGACCTCCGCCAACGTCACAACCTGTCGATGCTGTTCATCTCCCACGACCTGGGCGTCGTCCATCAGATCGCGGACCGCATCGCCGTCATGCGCCGCGGCGTACTCGTCGAGGAGGGTCCCGCCACCGAGGTCCTCGGTTCTCCACAGCACGAGTACACCCAGGCTCTGCTCGATGCGGCGCTGGAGCTCAACGCTCCGGGTTAGCGCTTCAGCTCGGCGGCTTGCTCGTAGTCGTGGTGCCAGTCGCCGGTGGGCGCGAGGATGACACGCTCGACGCCGGCAGCTTCGTACGCCGCGAGCCGCTCGATCGGGTCACCCTGGAGGTCGGGCGCGACCACCGTTGCGCGCAACGGCTTCCGTCCGTACTCGGCGGCGAACTCGTTGATCCGCTCGAGGCTGGTCCGGATCTCCTCCGGTGACATGGCGAGCGTTGCCCAGCCATCGCCGTACCGCGCGGCCCGCCGATGCGCCCGAACACCGTTGCCAGCAACAACAAGCGGCGGCACTACCGATCCCGGGGACAACGTCACCTCTAGCTCCGGGCCGACCGTCGTGGGCCTGCCGGCAATCAGATCCGGCAGCACCTCGAGCGCCTCATCCGTCAGCCGCCCGCGCTCCGCGTACTCCACCCCAGCCGCCCGCCACCCGATATCGCCGTGCGCCGGGTTGCCCGTGCCAACACCGAGAACGACCCGATTCCCCGACACCAACTGCAGCGTGCTGACCTGCTTCGCCGCCCAAGCCACCGGCCGCAACGCCAGCAGCATCACGTTGAACCCCACCGTGATCCGCTCAGTCACCGCGGCCGCCGTCGACAGCACGACGGAACTCTCCAATATCGGCGCACTCGCGATCAGATGGTCCGTCGACCACACCGAGTCGAGCCCGACCTCCTCGGCGTACCGCGCACTCGCCCGAACATCGCCCAGAATCGGCCGCCCCGGATCCGGGGTAGACGTCGGCAGGATTACTCCGATTTGAACACTCATACCGACCGACAACCCCGGCCCCACCCGGCCCATTCCACTAATCAGCGTGTCGAGCGGGGTTCACGGCCGCGGGACGGGGAAGGTGCCGTCCGCAAGGCCATCACAATCCGACGGCCAACCAGTCTTCAGGCGTGGCGGCTGCGCTCGGTGGCGATTGTGATGGCCTGGAGATCCGTGTCCGGGCGGACCTCAGGCACTCAGCAACCTCCGACCCGGTGCCGTCCCGGCCGGGACTCGAGCGTGGGACGCCGTTCATCGGTCTGGTTGATGAGTGGTGCAGAACCGCGGTCGTTGGGTGGAACTGAGCGGTAGGCGTCAGGTCGGATGGTGGCGGGTGCGGAAGGTGGCTTTTTTGGAGAGGTTGCCGCAGGTGTCCATCGAGCACCAGCGGCGGGTGCCTGGGCGGGAGTTGTCGAGGAAGATCGCGCCGCAGTCGGGGTTGGCGCAGTCTCGGATCCGGTCGAGCAGGGGTGAGGTGACCAGGTCGAGGGCATCGCGCGCGACCAGCGCCAGGACCGCGCTGACGGGATCCTCGGCCTGCCAGCGCAGTTGACCGGTGGAGTCGAGCCGCGGTTGTGGCACCGGATCCGCGGCCGCTCGGTTGACCCGGTTCCGCGCGGCCGGGCTCGTGGTTGCCAGTCCGGCGGTCCGGGCTGCGGTGAGTAACTCGTGGACCCCCTCGCGCACCGCCTGCGCTTGGACGACCTGAGCGCGAACCGGGATCTCGCCGGCCTTGAGTGTGACCGGGGCGAGCTCAGCGATCCAGGCGGCAAGGGCCTCGCCGTCGGGGAGCTCCTCGGCGGCTTCCGGCGTACCGCGCAGACGCAGCGTGCGAACGAAGTCGAGGCACAGCCTCCCCGCGCCCTGCCGGAACCGTTGCTCCATGAGATCACCCTATCCCAGGAACCGGTTTGACTGGTACCGTCCTTGGAACCAGTTAAACCGGTTCCAAGGAGTTGCCGTGCGAAAGTCCTTGCTGCTGATCCTGGCGACGGCCTGCGGTGTGGGTGTGGCCAACGTGTACTTCCCGCAGGCGATCACGCCTCTCATCGCCCGCGGGCTCGACGTCGATCCTGGTACGGCGGCCTTGGTGCCGACGGCAACGCAGTTCGGGTACGCGGCGGGGATCGCGCTGCTCGTCCCACTCGGCGATCGGCTTCGGCCCCGGCACCTCGTGAGCGGACTGCTCGTCCTCACCACCATCGGGCTGGTCGTGGCCGGGTTCGCACCGAGTCTGCCGATCCTCGTCGGCGCTGCGATCCTGGTCGGGATCACGACCGTCGTACCGCAGGTGCTGCTTCCGCTGGCGGCGACGCTGGTCGCTCCGGAGCGACGCGGCTCGGTGACCGGACTGCTGCTGTCGGGGTTGCTCGCCGGGATCCTGCTGGCGCGAGCGTTCGGTGGTCTGCTCGGTGATTGGCTTGGCTGGCGTACGCCGTACCTGGTCGGTGCTGTGCTCGCGTCCGTGCTCGCGCTGGTCCTCGTTCGGGTGCTGCCGGCGACCACTCCGGCGTCGCGGGAGAGTTATCCGGCGCTGCTCATGGCGCCGCTGCGGTTGCTGCGCGAGGAACCGGAGCTTCGACGGTCCTGTCTGCACCAGGCCCTGATGTTCGGCGGTTTCACCGCGGCGTGGACGAGTCTCACGCTGCTGATCACCGGTCCGACGTACCGGTTGAGTGCGAGCGTCGTCGGTCTGATCGCGCTGGTCGGTGCCGCGAGCATGTTCGCCACCGCTTGGGCCGGACGCCGTACCGACCGCAGCGGCCCGGACGCAGTGAACCTACTCAGCTTCATGGGCGCCATCGCGGCTGCCGCGATCCTCACCCTTGGGATGGTGGGCGGCACGCTGGGTCTGGCCGCAATCGTCGTCGGCATGCTCCTGCTGGACGTCGCCGTACAAACCGGTCAGGTAGCCAACCAAACCAGAATCTTCGCCCTCCACCCCACCCAACGCAGCCGCCTCAACACCGCCTACATGACCTCAGCCTTCCTAGGCGGCACCGCCGGCTCCTACCTAGGCACCCACACCTACCTCCACTACGGCTGGCCCACCATCCCCGCCCTAATAGCCCTAACCACCACCACCTCCCTAACCCACCACCTAACCCACCGCACCGACCGCACACCTGTGGCATCTTGACGATGTGCACTCGAGACCGCCAACCGCGCTGAAGCTCGGCCCCAGCTTCTACTCGCGCCCTGCCACGGAGTGCGCAACGGACTTCCTGGGCAAGGTGCTCGTGCGTCGTACGACGGCCGGCCGCGTCTCCGGGGTGATCACTGAAGTCGAGGCTTACCCGGCGTTCGCCGACGGAGTGCACCACGGGAACAAGCGCACACCGCGAACGACGGTGATGTGGGAGGCCGGGGGCCGCGCGTACGTCTACCTGATCTACGGCAGGTGGCACCAGTTCGCCGCAGTCGTCAACCGCGCCGGCATCCCCGACGTCGTGTTCATCCGCGCTGTAGTCCCTGTGGAGGGAACCGAGACCATGGCCGCCCAGTGGGACAAACCCCGACCGGCAAAGGACCTAACCAGCTCCCCAGGAAAGCTCTGCAAGTCCTTCCAGATCACCAAGGACCTGTACGGAGCAGACCTATCCGCAGACGAACTGTTCCTGGAGGACTGGCACCTGCCCGTCGATCCAACTCAAATCCAGACCACACCCCGCGTAGGAATCAACCCCAACCACCACGGCCACGACACCCCACTCCGGCACCACCTGCCCCCGACCACATGACCGCAATCTGGCGTTCTGTGGTTGGTAACACCCGGCTTGGCTTCCTAGTCCTCGATGCAAGCGGGGACGGCGGCGAGACGGTGTGCCAGGTCTGGGTGGTGGGTCCAGTAGTTGGGTTGGAGGCTGTCGAGGGATGCTCTGAGGGCGCCGGGGTATAGGTCGCCTGAGGCGCACGGGTCGGTCTCGAGCCGTTCGATTGCTAGTGGGACCAGCCAGAGCAGGCCCTCGTCCTGTCCGATCAGAAGGCGGAGCTCTTCGTCGGTGAGTTCACCGACCGGCTTCTGGCGATATGCATGCACCTTCGCGACAAGCGGCGTCGCGCCCTCGGCTGCTGAGCCCCAGTCATCCGCTTCCAACTCGTTAAGAGATCGACGTCGACTCTGCTGAAGGCGATCCTTGGCCATGCCGGAAGCCTAGGTCCCGCAGCACCCAAGCATGGAGGAACACGGATGCCCTGGAACGCGCCGTACGACGAACCGCCGGTGCCGACGCGGCTGGCGCCGTACGCGAATCGTGTTGCGGAGCTGCTGCAGGAAGGCCGCCTGGTGGGCTTCCTGCTGGTTGAGTCCGAGGCGTACGCGGAACAGCTCGGCGGCGCGCTGTGGTGGCGGCGCTGGTCGGAGTATCGGTGGGCCGCCCACCTGTGGCTCACCTTCCGCAACCTCGACTTCGGCATCGATGCGACCGACACACTCACCGCGCCCGACGACCTCGACGCAGAGCTGGACGACTGGGACGCCAACCGGTTCAGGTTCACTGGCCGCCTCCTCACCCTTCGGTGGCTCGACCCCGACGAATCAGCACGCGCGACCCACACCGAGTGGGATCACTAGCACAGCTCCGCATTAACGCACACGGCTCTTGCGTTTGTTGATGGGCAGATCTACGGTGGATCTAAAGGCACATCAACAGTGCGTTAGAGACGGAGGTTGTGGTGAAGCTCTTCACGATCGGGGCGACCGGCTACATCGGCTCGGTGGTCGCCGAACGGCCTGTCTCTTATAC
>NZ_JBSGUS010000046.1:0-24363 GCF_053608045.1 Kribbella sp. NPDC055071
ACGGCGACCACCGCGGGGCGGGCCAGTGGTAGGTAGACGAGCCAGAAGGTTTTGAACCAGCCGGCGCCGTCGACGACGGCCGCGTCGGCCAGCTCGGACGGCATGCGGGAGAAGAACTGGCGGAACAGGAAGATGTAGAACGGCGACCCGAAGAACGCCGGCAGGATCAGCGGGTAGAGCGTGTCGACCATGCCGAGGTTGTTGAAGAGCATGAACTGCGGCACCATCGTCACCTCCCCCGGCAACAGCATGGTCGCGAGTACGACGGCGAACACGATCCCGGAGAACCGCACCCGCAACCGCGCGAAGGCGAATCCCGCCAGCGAACACGACAGGACCGTGCCGACGATCGGGATCAGCGTCGTCAGCACCGAGTTCAGTGCATAACGCCAGAACGGGAACGACGTGATCGCGCGCGTGTAGTTGTCCCACAGGAACTCCCGCGGCCACACACTGGCGCCTGAACTCCCCACCCCGGCCAGCGATCTCAACGAAGTCGCGATCATCCACAGGAACGGGTACACGAAGACGAGTGAGCCGAGGGCCAGAACGACGTACAGGACGATCGTGAGTGAGACGTTCCGGCGCCAGAACGGCCGGTCGGCCTGGAATGCCACCGCCGGGCGGCTTTCTGCGATGGCGGTCATCGCCTTCTCCTCCTGCGTCGGCCGGCTTGGTCGGATTCGTAGTACACGGCGAACGCACTGCCGCGCAGAGTCACCGCGGTCAGCGCGAGGATCACGACGAACAGGATCCAGGCCAGCGCGGACGCGTAGCCCATCCGGAAGTTCTGGAAGGCGTTGTCGTAGAGGTAGTAGACGAAGAACAGCAGCGAGTCCTTCGGGCCGCCGTTCGCGATGAAGCCCTGGGTGAAGATCTGCAGCGAGCCGATGATCCCCGTCAATGCGTTGAACAGGATGATCGGCGACAGTTGCGGCAAGGTCACGTGCCAAAAGAGCCGGACCGGGCCGGCTCCGTCGAGTGCCGCCGCCTCGTACAGGTTCGTGGGGACGTCCTTCAGCCCGGCCAGGTAGATCACCATCGCCCCACCGATCGTCCACAGGCTCATCAGGATCACCGTCGGTAGTGCCCACGACGCATCGTTGAACCAGCCCGGTCCCTGGATGCCGAAGTGCGCGAGTACGTCGTTCGCGAGCCCGTACTGCGGGTTGAACACCCAGAGGAACAACACCATCTGCGCGACACCGGAGACCAGCGAAGGCAGGTACCAGATGGTCCGGAAGAACCGCATCCCGGGGAGCTCGGCGTTCAGGAGCAGCGCGACCAGGAAGGCGAGGACGGTCTGCAGTGGCACGCTGATCACGGCGTACAGCAAGGTCACCTTGAGCGCCTGCCCGACCCGCGGATCCTGGAAGGCCTGGCTGTAGTTGGCCAGGCCAACGAACTTCGGCGGCGTGATCAGGTCCCACGACGTCAGGCTGACGTAGATCGACGATGCCATCGGCCCGACCGTGAACAGCGCGAAGCCGATCAGCCACGGCGAGATGAAGAGCCAGAACGCGATCGTCTTGTCGGCCCGCGGCCACCTCCGCTTCGCCCCGTACGCCGCCAGTCCGATCACGGCGTACAGGACGATCAGCAGGAGCAGGAACGGGACCAGCGGGACGAGCGCGGTCGGGACACCCCAGGATTCCGCGAGGCTGCGGATCCAGCCAACGGTCGGATTCACTTCGTCAAGGCCTGCGTGCACTTGTCGGCGAGCTGGGGCAGGATCTTCGCGACGTCGTCCTTCCCGGTGCCGAGCGGGGTGTAGCTGGTCATCCCCTTCTCCGCGTCGCCGGAGACCTGCGCCTCCTTGGCGACCGAGACTCCGACGATGCCCGACTTCAGCGCGGTCGTGAACGCGGCCAGGTTGCGATCGGCCGGCAGGACCTTCTCCAGCGTCGCCGAGGAGGCCGCGATGATCGGTACGCCGAGAGCCGTATTGCCCTGGATCAGTTGGTCCTGAGCGACCTGTTGCGTACTGGCGAACTCGACGAACTTCTTCGCGGTGTCGAGCTGCTTCCCGGTCGCCTTCTTGGAGATCCCGAGGCCGTCGACCTCCATCGGGAATCCCTTGCCCGGAACGGGAACCAGGGTCCAGTTCGGCTTGCTGATCTTGGCGAAGTCCGCGACCGTCCATGGGCCGAAGTCGCTGAACGTCGCCAGCCGCCCGGCGGCGAACCACTGCGCCTGGTCCTGGCCCTGGATGTCGGTCGACGTCGGCGCCGTCCGATCCTTCTGCAGGTCGACGACGTACTGGGCGGTCTTGACGCCGGTGTCGTCGCCGAAGGTGCAGGCGGTGCCGTCGGCGTTGTAGTAGCCACCGCCGGCTGCCGTCAGCCAGCCTCGGTACCACAGGTTGCTGGAGCCGTACACGCGCGCCTTGCCGTCGCCGTGCGACAACTTCGCCGCCACCGTCTTGAACTCGTCCAACGTCATCGGAGTCGTTGCGCTTGGCAACGGTACGCCGGCGGCCTTGAAGGCGTCGACGTTGATCGCCATCACCTTGGGCTTGGCCGCGAACGGCATCGCGTAGTACTTGCCCTGGAACTGCAGGGCCGACGAGATGTTCGGCTGCACGTACTTGCCCGGGTCAACGGTCTGCTCGGCGAACGTCGGTGCGAAGCCGGCCAGGCTCGTGTTGCTGATCTCCATCACGGTCGACTGGGTGCCGGCCGCGATCGAGGTCTGCAGCTTCTGCTCGTAGTCGGCCTGGATCCAGTTCGTGGTCACCTTCGTGCCCGGGTTGGCCTTCTCGAAGGCGGCCGCGATCGCCTTCAGCGACGCAGCCTCCGAGTTCGTCCCCCAGAACGAGAAGCTGATGTCGGCGGAACCACTGTCGGTGTTCGAGGCGGGCTGGTTGCCGGTGGCGCACCCGGCGGCGAGCAGGAGCGCGGCCGCGGCGGGGAGCAGGCGGTAGGAAAGCTTCATGAGGGGTCCTTGGTCTGGGTCGTACTGATCCGGATGGTCCGGCCGGGCTCGATCGGGTGGGGAGGGCCGCCGGCGACGGTCACGGTGAGCGGCCCTGGTCCGCTGTGGACGGTGACTTCGCTGGTGTGCCGGCCGACTTGGTTGATGCGGAGGTCCCAGTCGCCGAGCGGGATGTGGTCGGCGGTGAGCGAGCTGAGCTCGACGGGCAGATGGGATTCGATGGTCAGGGCGGCTCGCGCCGCGTCCGGCTGGAGCCCGAGCAGGCCGACGACGAGGTGCCGGACGACCGTGAAGGAGATCTCCGGGTAGTCGTCCCGGCTGTCGATCAGGTGCTTGATCCACCGCCAGGCCGACTCGTCGCGGCCGTGCCGGCCGAACACCTCGGGGTAGTAGCTGAACGACTCGATGTTCAGCGGCGGCGCGATCTCCAGCTGGGCTTCGATGTAGTCCAGGAACCGCTCGTTACGCTCGCCCGTCCCGCTCAATCCGAACAAAGGGACCAGGGTGTGCGACTCCAGCCCCCAGCCGAAGTCGGGCCCGGCCTTGGTGATCCCGCGCGCGAAGTGGTCGCCGTTCCACCATTCGTTCAGGTACGTCGCCTGGATCCGCTCGGCCTGGGTGTGATGGCCGAGCTTGCGGAGTACGGCGTACTGGGACGCGAGACCGTCGCCGGCGAGGACGAGTGGCGCGTCGCCCTGCTCGTTGTAGGTGGCGGTGCCGAGGAAGATGTCTCCGGATCCACCCGCCTCCGGTACGCCGTCGCCGTCGGAGTCATGGGCTTGCACGAACTCGCCGATCGCGTGCCGGTAGTAGGCGGCCAGGTCCGGATCGTCGAGCCATTCGCGGTCGCCGGTCCAGTCGTACTGTTCCAGCGCCCGGTAGGCCAGGTCGAACACCGCGGGGATCTCCCGGACGAAGTGCTCGTCGCCGTGGTGGTCGAGGTCGGCGATCTGCCCGTCGAAGTGGAAGGCCCAGATCGGGAACCACTTCCGCGCCGGTGTCGCCGACCGGGCGAAATGCCGGAACATTGCGAAGTTCTCCGCGTCCAGGCCGAGCAGGTGAGCGCCGACCGCCTGGTGGCAGATGTCACGCGAGTAGAACATGTCCCGGGACGGGTAGCCGGCCCAGTACGACGGCAGGTTGCCGGGCGCCGCGTCCGTCTGTACCCAGTCCAGGGCGCGCTTGGACGCCCACGCGAAGGCGTCCTCGACGTACGGGTCGTCGGAACTCACAGTCAGCACGGCACTCCCCGGTCAAATCGGATATTAGCGCTAAAACTAGAGACGTAGACCAATTCGGTCAATACCTTCTGGCCATCTGGTTTTACCGCTATAGTCCACCGCGTGACGACTTTCGAGATCCGCTCTCCCGACGGCCGCACGCAGCGCACCGCGACGATCACGGGAGCGGCCACGGTGACCGAACGGCCGACGACCGAGCCCGGAGTCCTCCGGTACGACGTCGTGTCCGTCGGTGGCGGGGTGAGCGTGCGGTGGACGTGGCCGGCGGAGAGCGCGGTGACGTTGTGGCGGGCCGAGCAGGGGTCGCGGCGCGAGTTGCCGACCGACTGGGGTTCGCACCGCGACGTCCGGTCGGTCCGCTCGGCGCCGGTCGCGGCGCTCGTCGACGCGCAGGACCGCAGCCTGGCGACGATCTCGCTGTCGGCGACCGTCCGCGGCTGCGACTTCGCGGTCGGGGTGAACGAGGAGACCGCCGAGCAGCTGATCGAGCTGACCGTCCACGACACCGAAGACCAGCAATTCACGCTACGGATCGACCTGCGCGAGCTGCACTTCGCCGAGTCACTCCGCGAGGTGACGGCCGAGTGGACCACTGAGCTCGGCGACCGGATCGCGAGAGTCCCCCAGGTAGCACGGCAGGCGATGTACTCGACCTGGTACAGCGACCACCAGTACGTCTCGGCCGACACCGTCGAGCGGCACGCCCGTGCGGCCGTGGCGTACGACTGCGCGGCCGTGATCGTCGACGACGGCTGGCAGACCGACGACACCGCGCGCGGATACGCGTACTGCGGTGACTGGGAGCCGACCAGCCGTACGTTCCCGGACATGGCCGCCCACGTACGCCGGGTGCACGACCTCGGACTGCGTTACGTGCTATGGATCGCGCCACCGCTGATCGGCGTCCATTCCAAAGCCTGGGAGCGCTTGAAGGACCGGACTCTCGGTTTCGCCGACGGTGAGGTCACCGCTGTGCTGGACCCGCGCTACCCCGAGGTCCGCGAGCACCTGCTCGAGTGCTGCATCCGCCCGGTCCGCGACTGGGGTGTCGATGGCCTCAAGCTCGACTTCATCGACTCCTGGGCCTGGAAGACTCCCCCGCCGGCGCCGGACGCGGACTGCGCGTCGGTCGACCAAGGCGTCGAGCTGTTGCTCCAGGCCATCACGGACGAACTGCGCAGGCTGCGGCCCGACGTACTGATCGAGTTCCGGCAGGACTACGTGAACCCGCGGCTCTGGCAGTTCGGCACGTTCCTGCGCGCCGGCGACTGCGCCCTCGACCCAGTCGAGAACCGCGTGCGTACTGTCGATAGCCGCCTGCTCGCCGGCGATCGCGCCGTCCACTCGGACATGCTCATGTGGTCGCCCAAGGCCGCACCGGAGACTGTGGCGCAGCAGTTCATCGGTGCGCTGTTCAGCACGCCGCAAGTGTCGATGGAGCTCGACGCGTTGTCGCCGGAGCACGAGCGGGTCGTTCGGTTCTGGCTCGGCTTCATGCGCGACCACGCCGACGTATTGCTACAAGGCGCACTCACGCCGACTCGACCGGACGCCCGCTACACCCAGGTTCGTGCGGTGGGCGCGGAGACCGTCGTGGCCGTTTTCACCAACCCTGTGGTGCGTTTGACCGACACCGACCACAATGTGCTGCTGGTGAACGGCAGCGAGTCGCGACAACTCATCGTGGAAGGCGCCGGACCTGGACCGATCGAGCTCGTAGTGTCTGATCCTTCCGGCGGTGAGGTGTACCGGCAGACGACGACACCGCCGGAGCTGTGGGCGATCGACGTACCGGTCGCCGGGGTGGCCCGGATCGTGCGGACCTGAGGGGGACGGATTGGCAGAGCAGAGACCGCGACGGACGACCGTCGCGGATGTGGCCCGGCGGGCCGGTGTGTCGGCGATGACCGTGTCGAACGTGCTCAACGCACCACACCGGGTGGCCGAGCCGACGGTCCGGACAGTGCAGGCGGCGATCGAGGAGCTCGGGTACACACCGAACCACGCTGCCCGCGCACTCTCGTCCGGACGCAGTCAGGTCATCGGGCTCCCGCTGTACCTCGAGGACGAGTCGTTCAGCGATCAGAACCCTGGCCTGGGTGGGTTTCTGCACGGTCTACTCGGCGGACTGGTGAAGGCGTCCGCGACCTCCGGGTACGGCGTTCACGTCACCACTCCGACCGAGGGTGCGACCGAGATCGCGCTGTACGAGAAGCTGATCGCGGCCCGGCAGGTCGATGCGATCGTCGTGCTGGAGACAATGCCGCACGACGAACGGATCGAGTTCCTCAGCCAGCGGCGCTTCCCGTTCGTCGCGTTCGGGCGGACCGGGCTGACGCATCGGCAGTGCTGGGTCGATGTGGACAACGAGACCTCGATGGCCGGAATCGCCCAGCATCTGCAGGCGACCGGACGCTCGCGGGCGGTCTACCTCGCCACGGACAGCGCGCTGCCGTGGGTGCATCAGCGACAGGCTGGATTCCTGCGGGAGTTCCCGTCGGCGGTGGTGCGCTCGTTCGGGTCGCTCGATGCGGTGGCGTCGTACGTCGAGGAGAGTCCGGAGGCCGACGTGTTCGTGGCCGACAACGATGCGTACGCCGTGGTCGCGATGCGCGCGTTGCAGCGGCGCGGGATCACGGTCGGCGAGGACGTCGCGGTCACCGGGTTCAACGACTTCCCGTTCGCGAGCATGCTCGACACCCCGCTCACCACGGCCCGGATCCCGTTGCGGGACATCGCTTCCTGCCTGTTCGAGCGTGCGCTGCAGGAGATCGCCGGCGAGGTCGATCAGCCCGGGCGCCTCGTCACGGCACCGCTGGTGGTCCGCTCGAGTGCCTGACGGGCGATCAGCAGCGTGATGGCCGTACCGAGGACGCCGGCAGCGGCGATGGTGAGGTTGGGCGCGAGGAAGGTGCCGACCAGGCCGGCGAGCGCGATGCTGACGCCCTGAATCGTCATCAGGCCACTGGTCTGGAGGGTGAAGAAGCGGCCGCGGTACGACGGATCCACGGCCGCCAGGATCAGTGGGTCGACCCCCTGGTTGAACGCGTACCCCGCGCCGGAGATCGCGAGGAGGACGGCCGCGACCGGCACGGACGGCGTGGCGAGGAACGCGATCGCCGGGAGCTGGCTCATCAGCAGGAGTGGGACGACGAGCCGTCGCCGCGTGGAAGGGGTAAACCGCGCGGCGACGAGCTCGCCGAGTATCGAGCCGGCCGCGTACCCGGTGAAGAGCGCGCCGGCCGCCGCCGCGACCGTGCCGGCCTGGGCCGTGTAGGCGACCGCGAGTCCGTCCGGAACCGAGGAGAAGGCCGGCGCGACCCAGGTGAGCAGCACCAGGTTGCGGAGCCGCTTGGTGCCGAAGAGATAGCGAAGGCCGGACCACGACTCGCTGATCGGATTGCGCTGCTTCGGCTCGGCCGGTGTGTACGGCGTTCCCGTGCCGATCAGGAGCGCCGACGCCAGGAAACTCACCGCGTCCAGCGCCAGCAACCAGGTCGGCCCGACCGCTGCCACTGCCACCGCACCCAGCGCGAATCCGGTCAGCAGGGAGACCTGGCCGATTGCCCGCAGCAACGATCGGCCGATCGGGAAGAGTTCGGCCGGCAGCAGTCGCGCGAGACTCGCGGCCCGTGCGCCGGCGAAGATCGGCGCGATCACTCCGGTCAGCACCAACAGCCCCAGCAACCCACCCACGGGCATCCCCGGGACCAGCATCAGACCGATGCACAACCCGCTGAGCAGATCGCACCCCACCAGCACCCGCCGGGCCGGAAACCGGTCGGCCAGGGACGACAGCAACACCCCACTCAGCGCATAGGGCACGAACGAGCACACCAGCACCAACGCCGACAACAACGGCGATCCGGTCCGCTCGAAGATCAGGATCGACAACGCGACCTCGGCCGCGACCGTGCCCAGCATGGACGTCGCGTGCGCGGTGAACACGGCTCGCATCGCCGGCACCCGCAGTACGGCGGAGTATGACCTCACCCGGCGATGGTGCATCGCCACGAAGGGATCGGCGTACGCTTTCGGTTGTGGCCGAAAGTTCTTCGCTGTGACGGTGTTGCGCTTCACCCAGGGTGACGCGCTGCGCTGCCGGTTCGGCGCCTCGCCGTTGTGGGAGACGATGTCGGCGATCCGCGTACTCAACGGAGCACGGCACCGACCGTTGTACGCGGCCTGGGTCGAGAGCAAGCGGGAAGCCGCAGCGCACCTCGACCTCCGCGCACTGGCCGCGTTGCAACCCCACGTGGGCTTCACCCCGGATTTCCTCACGCCACCTCCGAAGGCGTCCCGGGCCAAGTTCGCGACCGAGATCGCGCGGGTCCGGAGCACGCCGCTCGACCGGGTCCGGTCCGAGCTCATCCACTCCCGCGACACCCTCGACAACCCGGGCGCACCAGCGATCGACCAGATGCTGCAGGACCTCGCCGGCACGCGGGAGCGCCTGGCCGATGCGATCGAGAGCGCCTGGGCGACCCTGATTCAGCCCGACTGGCCGCTGATCAGCCGCGTACTCGAAGACGACATCGCCTACCGCGGCCAGCAGTTGACCGACGGCGGCCTCGCCGGCCTGTTCGACGACCTGCATCCGAACCTCAGCTGGGAAGACGACCGCCTGATCGCACCGCGCTACCGGGACCAGGACCGTGATCTCACCGGCGAAGGGCTGCTCCTGGTCCCCGGCGTGTTCGCCTGGCCCTATCTGGTCGTCGTCGTGGACCCCAGCTATCACCCGACGCTGGTCTACCCGGCCCGCGGGACAGCACGCCTGTGGTCCGACGCTCCCGCTCCCCCGGACCCGTTGGCCCGCGTCCTCGGTCGTACTCGCGCCACCCTGCTCGTAGCCCTGGACCCACCCGCGACGACCAGTGCGCTCTCGGCCCAGTACGGTCTGGCGTTGGCCACGGTCGCCGAGCACCTGTCCGCCCTGTACGACGCGGGTCTCGCCACACGGCGTCGTACCGGCCATCAGGTGCACTACCGCCGTACCGAAGTCGGACAGGCCGTCGTCGACGCATCCGTCGGTCAGAGGGGTACTGGGGACAGAATGCAGGGGTGAAGACCGTTCCTCGCATGCGTCACACCCGCCGGTGGCCCGCGTCGCTCGCGGTGATCGCCGTCCTGATCCTGCAGGTGCTCGTGCCGGCGCAGATCAACGTGCTGCCGCGGTGGCTGATGCCCACGATCGGAGCGCTGCTCCTGCTGCCGCTGGTGTGGATGAACCCGTTCCACCTCCGCCGGGACGAACCCTGGCTGCGCTGGGTCGAGCTCGTGCTGCTCGCGGTGCTGGTCCTCGTGAACGCCCTCTACCTGGCCGGTCTGATCTTCTTCCTCAACAACGGAAACGCCAACGACGGCACGGTGCTGGTCAAGGGCGCGGTACTGATCTGGGTGACCAACGTGGTCGCGTTCGGAGTCTGGTACTGGGAGGTCGATCGGGGTGGTCCGTTCGCGCGGGCACCCGAGCACGAGCGCAAAACCGAGCGGGCGGACCTGCTGTTCCCGCAGATGACCGTCGATCTCGACGGCTGGAGCAACTGGCTGCCCGGGTTCACCGACTACCTGTTCGTCTCGTTCACCGCCGCGACCGCGTTCAGTCCGACCGACACGATGCCGCTGACCGCGCGGGTGAAGATCCTGATGGCGATTCAGTCCGGGATCTCACTGCTCACGATCGCGATCGTCGCGGCCCGGGCCGTGAACGTCCTCTGAGATCCCCCTCGACAGACATGTAATGGGCATGAGAGCGTTATGCCCATGTCGAGCACGAAGTCGGTGGGATTGGGGTTCGCGGTCTTCTCCGCGGTCACGTTCGGTGGTTCGGGACCGTTCGCGAAGGCCCTGATCGGCGCCGGCTTCACGCCGGAACAAGCGGCCTGGCTCCGCATCCTCGGCGCCGCCGCACTGCTCGTCCCGCTCGCCCTGATCTTCCGCGGTACGGCGGGACTCCGCGCTGCTCGTGCATCCTGGAAGGCCCTCGTGCTCTACGGCCTGACCGGAATCGCCGGGTGTCAGACCCTGTTCTTCATCGCGGCCAGCCGACTGCCGGTGGGCGTCGCGCTGATGCTGGAGTTCTCCGGGCCGGTGCTGGTGGTGGCGTGGCTGAAGTTCGGCCAGAAGGTCGCCGTACCGCGGTCTGCCGCTGTCGGTGTCGGCATCGCGGTGGTCGGTCTGGCGACGGTGGCCGAGATCTGGTCCGGGCTGACCATCGACCTGATCGGACTGCTGGCCGGACTCGCCGCGGCCGCGTGCCAGGCGACGTACTTCATCCTGATCGACAAGCTGACCGGTGCCGCGGACCCGCTCGTGATGACCGCGGCCGGCAGTGTGGTCGGCGCCGTGGTGCTGACCCTGATCGCGGCGCCGTGGGGCGTGCCCTGGCACGTGCTCACCGACACGATCGCGATCGGCCATCGGCACGCACCCGGCTGGGTGATGGCGGCCTGGCTCATCGTCGTCAGCACCGTCGTCGCCTACCTGGCCGGCGCGGCCGCCGTCCAACGTCTGTCCGCGGCGATCGCCGGAGCGGTCGCGTACGTCGAAGTCGTTGCCGCGAGCATCTTCGCCCTCATCCTGCTCGGCGAGACCCTGCGCACCAACCAGATCATCGGCGGCGTCATCGTCCTGGTCGGCGCCTTCGTGGCCCAGTCATCGGTCGGGAAGGTCGCTCCCCCGGAGGTCCCGGACTCCGACTCTTCCCGGACCGACGTCCTGGATCCCGTCATCTGAGCGAGTCCACCAGTTCCCGCGGGAGACCGTGGGTCTCGTGCAGGTACTCGTAGTCGGTCTCGTCGAGGGACTTGTGGAACCGCTCGTGGCTCAGCACCTTCCGGCCGCGATCGAGCAGGTTGCTGAACCGGATCTCCTCGTCGATCAGGATCCGGCGCACCAGCGTGACCGACTCGCCCTGATGGAAGTGGTTCAGCGTGTGCTCGAACAGTTCCAGCGGCAGATCCGACAACGACCGCGAGTCGTCGCCGCGCCACAGCAGTGTCAGCACGCGCCGGATCAGGCGCCGCAGCACGTACCCGCGCAGGGTGTTCGACGGGTGCACGCCATCGCCGACGATCACCATGCTCGAGCGTAGATGGTCGATGACGATCCGCTGCGACTCCTCGTCCAGCTGCCACAGCTTCGGCACGATCCGCATCCACGGCTCGAACAGCGACGTCTCGAACACCGACTCCTTGCCCTCGAGCAGCATCGTCAGCCGCTCGAGCCCGAGACCGGTGTCGATGTTCTGCTGTCGCAGAGGTTCGAGCGATCCGTCGTCGAGTCGCCGGTAGCGCATCATCACGTGGTTCCACACCTCGACCCAGCGGTCGTCGGTGGTCGGCGTACCCTCCGGATCTCCCTCACCGGTCCAGAGGAAGATCTCGGAATCCGGTCCGCACGGTCCCGTCGGCCCGTTCGACCACCAGTTGTCCTCGGTGGTCCGTTCGACCGGAACGCCGTACTCCTGCCAGGTCCGCAGCGACTCCTCGTCCAGTGGCACCTGCTCGTCACCCTCGAACACCGTCACGTACATCCGGCCGGGATCGATACCGAAGCCACGGGTGAGCAGCTCGTATCCCCACTGCAACGTCTGCCGGCTGCCGTAGTCCCCGAGCGACCACGAGCCGAGCATCTCGAACACGGTCAGATGGGTCGGATCCCCCACCTCGTCGAGGTCCGTCGTGCGCAGACATCGCTGCACACCCACGAGTCTGCGCCCCAATGGATGGGGCTCGCCTTCCAGGTACGGCGTCAGTGGATGCATCCCCGACGTCGTGAAGAGCACCGGATCACCCAGGCGCGGGATGAGCGTGGAACCGGTCGTCGGAACGTGCCCACGGTCGAGGTAGAAGTCGATGAAAGTCCTGCTGATACTCATGAATCTGGTCCTTGTCTGGAAAACCGGAACCAGACCACCGGACGTCAGAAACAACACCACCGGCGAACCGTTTCCGGTCGCCGGTGGAAGTGAAGAGATGTCAGGCCGCGGCAGCCGGAGAGCACGAAGCTCGTACGGCTGCGACAAGTCGGAACATCTGCTGCATGTCGCCCAGCGTACACGCAGCACCGGCCCGGCTGTCCAGCACCTTCTGTCAGCCGGCGAGGTCACCCGTCCGCCGGCGAGGTCATCCGTTGGCGGCGCGCAGGAACATCAGGACCGCCCGGACCCGGCGGTGGTCGTCAGGGGCCGGCGGCAGGCCGAACTTCTGGAAGATCGACCGTACGTGCGCCTCGACCGTCTTCGGGCTGAGCACCAGCGAGTCGGTGATCGACTGATTCGACCGGCCTTGGGCCATCAGCTCCAGCACATCGCGCTCGCGGTCCGACAGCCGTTCGACCGGGCTGCGTGGCCGCCCGATGATCTGCTCGACCACGGCCGGATCGATCACCAGGTCGCCGCGGCCGACTCGTCGTACCGCATCGGTGAAGTCGGCCAGCTGAACCACCCGGTCCTTCAGCAGGTAGCCGGTCCCGGTCGCGCCACTCGACAACAACGTGAGCGCATACTGCGGTTCGACGTACTGCGACAGCACGAGTACGGCGGTCTCCGGGTAGCGGGCGCGGATCTCCTGCGCGGCGGTCAGACCCTCCTTGCCGTAGCCGGGCGGCATCCGGATGTCGACGATCGCCACCTCCGGCCGATGCCGCTCGACCAGGATCCGCAGTTCGTCAGCATCACCTGCCTGCGCCACGACCTCGAATCCGGCCTCGGTGAGCAACCGAGCCATACCTTCCCGGAACAGCAGCGAGTCCTCGGCGATCACGACACGCATGGGATCTCCGCCCGTACGCAGGTTCCCCGGCCCGGCGGACTGTTCACGAGCAGCCGGCCATCAACGGCAGCTACCCGGTCGGCGAGACCGCGCAGCCCTGATCCCTCCGGGTCCGCGCCACCTTTGCCGTTGTCGCGGATCTCCACGATCAACCGGCCGGTCGTCCGCCGTACCGCGATGCTGACGTCCGTCGCCGACGCGTGCTTGGCGGCGTTCGCGAGTGCCTCGGAGACGACGAAGTACGCGACCGCCTCGACCGCCGGCTCGAGACGTTCGGCCGGTACGGCGACCAGCCGCACGGGCACCGCGGAACGCTCGGTCAGGGACCGCAACGCCGAGTCGAGACCCTCGTCGACCAGGACGGACGGATGGATGCCGCGGGCAAGCTCCCGGAGTTCGTCCAAGGCGGTCGTCAGCCCATCGGCGATCGCGGCCACCGAGCGGGCGGTCGCCTGATCTCCGTCGATCTCCAGCTTCGCCGCGGTCACCCGTGCGTCGAGCGCCAGCGAGACGAGCCGTTGCTGAGCGCCGTCGTGCAGGTCCCGTTCGAGCCGGCGCCGTTCGTTGTCCGCGGCAACGACGATCCGGGCGCGCGACGCGCGGACCTCGGCCAGCTGCGCGTTCAGCTCGGCCCGCAGCCGGCCGTTGTCGACGGCCATCCGGACGGCGGCACCGGCCGAGCTGAGCAAGTCCCCGTCGTCGAGCAGCGCGCTGTCGTGGACCACAGCGATCATCGGGGCGTCGTTCTGCTCGAAGTAGGTCGTAGTCTGACCGGAGCCGGCGGCCAGCGCAGCGCCGTTCGCGGCGAGATACCGCTGCGACTCGGGATCCCAGCGCCCCAGCACCAGACCCGGGTCGCCCAGCACCCGGGCCATCGTCCGCTCGACCAGGTCGAGCTCGGAATGATCGCCTAGCTCCGTCACGATCTCGCCGATCCGCGCCTGCCGCGCCCACCCGAGCGACAGACCGACGAGAATCGCGATCGGATGCAGCAGGCCGGCGTTAGTCGAAACGTCTCTGACGCCTGCACTGATCTCCGGATGAGTGGCGTAGAACCCCAAGTAGTTGCCCACGGCCTGGGCGCTCAGTGCCAGCAGCAACGGTACGGCGGTCACCAGGACCGGCGCGGAGATCCGTCGCATCGGCCGGCTTGCTCGCAGCCACCGGACCACGCAGACCACCGCGAGGCCGACCAGCATCGGCACCAGGAAGTAGACCTTGTTCGGAAACTGCCCGTAGAGCTGCTTGAGCAGCGCAACCTCGTCCGGCCCCGCGTACAGCAGGTTGAGGTCCGGTCGACACGTCCCGCAGCCCAGATCGGTCGGATCGGTCCGGAAGGCCGGAATCGTCGTCCAGCACACCATGGCGATACCGGCGACGAGAACAGCCCGTCGCTCCCACCGCGTCAGCCGGCCGGTCGGGAACGCGAGCAGGAGCGCGACCAGCGCCGGCAGGAAGGCCAGTTCGAACGCGACGCCGATCGTCCACACGAGCGGGATCTGGCTGCCCTCGAACACGAACATCGAATAGGCGACGCCGGTGAGGATGAGCAGGACGCCGGTCCGGTTCTTCGGCTGCCGGTTCCAGGCGATCAGACCGGCGACGAGGTACAACCAGGGCAGCAGACCCCACTGCCAGGACGCGGGATCGTGACGCGACACCAGCAAGGACGCCACTCCGGCGGCCGCGCCGACGAGGACAGACAGCGCGCGCTTCATCCTCGACACCCGAGGAGCTCGCTGATCCTGGACTCGGACAGCTCGGCCTTCGAGATGAAGCCTCGCGCCGGTGTGCCGGGCAGACGGCTGCGGTACGCCGAGGCATCGCGGATCGAGGTGAGGATCACCGCGGGCGCGTCCGGCTCCTCGGCCAGCCGGCGGGCGACCTCGAAGCCGTCCATGTCCGGCAACTGGACGTCGACCAGCACGACGTCGGGCCGGAGCGCCTGCACGGCCGAGATCGCCGAGCCGCCGTCACCGGATTCGCCGATCACCTCGAACCCGTGCGACTCCAGCATCCGGCGGGCCGAACTCCGGAACAGGACGTAGTCGTCCACGATGAAGATGCGCGCCGCCCCCATCCCCACATCGTCGGGGCCACCGGTCAATCAGGGCCACCCCTCAATCGAGGTCGAGCAACTCTCGCAGCACGGCGCCACTGCGGGCCCAGGTCCAGTCGCGTTGAACCCAGGCACGGCCGGCTGCACCCATCGCGCGAGCGCGAACCGGGTCGGTGAGGAGTTCGGCGATGCGGACCGCGACAGGGACCGGGTTGTACGGATCGACGAGGTAGCCGGTGGTGCCGTGCCGGACCGTGTCACCGGCTCCGCCCGAGTCGCCGACCACGACGGGCTTGCCGGTCGCGGCGGCTTCGAGCGTGACGATGCCGAGCGCCTCCGGCTCGAGCCCGAGCCGCCGGGTCCGGCACGGCATCGCGAACACATCCGCGGCATCGACGTACGGCGGAATGTCGGTCCAGGGCACGGATCCGGTGAAGATCACCGACGGGCGGACGCCTACCTCGGCCGCCAGCGTCTCGAGCCGGTCGCGATCGGGACCACCACCGACCAGCAACAGCACCGCGGACGGCACGGCCTCCAGGACCCGGGGCCAAGCGCGGATCAGGGTGTCCTGGCCCTTGCGCGCGATCAGCCGTGACACGCAGACCACGACCGGGACTCCTTCCAGACCGAGCCCCTTGCGGACCTGCTCCCCACCGCACCCCGGCGAGAAGCGATCCGTGTCGACGCCGGGTGCTAGTCGCCGCATCCGTCGTACGGCGGTCGGTGACAGCGCGGGCGTGATCTGGTCGGCACACCAGGAGGACACGGTCGTCAGCGCGTCCGCTGCGTCGCCGATCCGCCGCAGCGCTTGGCGGGTGCCTGGCAGGTGGGCCCACCAGGTCTCGTGCCCGTGGGTCAGCGCGACGATCCGCCGTGCACCGGCTCGTCGCAACGCGGGCCCCATGAGCCCGAGGGGTGCGGACGCGCCGAACAGGATCCGGTCCGCGTCGTACTCGCGCATCAGCCCGACCGCGGTCTTCGTGATGCGGGCTGTCGGCAACAACATCGTCGTCCGGTCGCGGACCACGGGGAACGGCAGGTTGGCGTCGTAGGCGGTATCGCCGGCCTCGTGGGAGGTGTAGACGACGGGATCGGGAAGCTGGTCGCACAGGGACCGGACGAACGTCTCGATCCCGCCTTGGCGCGGCGGGAAGTCGTTCGTGACGACCAGGACGGTCACCGCTGCGGCGCCAGCGGCGGGACGGTCGTGTGGTGCTCGCTCGCCCAGGCCCGGCCCATCGCGATCCGCTCCGGAGGCGTGGGATGGGTCGCGAACAGCCAGTACCGCCACCAGCTCGGATCCAGGCCGGAGATGTTCGTCACGGCCAGGTCGTGCTGGAGGGCAACGAAGTCCTGCGGATCGTTCGTCAGCCGCAGCGAGTGCAGATCGGCGCGCGCCTCGATCCGGCGACTGACGAAGTTCTGCACCGGGGAGGCGACGGTCGTGCCGGCGACCATCAGGGCGAGCAGCAGGGCGGTCCGGCGTGGGTCGGACATCCTTGACCCGAGCAACAAACTCAACAGCGTCACCCCGAAGGCCACACCGAGGACCCCGATCAGCGTGCCGTGCAGTACGTCGTCCTCCGCGGCATGCCCGAGCTCGTGCGCAACCACCAGCCGGACCTGCGCGGGTGGCGCGTCCCTCAGCAACGTGTCGTACACCACCAGCCGACGGGTCGAACCGAAGCCGGAAACGTAAGCATTCAAGGCGGTCGTGCGCTTCGACGCATCCGCGACAAGCACGTCTTCGACAGGTACGCCGTCGGTCGCGGCCAGCTTCATGAACTCGGTCCGCTGCGCGCCGGCCGGCATCGACGTGAACTGGTTGAACCGCGGCTCGACCAGCACCGGATAGGCGAACGACACCCCGAACACCAGCAGCGCGGCGGCGCTTGCCGCAGGCAACCACCAACCCTTGCCCCAGCGTTTCGCGAAGCCGATCAGGACGAGGGCGATCACGGCGAGCGCGAGCGATGTCAGCGCCAGATTCATGACCCGGTCGCGGGTCCACAAGCTCCAGTCCTCGACGGACAGGCCGTACTTGCGGGTGACCCGTTCGGCCATCACATCGCTCGGCGCGGTGATCAGGCTGGTGAGGATGCCGAGTCCGACGACGAGCAGCGGGACGGCGACGTACCAGAGCTTGCGGATCCGGAGAGCGTCGTACAAGCGGCGTCCGAGCGAGCTGAAGCCGATGACGAGCGGGACCACGACCGAGAGCACCCAGGAGGTCGTGGACCATGGCAACAATTCGTGCCGGAATGCGTTCTGCCGGGCGATTTCCGCGGTCGTGAAGTCGAGCGCCGGGTTGGGTGTGGGCAGGCCGATCAAGGACCACGGCGTACTGGTCACGATCACGACGATCAGCTCAGCGGCAAGGACGAAGGCGACCACTCGGGGCGCCCACCACTTCACCCCATCAGGCACCGGCGAGCCTCGTGAGGTACTTCTGCCACTCCACGATGAACTCCGCCTCGGTCATCCCCAGCACCGACTTGAACGCGTCCGCCAGACCGGACGCGCTCTTCGACGCGTGCACCGCCCGGTAGAACTTCACCAGCTTGCTCTGCCCTTCCCGCTCCGCGATCAGCCGGCAGGCAAGCCAGGCCGACTCGTACGCCTGGGGCAGATCGGTCGCGGAGGCCGCGAACGCTTGCGTCGAGGGCAGCGCGGTCGGCACCTTACCGTCCCGGACCGCCTTGAACAGCTCCTTCGCCGCCGACTCGTCCTGAACGGGTACGGCGGTGAACGCGATGTAGTCCGCGAATCCCTCCGCCAGCCAGAGCGGCACGGGTGACGCGGTGGCGGTCGACGCGACGTGGGTGGTCTCGTGCGTGAGCACGATCCGGCGACCTTGTTTGCCGAGCTCCTCGAACAGCTTCGGGTTGGCGACGATCCGCACCGGAGCTCCGGCCTCTGGACTGTCCAGCTCGGCCATCGTGACGGCGGCGATCTGGGTGTACGTGTTCGGCTGGGCGCCGAGGACAGCCTCCATCTGCGACTGTTTGGCGGGCAGGTAGACGATCACCTTCTGCCGCCAGCTCTTGCCCCACACCTTGGTCACCGACTCGACCGCGCGATCCGCGACCGAGACGTAGCTCTTGGCGTCCGACTCGGACTCGAGGCTGATCACCAGGCTGTGCTTGCCTTTGACCACATTCAGCGGGCCGAGCGTCCAGATCGGCCGGCGCTGACCCGCGACGAACCGCTCCGAGAACGACGCCGCGTACGTCGCTCCGTCCCGGGTGACAAACGTGACCGGCAAGGTCTCGCGGGCGGGCTTGACGTCGAACCCGGAGAGCTGCCAGGAGACCTCGACCTGCGCCAGCCACGCCTGGCTGCCACCGAGCTGGCTCTGCCGGTCCGGAGTGAGCGCGGCGATGTCGTCGCTGACGTAGCGCAACTGGAAGCTGGCGATCGGGAGGGTGCTCAGGTTCCCGAAGATCGTCCGCGCGCTGGTCCGGAAGTCGGTGGCCTTCGGGTCGATGGTGTCCAGGAACTCGCTGCGGTTGTCGCTCTTGACCGCATCGGCCATCTTCTGGAGCACGGCCTCACCCGCGACGGCACGCTGCACGCCGTCCGCGGCCTCGTCCGGAGTCGTGGAGGTCTGCGGGAGGTGTGAGGCGGGCGCGTTCGGATCGGCAGGCGCGTTCGCGATCTGCTGGAGGCCCGCATACCCGGCGCCGGCGACCAGGCAGACGGCCAGCCCGAGGGCGACCTTCTTGGCGATCGGCCCGAACGACGGAGGCAGCCGCCGGCCGCCAGAATCCGCGCGCGGGGCTTCATGCTCCGGTTGATGATGCGGTGACCGCGGTTGGTCACCGGGCGGCGGGGTGACCGGCAACGGCACCGTGTCGCCGTGTTCGTCGATCACCTCGGCCCCTCGCTGCTCACCTGCCCCAGTCAGGCGGGACACTACGTGCCTCCTCCGACATTACGGCACCGGGGTGTCCGTACAACGACTCGGCTCCGGGAGGGATCCCCCGGAGCCGACGAGTATGTCAAGAACGCAGGTCAGCCCGGGCGGACCGCGGTGTTGAAGGGCATTTCGTCCATCTGGGCGATGCGCACGGACGTCCCCGGACGCGGGGCGTGCACGATCCGGCCGTTGCCGAGGTACATCGCGACGTGGCTGATCGGCGAGTAGTAGAAGATCAGGTCGCCCGGCATCAGCTGGCTCTTGCTGACCCGGCGGCCTTCGCCGGCCTGGGCCTTCGACGAGTGCGACAGCGAGACTCCGGCCTTGCCCCAGGCGTACATCATCAGGCCCGAGCAGTCGAAGCTGTCGGGGCCGTCGGCGCCCCAGACGTAGGAGTCGCCGAGCTGCGAGAGCGCGGCCTGCACCGCGATCGAGGCGCGGCCGCTGGCCGGCACGTTCGGCAGGTTCGTGTCGTCGGTCCGCTGGCCGCTGCGCGTCGGGCGCTCACTGCGCGCCTTCGCTTCCTCGTCGGCGTTCTCCTGCTCGATCCGCGCGCGCTCGTCACCAGTGAGCTTGTCCAGCACCTTCTGGGCAGCGTCGAGGTTGGTCTGGATCTGCTTGACCAGCGCGGCCTGCTTGTCCCGCACCGCCGTCAGCGAGGCCAGCTCGGTCTGCTCACCGGCCTGCAGGTCGGTGAGCTTGCCCTGGGCCTCCTGGTAGCGGCGGAGCGCCGCGTCCTGCTGGCCCGCGAACGCCTGTGCGGTCGAGGCCTGGCTGAGGAACTGGTCCGGGTTCTGCGAGAGCAGCAGCTGGGCCGTCGTCGACATCCCGGAACTCTGGTAGCCGGCGACCGCGAGGGATCCGATCTGCCGCTTCACCGTGTCGACCTGGGTCTGCTGCTGGGCGATACCGGCCCGCAGGGCGTTCACCCGGGCGGTCGAGGCGTCGATCTGCCCACGGAGGTCGTTCGCGCCTTCACCGGCGATCTCGGCCTTGTGCTGCAGTTCGGCGACCTGCGCCTTCGCCTGCTGGAGGGTGGGCTTGGGATCGGCGTCCGCGGCTCCCTGGATGAAGAGCACACCCGCAATGACTGCCGTGCTGGTGATGGCGGCGAGGGCGATTCCCTTGGTGCGGTTGATGCGTCCGATGGACACAGCCCGGTCGGTCCCTTCCTCTGCTCGCGCCGTCCCCGTCGACCCGCGCCCGCCTGTGGTTGCCCACAGACCCCGAACGGGTCACTCCCTCGGCTTACAGCTGCCCGGTCGGCCCGATCGGCCGACACCCTGAGGCAACGAGCCCTCACAGTAGTGACCGTTTCGTGACCAGTGCAATTCGCCCCTCGGGTTTGATCCAAAATTAACGAAACCTCACCCCAGACCCACCACCGTTTCGCCTTCCCCATCAGGGAATTCGGCAGCAGTGTCCAACTCGACACTGCTGACGGCGTGGACGAGCCGGAGGGGTGGGACCAGGCCGGAGTCGGCCAGCGTGGCCAGGGCGGCTTGCTCTTCGTCGTCGATGCGGAGAGTAGTGGATCTCTCGGCGGACAAGCCCAGAACTACCGTGACGACGCAGTCCTGGCAGCCAGGACCCCGCATCGCACACGCGTCGCAGTCGATCAGCACAACGTCCTCCAAGTGGGGAAGTGCCGGGGCTTCCACCCGGCTGAGAAGGACGCTAGAGACCCCCACCGACAATTCCCTGCCTCCCCTGTCTCCCTCGCGCTGTCTTCCGCCCTGGGCACCTCCCCTCCGGTTTCTTTCCTTCCTTCCGGAGTGCGTTTATGGATCAAGCGCGAGCGATGCGGGCGATCAGGCTGGTGGCGGAGAGTGAACGGGCACCGAGCTTCATGATGCTGTCCGCCACCTCACGGTCGGTGGAGACGACGACGAGCGGGCGGCCGGGCGGTTCGGCCCGGACCAGTTGGCGGATCACCTCGTCGGCGATCACCCCGGCGGGACTGAAGCGGACCCGCACACCGCGCGGTGGATTCAGTTGGACCGGCCCGGAGAGCTCCGCGCCGTCGAAAACCACAGTGACTTCGATCCGGCGTTGCGCGACCAGCGCACCCAGCGCAGTCACCAACCGTTGCCGTTGGGAATTCAGCGGCGAGTTGGGCCAGGCAGTCTTCGTGACGTTGTAGCCGTCGATGATCAGATGGACCTGCGGCAACGACAACAACTCGTCGAACAAGGCCGGATCGTCCTCCGGCGCAGTCCGTCCGACCGGCGCGGCCTCAGGCTCCGTCCCCGCCACTGTGTCGGCCGGGCGGAGCTCTCCCCCGGGCGGCAACGCCAGCTCGCGGCGGAGTCCACTCGCCGCCTCGAGGACTGTGTCCAGCAGAAGCCTGGTCCGGGTCGATGCGAGCTCGCGCTCCTGTCCCGCCGTACGACGGGCCGCGTGCTCGATCGCTTCGAGTTCGGTAATGCGGGACCGGAGTTTGCGCAGCTCACGGTCCACTTCGGAGCGCGCGGCCTCGACCCGCTCGTCGGCAGTGTCGGCCTGCTTGGTCTGGTACTCGAGGTCGCTCTGCAGGCCGGTGATCCGCTGCCGGGCCTCGTTCAGCTTGCGGCGGAGCGTGACGTTCTCGGCCTTGACCTCGTTGACCTGTTCACGAAGCCGTTCGCGGACCTGCCGGGCCTCGGTCCGGGCCTGATCGAGCTGGTCGGTGAGCCTGCTGACGACCTCGTCGTCGGCGTGCGGGGTCTCGACCGGCAGTTGAGCGGCCGCGGCGACACGTTGCTCCCAGTCGTCCGGCCGTAGCAGGTAGGCCAGGGCCGCGACCTCGACCGGGTCGGCGGTCGGGACCGGGATGCCTTCGGCAACGGCATCCCCGAGCTCCGGGTGCTCCCGCCGTACCTGGAAGGCCGTCAGCCGGCGGAAGTGCTCGTCGGTCTCGAGGATCGGGCCGAGCACCGACGCCGAGAGTTTCGCGCGCTTGGCCGGCGCGAAGCTGGCGAAACGGCGCAGCGGGGCCGGGATATCGGTCGCCGGAAGCTGGCCGAGTGCGTGGGCGGCAAGGGTCAGAACCCGTTGCCGGACCGGTTCGGGCAAAGTCGTAGCGGCGGAGCTCGCGGCGGTGCCGGCCTCAGTCACCGGTCCGCAGTCCGGCCGGAACGATGGCCTGGCAGCGCGCGGCGCCGAGCCAGTGATGCAGACCACAACGAACGGGCATCGGGCCCGGTTTCGCGGTGATCGCCTGTGTACGCATACACAGAGCCTAGTCGCTCGGGTCCCGTTCGCCACGTCGTTTGAGGGCGCCGGTGGTGACGCGCGCCTCGCGTGTCCCTCGCGGAATTGTCGGTGGCGGCTCTTAGCGTCGTTGCCATGACCTCCCCGGGGCAGGAACCGCTGATGCCGATCCGTGGTGTCCAGCCGAGTTTCGACGACCTGGGCACACCGCTGCACGCCATCACCTTCTGCGTCGTCGACCTGGAGACGACCGGCAATCCGCCAGGCGTCGGCGGGATCACCGAGATCGGCGCGGTGAAGGTGCGGGCCGGTGAAGTGATCGGCGAGTTCCAGACGCTGGTCAACCCGTCCGAGGCGATCCCGCCGTTCATCGCGGTGCTGACCGGGATCACCAACGGGATGGTTGCCTCGTCACCCCGGATCGAGTCGGTGCTGCCGGCGTTCCTGGAGTTCGCGCACGGCTGCGTGATGGTGGCGCACAACGCGCCGTTCGACATGGGGTTCCTGAAGCACGAGACGCAGGTGCACGGGTATGACTGGCCCGACTTCGCGGTCGTCGACACCGCGCTGCTGGCACGCCGGGTGATCACTCCGGACGAGGCGCCGAACTGCAAGCTCGGGACACTGGCGAAGCTGTTCCGGACGAAGGTCACGCCGAATCACCGGGCCCTGTCGGACGCGCGAGCGACCGTCGACGTGCTGCACGGGCTGTTCGAGCGGGTCGGATCGTTGGGCGTGCAAACGTTGGAGGACCTGCAGACGTATTCGTCCCGGGTCGCGCCTGCGGTCCGCGCGAAGCGGCACCTGGCCGAGTCGTTGCCGCATGCACCGGGTGTGTACCTGTTCACCGACGACCGCGGCGAGGTGCTGTACGTCGGGAAGTCGAAGGACCTGCGGACCCGCGTCCGCTCGTACTTCACCGCGTCGGAGACCCGGAACCGGATCGGCGAGATGGTCGGGATCGCGACCGGTGTTCGCGGGATCGAGTGCGGGACGGCGCTCGAGGCCGAGGTCCGCGAGCTGCGGCTGATCGCGGAGCACAAGCCGCGGTACAACCGGCGCTCGAAGTTCCCCGAGCGGCAACACTGGCTGAAGGTCACCGTCGAGCCCTTCCCCCGCCTGTCGCTGGTCAAACAGGTGCGTGACGACAGCGCCGGGTATCTCGGCCCGTTCAGCTCGCGGAAGACGGCCGAGCGGGCGATGGCCGCGCTGCACGAGGCGTTCCCGATCCGGCAGTGCACCGCGCGGATGTCCCGCCATCCCCAGCTGTCCCCCTGCGTGCTGGCCGAGATGGGCCGCTGCGTGGCGCCGTGCGACGGACGGATCTCAGCGGATTCGTACGGCGAGTTCGTGGCGGCGCTGCGGACGGCGCTGACCGTGGATCCGACGCCCGTGGTCGAGGCTCTGGACCGGCGGATCGATGTGTTGTCGGCCGACGAGCGGTTCGAGGACGCTGCCGTTCAGCGGGATCGGTTGAGCGCGTTCGTGCGGAGTTCGGCGCGGATGCAGCGGATGGCGTCGGTGACGGGGTGCGCCGAGATCTGCGCAGCCCGGCGGACCGACGATGGCGGCTGGGAGCTCCACGTGATCCGCCGCGGCCGCCTCGCGGCGGCCGGGATCAGCCCGCGCGGGACCGACCCACGCCAGTATCTGGAGATGCTGCGCGCCTCGGCCGAGACCGTGCTGCCCGGCATCGGCCCGGTCGCGTCGGCCTCGCCCGAGGAGATCGAGCTCGTGCTGCGCTGGCTCGACCAGCCTGGCATCCGCCTGGTCGAGATGGACGGCACCTGGACCTGCCCGGTCGGCGGCGCCGGCCGCCACCTCACCCGCCTCGACAACGCCCACACCGACCAGCACTCCCACCCCACCGACCGCCGCCGCCGACTACGCCCACTAGGCCCGGCCCACGTCGCCTGACCCGCGGGCCCGCCACCAGCGACACCCCTCAGCCGACAGCTCAGTCACAACTGGCGGGGATATCCGGCTCTTGTGTCCGATGTGTGGTGTGGTTGGTCGCCGCTGCGCGGCAGTTGTCCCGTTGCCGCCTTCGCGGCGGTTGTCCTGTTGCCGCCTGCGCGGCGGGGGCGCAGGTGGTGGATTCGCCGCTCGTGTGGTTTGCGCGAGGCAACTGTGGTGGCGCGGTCTCCGGGCTGCGTGATGGTGCCAGTCGCGGTGGTGTGCGTCAAGGGCGCCTTCGGCGTCGCTGCGCGATCTTCGACCCTTGACCCACACCACCTG
>NZ_JBSGUS010000047.1:0-21729 GCF_053608045.1 Kribbella sp. NPDC055071
GTCGAAGATCGCGCAGCGACGCCGAAGGCGCCCTTGACGCACACCACCGCGACCAGCACCATCACGCAGCCCGGAGACCGCGCCACCACAGTCCCTCCGCGCAAACCAGATGAGCGGCATACCAGCACTTCGCGCCCCGCCGAAGGCGGCAACAAGACAGCTGCCGCGCAGCGGCGTCGGGTCAGCTGCCGCGCAGCGGCGTCGGGTCAGCTGCCGCGCAGCGGCGTCGGGTTAGCCGCCGTGGAGTGGTGTCCGGTTAGCAGAAGCCGGGGGTGGCGTGCCAGGCGGCGCCGGGGGTGGTGGCGTCGTCGCGGAGGACGGTTGCTTCGATCAGGCCGTAGGGGCGGTCGGCGGCGATGAAGACTTCTCCTGGGTTCTCGACGTCGAACGGGGTCAGGTCGACCAGGAAGTGGTGTTTGTTGGGGGCGGAGAACTTGATCTCGGCGACCTCGGGGTGCTGTTCCAGGACGGCTTCGCCCATGCCGTAGAGGGTTTGCTGCAGGGCGAAGCTGTGGATCTTGGCGAACTGCTCGAGGAGCAACGTCTTGATCTGGTCGTACGACTTGTCCCAGTCGACCTCGGTGTGGTCGTAGCGCCAGCGCGCGACCAGCGAGGTGGCGAGGATGCGGTCGTCGGTCTCCGGCAGGGTCGTGTACTTGTCCTTGAGGAATCCGTGGAACTCCGAGCCGGTCGACTTGAGCACGGTCAGGTCGCGGATGCCGGACACGACGTACCGCTGCTGTTCGTCACCACGGCCCTCGACGTTGACGACCGTCGTCCGCACGCCGCTGCCGGCCCGGACGAAGGAGTGGTCGTGGCCGGCGCCGTCGACGGAGATCCGGTCCCAGGCGTACTCCTCGACCTCGATCCGGGCACCCTCGGCCGCGGGTGACGCGTCCAGGAAGTGCGCGCCGAGGGTCAGCGCGAAGTCCTCGATCGCGCCGACCCCCTTCTCCTTGGCGAAGGCGAAGGCGGTGTTCTTCTGCGTGTCGGTCGGCAGGACGTCGCTCTGGTCCCCGGTGGTGTGCGCGGCCTCGAAGTTGCCGCGGAGGGCCGACGAGACGCTCAGGTCGCGGATCTGGTGACGCGGTGTGTCGCGGTAGATGCGAACGACGCGGCTCTCGGCTTTGCCGTACTGGTTGGCTCCCAGGCGGATGGTCATCTCGGATCAGCTCCCTCGGTAAGTGGAGAAGGCGAACGGGCTGAGCAGCAACGGCACGTGATAGTGCCGCTCGTCAGTGACCGTGAAGGTGACGGAGACCTCAGGAAAGAAGGAGTCTTGGTTGCGAGCGGCAACGTCGAACCAGAGTCGGTAGATGCCCGGCTCGAGCTGGGCATCCAGCTCGGCGATGCGCCCGTCGGCATCCGTCGTACCGGTCGCCCGGACGACGTCACCGTGGTAGAGCCGGACCGGCATCCCCTCAACTGGTTGCCCAAGGCCCGTATCCAGGACGTGGGTACTGAGGCTGCTCATGCGTCCACCACCTTGCCCAGTCGAAGCAGTGCGATCTTGCGAAGCTCTTCCCGTACGACGAGAGCCTCGGCGACCGGGTCGTGGGTCAGGCGCCCGCGCAGATTCGTCAGTATTTCCTGGGCCGTGAGCCCGGTGGCGCAGATCAGGAAGACCCGAGCGAATCGTGCCTCGTACTCACGGTTACCCTCGGCAACTGCTGCCCGTACGTCGGGATCGTCGCCGACCCCGGATTGCTCCTTGCGCGACCAGGCCGCCTCGGTGCTCGCACCCTGGGCCCGGTCGCCGATCCGCGGGTGGGCCTGGAGGGCGCGATCGACCTCGTTGTCGTCGAGCTCTCGCAGCGACTGGTCGGCGACCGCGAGCAGCACGGTGAGCTCGCCGTACGGGCGCTTGGCCAGGATCCCGTCGACCCACAGGGGAACGTCACAGCAGGCCGCCAGCATCGGTCGCAGCCGGTCGGCCGGAGCGGAGTTGAACTCCTGCAGGTCCACGGATCACACCTTCTCGAATCCCGAAATCAACTTTCCGTCTGCCGAGAGCGTGGCAGGTCCTTCACCCGATCGTCAACAGTTTGTTGAAATTCATCGGGAGCGGTTCAAGTAGTTGTAGACCGTGAAGCGGGTGACACCGAGTGCTTCGGCCACGATCTCCGCGGACTTGCGGTACTCGAAGGCGCCGCGCGCCTCCAGCAGCAGCACCGCCTGCTGCTTGTCGGTCCGGGACAGCGTGTGCAGCGGCCCGCCGAGCTCATCGGCGACCTCGGCGATCAGCGCGTCCACGCCACCCTTGCTCTGCGACCGAAGGGCAACCAACGGCTCACCGAGCTCATCGACCTGATGGATGCGCAGGGTGACTTGGTTCGCGCCGCTGTCGAACGCGGCCTGGAGTACGCCGGACATCGCGGGCAGCAGCAGCTCCTGCTCGCCGCGTACCTGCGTGCCGAGCGGGCCGAACTCGCACTCGAGCCCGGCCTCCTGCGCCGCCCGCAGCGCTTCGGTCGCGTGCGCGGGTGGTGATCCTTTGACGTCGAACGGTTCGGTGGTGAACTCCGCTACCAGTCGCATGTCGCGAGGCTAACCCGCGGCCGGCATCGGGCGGCGGGCCAGCGTGAAGAGTGTTGCCAGGTCGACGCCGATCTCGCCCGGATCGACGGCACCACAGTCGAGGCCGCGGAGCACGAAGCCGGCCAGGGCCGCCGCGGTCGCGGGCTCGTCCAGGTAGCCGGATTCACCCTGACCCAGGTAGGCCTTGAGCCGATTCAGGGCTTCATCCAGACCCTCGCGGTAGAAGAGGTAGGTCGCGACGAATCGGGTCGGGAGCTGGGCGGGATGCATGTCCCAGCCCTGATAGATGCCGCGCGCGAGCGAACGTCGTACCAGCCGGTGGTGAAGACGCCAAGCCGCGTGCACGTTGTCGCCGACCGGGAGCACATTGGTGGAGCCGTCGGAGACGAACACGCCGGTCCCCGCTGCGGCTACTTGCATGACGTCCTTGGCGTGGTCGGCGACCGGATGCTCCATGCTCTGGTACGCCGCGGCCACCCCGAGCGAGGCCGAATAGTCATAGGTGCCGTAATGCAGTCCGGTGACGCGTGGATGCCCGGCCTTGAGCATCCGGGCGATCAACGCGGTGCCGTCGGATCCGAGGATCGCCTGTGGGGTCTCGACCTGGATCTCGAACCTCAGCTCAGGTACGGCGTGCGCCCGCTCGAGCTCCGCGAGTACGACGACCATCGCCTCGACCTGCTCGACCGACGTCACCTTCGGCAACGTGATCACGAAGCCATCCGGGATCCCTGTTTTCGCCAACTCCCGAAGGAACAAGTCGAGCGTCCGCACACCGCGTCGGCGCGTCGGCGCTTCGAGCGACTTGATCCGCAGCCCGTTGTACGGCGGCGCGTCGCCGGCCTGCACGGTCTCCGCCAGGACGCGGGCGGCCGCGATCGCTGCCGCATCCTCCTCGTCGTCCGGCCTCGCGCCGTACCCGTCCTCGAAGTCGATCCGGAGATCCTCGATCGGCTCGCGCTCGAGCTTGGCGGTCACTCGCTCGTAGACCTGGTCCGCCTGCTCCACCACCTCGACCAACCCATGCCGATCGGCAGCCTCGAGTGCCTGCGCACCCCAGTCGCCGACCGTCCGAGCGTCGTACCGATCGGCGGGAACGTAGACGGTGTGGACCGGCTGGCGGACGCCGCGGTCGCCCGGGTACTCCGCGGCCAGCGCCGCGTCGGCGTCCGCGAGCCGCCGATCCAGCGCGCCGATCAGGTCATCCAAGCTCATGCGACTGCCCTCCAGGAGGTCGGAATTCCGTATCGCGGAGACTAGTATCTGCTTTGTGGAAGTCGCAAGCGCCTCGTCTTCCAACATCTGAGGTTAGACTTCCGCCATCCGGAAGTGTGGAGAGATCAGAATGACGGAAGCGAAGCCCCGCACCGGCAGTGTGCAGTCCATCGAGCGCGCCTTCGGCCTGCTCGAGACCATGGCCGACGCGGGCGGGATGATAGGCCTGTCCCAGCTCGCCGCGGAGTCCGGGCTGCCGTTGCCGACGATCCATCGGCTGGTTCGCACCTTGGTCGACCTCGGCTACCTGCGTCAAGAACCCTCCCGGCAGTACGTCCTCGGCCCGAAGCTGATCCGCCTCGGCGAGAGCTCCTCGCACATGCTCAGCGTCTGGGCCCGCCCACATCTGGCGCACCTGGTCGACGAGCTCGGCGAGTCCGCCAACATGGCGATGCTCGACGGCGACCAGATCGTCTACCTCGCGCAGGTCCCGTCCCGGCACTCGATGCGGATGTTCACCGAAGTTGGCCGCCGGGTCCTCCCGCACTGCACCGCCGTCGGCAAGGCGATCCTCGCCCAGCTGCCCGAATCCGAGGTCCGCGACCTCCTCCACCGCACCGGGATGCCGCAGCACACCGACAACACCCTCACCACCGCCGATGCCTTCACCAGCCAGCTGCGTAAGGCCGAGGAACACGGCTATGCCACTGACGAAGGCGAACAGGAGGTCGGCGTCCGCTGTGTAGCGGTCGCCGTCCCCGACGCCCCGACCCGCCTGGCGATGTCCATCTCCGGCCCAGCCGGCCGCATGACCGAGGACCTGGTCGAGCGAGCGGTCCCGCTCCTCACCCAGGCCGCCAAGGCTCTGTCAGACGACCTCCGCTGACGCCGGGACCAGGACCCAGGGACTAGGGGGCGTACGTGCGCCACCGTTCGGTGAGCTCGTAGCCGAGGGACTGGTTGGCCTGCAGGCTGGCCTGGTTGGTGGCGGCCCCGCCGGTGCTGAAGCGGGTGATGCCGACGTCCAAGAACGCGAGGATCGACGCGGCTTTGACGGCTTGAGCTACCCCCCGGCGGCGGTGTGACGAAAGGACGGACGTGAAGGCGGTGTCGCCGAACCCCTGATGAGAACGGATGACGGTCGCACCCACGAGACGTGAGCCGTCGAAGGCACCGAAGACGCGATGCTCGGGCCACAACTCACGGATGGTGGCGAGATCGCCGACGACCCGGTGGGTTGCGGGCGTGTTGGGGTAGTCGGGTTCGTTGGTCTTCTCCAGGCCGTGAAGAGCCTCGGCCGCCTCGACACCCAGTTCGCGGATGGTGAGTCCGCCGGCGGTTGCCCGCAGTACGGCGGACTCCAGCAACTCGCGGTCAGGGGCCAGCAGGCGGACCGCCCAGGACTCCGCGACCACGCGGTAGCCGGCTGCTTCCAGCTCGGCACACCGCGGGTCACTGTCCTGCAGGATCTCGTAATCGCCCACCAGGTGATTGTCAGCCCAGTTTGCGCAGGAGCGGAAGAACGTCGGAGGTGAACTGGGTGAGGAAACGCTCCTGATCCTGACCAGGACCGTGGACGACGAAGTGGTTGAAGCCGGCGTCGACGTACGGCTGGAACTGCTGCACGACCTCCTCCGGGTCGGACGCGACGATCCAGCGCTTCGCCACCTGCTCGATGGGGAGCTCGTCGGCCAGCCGCTCCATCTCGGTCGCGCTGGTCACGCTGTGCTTCTGCTCCGGCGTCAGTGACAGCGGCGCCCAGAAGCGGGTGTTCTCGAGGGCGGCCGCCGGGTCGCGGTCGTACGACACCTTGACCTCGAGCATCCGGTCGATGTCCTCGAACTTCTTCCCGGCCTTCTCCGCGCCTTCCTTGACGGCGGGAATCAGCTTGTCGGTGTAGAGGTCCATGCCCTTGCCCGACGTCGCGATGAAGCCGTCGCCCACGCGGCCCGCGTACTTGGCCACGAGCGGCCCGCCGGCGGCGACGTACACCTTGAGCGGGGTCTCGGGCCGGTCGTAGATGAACGCGTCGACGGTCTTGTAGTACGGGCCCTCGGAGCTGATGCCGTCCTGCGTCCACAGGTCGCGGATCAGCTGGACCGCCTCACGCAGCCGGGCGAACCGCTCCTTGAACTCGGGCCACTCCATCCCGGAGACCGCGATCTCGTTGAGCGCTTCGCCGGTCCCGACGCCGAGCATCACGCGGCCCGGATACAGCATGCCGAGGGTCGCGAAGGCCTGCGCGATCACCGCGGGGTTGTAGCGGAAGGTCGGCGTCAGCACCGACGTCCCGATCAGGACCCGGTTGGTCCGCTCGCCGACCGCCGCCATCCAGGCCAGCGCGAACGGCGCGTGCCCGCCCTCGTGCCGCCACGGCAGGAAGTGGTCCGACACGGTCACGCTGTCGAGCCCGAGCTCTTCGGCCCGGACCGAGTACTCGACCAGGTCTCGTGGCCCGAACTGTTCCGCCGATGCCTTGTACCCGACGCGAATGCTCACCCTGTGTACTCCCTAGCTCGTCGACCGGTGCTCTTTGAGGACAACCGCATTCAGGTCCGACTTTATGCCGCGCCGGTGTTTGACCACCGGCGGGTCGTCGGAGAGGATGTGGTTCCGGCGCGGCCCGCGCCTCACCTTCGTCGACCGGCCCCAGCCTGGTCACCTCGAGAAGGCAAAGGGACTTCCTGTCTCGGGCCGCTCGTCCTGGTCTCTGCCTCGGACGGGATCGCTGGGGGATCGCGGACGAGTGCGTGGAAGGCCAGATGACAGCGCACAGGAACTTCAAGCAGCGGGTCCGATCCCGTGCCGCCAAAACCGGCGAGTCCTACACGGCTGCCCTCCGGCACTTCCGTCCAACTCCCTCAGGAGAAGACATGCCGGACAGCAACACCGTACGGATCGCCGTCGCCCAGTCGACGGTCCACCAAGATCCAACTGACCCTCAGCTTCTCCGCGCCGGCGGCGCCGAGGTCCGCTCGCTGATGAAGCAGGCCGCGGCGGCGGGTGCCCGCCTGGTCCACCTCCCCGAAGGCGCGCTCAGCTTCCCCAGCAAGGTGATCATGTCGTCGCTCGGCCCGGACGAGATCGGCCCGTCCGACTGGACCCGGGCCGACTGGGCGGTCCTGCAGGACGAGCTCGACCAGGTCGTCACACTCTCGAAGCAGCTCGGGATCTGGACCGTGATCCCGTCGATCCACCCGCTTCCGGATGCGCGGCCGCACAACAGCGTGTACGTCGTCTCCGACCAGGGGAAGGTGGTCGCGCGGTACGACGAGCGCGCCTTGTCGACCACCAAGGTCACCTGGATGTACACGCCGGGCACGCAGCCGGTGACGTTCGACGTGGACGGGTTCCGGTTCGGGCTGGCGCTCGGACTGGATGTGATGTTCCCGGAGTTCTTCACCGAGTACGACGCGCTCGGCGTCGATGCCGTGCTCGTCTCGTACTCGACCTCCGGAGTCACGCATCACGAACACATCGGCGTCCAGGCCCGCGGGTGCGCGGTGAACAACACGGCGTGGGTCAGCTTGTCCGTCCCGGTCAACGCCGACGGCGGTCTCAAGTCGGGCGTGGTCGACCCGCGCGGCGCGTGGGTGGCGCAGACGGAGGCCGATGACGTGCCGGGGATCGCGGTCGCCGAGCTGGAGCATGAGGACTGGACGACGGTCGGCCGAAGCTTCCGGCAGCGGACCCGCGAGCGCATCGGGTCCTGAGCCTCACACGTCCGGGTGCTGGCGCGTTCTATTCACATGAACAGGCATGCGATCGTCAGCACCCGGATCGGTGACCTCACGCTGGTCGCCTCCGACAACGCACTGGTCGGCGTCTACTTCCCGCACCACTGGGTGAAGCCGACGCCGGAAGTCCTCGGTCACCGGGTCGAACCCACCGACCCGGTCATCGCGGCGGCTGCTTCGGAGCTGGACGAATACCTCACCGGCGCGCGGGCCAGCTTCGACATCCCGACCCTCCTGCGCGGAGACGAGTTCCAGCGGCGCGTGTGGTCGGTCCTCGAGGAGATCCCGTACGGCGAGACCACGACGTACGGCGAGATCGCTGCACGCCTCGGCACCCAGGCCCAAGCCGTCGGCAAGGCAGTCGGCCAGAACCCGTTGTCGATCGTGATCCCGTGCCATCGGGTGGTCGGGAAGAACGGATCCCTGACCGGATACGCAGGCGGCCTCAAGCGCAAACAGTTCCTCCTAGAGCTCGAGGAGCCTGTCGGAGTCCGGCTGTTCTGACGATGCGGAGCTGCAGGCCATCACAATCGCCGGCACCAGCCGGAGTTGAGCGTGCGGCCGCCCCGACAGCCCGATTGTGATGGCCTGGAGCTCCGCCTACAGCCGGCCGACCTGTTCGGCGTACCAATCGAGCTCGGTCAGGTGCTCGGCGATCTGGCGAAGGGTCCAGTTGGGGGTGCGGTCCTTGTCCCACTCGGCGGGGTCGAGAGCGGCGTACCGGAGGGTGAACGTCCGGCCCAGCCGGCGCAGTCGCTGCTCGGCCTCGCGTGCGTCGTCGACCGTGAACGGCGCGAGGTCGGCTCGACTCGTGAGCGCCGAAGCCTGCCACTCGTCGGGCTGCGTCGGCACGCCGGCGAGCAGTGCCTCGACCTCGGCGAGGTGGTCGATCAGGTGGTCGGCGATCCGGCGGACCGCCTTGTGGGGTGTGAAGGTCCGGTCGTCGTCGGACGTCAGCGGCTGCCCGTCCCACGCCGGCCAGGTGACGACCAGCTCGAGCGAACGCTGGACCGCTTGCTCCACCAGTGCTCCAGGATTATCTGCCATGCGACAGACGCTAAGCCCGTGATGCTTCGGTATCCGCCGAAGTGATCCCGAGTCGGCGGGCCAGGGACTCGGCGTCGAAGGGCGCTCGTACCTTGACGTCGTTGTCGAAGTAGATGAAGACATCGCGCTTCCGCCGGCGGGCGCGCGACGTTCCGATCGTCTTGCCGTCGGTCGGCGTACCGCCGTCGTGCCAGGTGCGGATCTTGTCGGCCCAGCGGTCCAGGGCCTTCTCGTCGTACCCGCTGACATAGAGCTCGTCGGCACCGTGCAGCCGGACGTAGACGAAGTCCGAGGTCACGTCGTCGAGCATCGGCCACTTGCCGGCCGTGTCGGCGCAGACCAGTGCTACGTCGTACTCGCGAAGCAGCTTGACAAAGCCTGGTGTCTCGAAGCTCGCGTGCCGTACTTCGATCGCATGCCGGAGGGGGATGTCGACGGCGCACTCCAGCAACGCGCGCCCCTCCATCCGCTCGTCGTGGCCCTTGGCAACTTCCGCGGCCGCGGCGGTTGTCCGCGGCAACTTCGCGAAGAACTCCGCGCACCTGGCCTCGTCGTACCCGAGCGTCGGCGGTAGTTGCCACAGCACCGGACCGAGCTTGTTGCCAAGAGCAAGCACTCCGGACGCGAAGAAGTTCGCCAGCGGCGCGTCCACATCGGCCAGCTTCTTCAGGTGCGTGACGAACCGCGGCCCCTTGACCGCGAACACGAATCCGTCCGGGGTCTGGTCGTACCAGCGCTGGTACGACGTCGGCCGTTGGAGTGAGTAGAACGAGCCGTTGAGCTCGATCGAGTTCAGCCGCCTGGACGCGTACTCCAGCTCGGCCCGTTGCGGCAGGCCGTCCGGGTAATACACCTTCCGCCAAGGTGGGTAGCGCCAGCCCGAGATCCCTACCCGGTAGGGACTGCTCGGCCAACGATCCATGGTCTCGATTATGCAGTGTGAAGGCGCGGCCGGAGTCGTCACTGGTCCGCTGGATCACCTACGGTGAGTTCATGGCGTTTGCTGCGAAGGGGAGCCGGGGCGAGTCGTTCCTGGCGGTGGTCGTCGGCGGTGGGACGGCGTTCGGGCTGGTCGTGATCACTTCGCGCGCCTGGAAGGCGTGTCACGTCGACGTAGCGGGCAGCGTGCCGAACGGCCTCACCCTGCTGTTCCTCGGCCTGCCGCTCGCCCTGATCGTGAACCTGGTCCTGTTCAACGTCGTCTTCCGCTACGCCGGCAAGGCCTTCCTCTTCTCCCTCGTCGCCGCCGCCATCGCGATCGCCATCGCCGACCTGGCCCTCTTCTCCTGGCAAGGCACCCCCGCAGCCTCCCCCGGCACCTGCCCCGGCAACATCCCCCCATGGTGGCCCACCTGGATCCCCACCTGACCCGCAGCCGCCGAGGAGGATCTCAGAGCTTGGTGCTGATGAGTTGGTAGATGTCGTCGTGGGCGCCGGGGAGGTCGTCGTGGCCGAAGTCTGGGTAGAGGCGGGCTTCCTTGGGTGACGTGATCTTGTTGTAGGCGGCGAACTGGGTGGACGGCGGGCAGGTCTGGTCTTCGAGGCCTACGAAGAGGGTTACCTCGGCCTGGATGCGGGGGGCGAGGTTCTGTACGTCGATGTAGCCGAGGGTCGTGAACACCTCGTCCTGACGCAGATGCCTGGGATCGCGCTTCTTGAACCACGTGACGATCTCGTCGTACGGGCCCTTCTCCAGGTTGAGGTCCCAGGTCCGCTGGTAGTCACACAGGAACGGGAACACACTCGCGGTGTACTTGATCGACGGCGTCAGCGCGGCCGCGACCAGGCTGAGTCCGCCGCCCTGGCTCCATCCGGTCGTCGCGATCCGCGCGGCATCCACCTCCGGCAGGCCGCCGATGATGTCCGCGAGCCGGCGGGTGTCCAGGAAGACGTGCCGGTAGAGCAGCCCGTCCGGCCCGTCGTCGAGACCGTGGACGAGGTGGTTGTGCAGGGAGAAGCTGTTCGGCGCCTGTGACGCCGTACGGAACCCGACCTGCTCGCGTACGTCGAGAGCCGCGACCGTGAACCCACGGGCCGCGTACGGAAGGATGTCGACCCACGCCGGCTGCTCACCGCCGTACCCATGGAACAGCAGCACCGCCGGCCCGGTCGGCTCCGCAGGGCGGACAACCTTCGCGTGCACGCGGTATCCGCCGGTGCCGTTGAAGTACAGATGCTGCGCGGTCGCCGTCGTCAGCGGGAAGTCGGTCGCGTCGACGAACTCGGTCTGCGGGTCGACACCGTCGAGCTCCAGCAGCGCCTTGTCCCAGTACTGGTCGAAGTCCGCGGGTCGCGGGTTCGTGCCCGGGTAGGCGATCAGTTCGTCGTACGACAGGTCGAAGGACAGCACGCGAGCTCCTTAGATTGGCGGCTGCATTATTCTGCGCGATCCGCCTCGTCCGGGGCAGTGCCGTCCCAGATCGTGTACCCATGGGCCGCGTTCAGCTTGTCGCGCAGCGTGGTTTCCAGGCTCTCGGCCCGGCCGGGCGCGAGCCAGGAGAGCGGCACCAGCACGGCGTCGTCGGGATGCTTGGTCCGGAGCGCGATCGCCGCGCCATGTGTGGTCTCCACCCGGCCGACCTCGGTGATGTCGGTCCAGGACGTCCGTACGCCGCGCACCTCGATGCCGCTGTCCCGCAGCTTCACGACCTTCGGCGGAAAGGCCAGGATCCACACCCCGGCCACCGCGATCAGCGCGCCCAGGGTCACGAACACGGAGACCGCCACGGCCGGCAGCCCGACGGCCCACAGGACCGCCGCCACGCCGAGAATGATCAGCCCAGCGGCCGGGATCCCGAGGAACCTGCCCGCTCGCATCCGGTACGTCGTACGCATCGCCACAGGATCTCATCGCCGGACGTGCCCGCCCGCCGCGGGGTTTCAGAACGCGTCGGTGTCCGAGGTGGGGGCATTGCCGAACGGCGTCTTGGTCAGGCTGATCGTCCAGTCGTACGAGCCGTCGAAACGGTCGTCGTACTTCTGGTACGAGCAGTCCTCGGTGAAGCGCCGGTTGGCGGCGTCCCAACTGGAACCACCCTTGAAGTAGACCCAGTAGTCGCCGCGGATCCCGCTCAGCGTCGCGCTCTTGTTGGAGCGCACGTAGATCGAGGCTTGCGGCGTCCTCGGGCTGCTGTTGGTCACCACGATCACCACGTCGCCACCGGCGTTCGAGATCTTCAGGGTGCCGGGCCCGCGCGCGCCGGAGCGCTGGATGACGTCGCCGTTGGTCCCACGCCCGTTGAGCACCGCCGGTGCCGCCAGCGCCGGCGGGACGGACAGCGCGCCGAACTTGACGCCCTTGCCGACCGACTTCTGCACGCTCTGCGCCAGTGCCACGTACGCCGTCCGGACGCCGGCCTTCGCCTGGTACAGCCGGACGTCGAGGGGCTTCGGCAGATTACAGCTCGTCTTGGTCGACCCGACGGCCGAAAGGTTCGCACTCACGTCGCCCGCGTAGCCGTCGAACGCATCGAGGACCGCCGGGTGCGCGCCGACCAGCCCGCGCGGCGGGGTGATCTTTGCCAGCAGCCCCTGCTCGAGTACGACGGCCTTCGCCAACTGAGACCGTTGATAGTCGAACTGGGCAACGGTCTGCGCCTTCATCACCCTGGTGACATAGGGCTTCAGGGTTTTGTCGACGTTCGTCATCGCGCGCTGGTACAGCGGGACCGTCAGCGCCACCGGGGTCGGTTTCACCGTCGGCTTCGGCGACGGCTTCGTGGACGGCGGTGGAGCACTCGTCGTACTGCCGCCGGCCGGGGTGGTGGCGGGCGCTTTCGCGTCGCCGCTCTCCGGATCGCCGCTGCAGCCCGCACAGGCCAGTACTGCGATCCCTACCGCGATCACCATCGAACGCCGCACAGTCACCCCCAGGTGTGACTCGGTTCCAGTGCGGTCAAGTGTTCCCAGCCAGGGGGTCGTTCAGACCCGAAATGTCCGGATGTTGTCAGTTGGTCCCGGTCTGGCTCGGGTCGTAGGCGCAGGCGTCGTTCAGGTTCTCCGCCGCACCGGGCGTCGTCGTCGTCTTCGGGGTCGTCTTGGTGGTCGGCTTCTTGGTCGTCTTGACCGGCGTCGACGGGGTGGAGGCGACCGGCTTGGTCTTGGGGGCGATCGCGTTCTGGATGATCTCCCGCATCGCGGTGTAGTTCGGGTTCTTGCCGGTCGGGAAGTTCTTGTTCTTGTCCAGGTCGACGTTGGTGACCTTCGCGCTCTTCACCTTCAGGCCGAGCTGGATGAACGCGGGCAGGATCTCCTGCGGGATGTCGGTGCGGAGCACCTGCTTGCCCGCCGAGGCGATCTCCTGGTACTTCGTCACCAGGGTGCCCGGGTTGACGCTGTTCACCAGCGCGTGGATCGTGCAGCGCTGCCGCTCCTGGCGGGACGGGTCGCTCAGCCCGTACCGGCCGCGGGCGAACCAGAGTGCGTGGTATCCGTCGAGCTTCTGGTTCGGACCCGGCTGGATGTAGCCGGATGGCTTCTTCGCGGTGTTCGAACCCGGGCCGTCGCCGTAGTCGCCACCGATCGGCACCTTGTAGTTGACGTTGACGGTGATCCCGCCGATGGCGTCGATGATCTGGCGGAAACCGGCCAGGTTGACCTGCATGTAGTAGTCGATGTCCAGGCCGAGCGTCGCGCTCGCCGCCAGCTTGACGACGTCCGCGCCCTCGTTGTCGGTCTGACCGAGGATCCCGGGGTGCGCCTTCGGGACGTTGTCGTACATCGAGTCCAGGTAGAACTCCGGCTGCTCGACGTTGCCCTTGCTCGGGTCCCAGTAGCCGTCCGGGTAGACCTTGTGCAGCGGCGAGTCGGCGGGGAACTCCATCCGCATCCAGTTCCGGCTGAGCGAGATGAGGGCGGTGTCGCCGGTCTTGGTGTCGATGCTGGCCACGATCACCGTGTCGGTCCGGGTCCCGGTCCGGCCGGCGCCGTCGTCCGCGCCGAGGAGGAGGAGGTTCAGCCGGGGGGTGTCCGCCCAGGGGTCCTTCTGGTTGCTCACCTTCGGGCGGGTCGCGCTCTTGGAGTTGCCCTCGGACTGGAACACGCTGCCGACCAGGTCGCGCTGCGCCATCACGGTCTGCGCGGCGACAGTCGTCGGTACGGCGATGCCGAAGCAGAGCAGTCCGACGAACATCGAGCCGGCCAGGCGGCCGGTGTAGGTCATCGTGACCGGGCGGAGCAGTTTGTGGGAGGCGACCACGACCCAGATCCAGCACACGCCCAGCAGCACGACCGCGGCGGTCGCGATCAGCAGCTGCCGGGGCGAGACGGCGAGGGCGAGAATCGAGTCACGCTGGGTCAGGCCGACGTACGCGGCGACCACGAGCAGCCCGATGCTGATCGTCAGCACGAACGCGCCGAGCTTGCGTCGCCCGCCCATCACCAGGCCGGAGCCGGGGACGAGAGCGCTGAGCAGGGTCAGACCGATGGCCTTCGAGGCCGTGCGTGCCCGCGGTGAGCGGTGCCGGGACCGGTTGGCACGAGGGGCCGACCTACGTCCCGCTGCGCGAGTACTCCGCGACATGGCTCCGTTTCCCTGATCGACGACGTGGCGGCATCCCGTGGACCGCTGGCAACTGCCCACAGTACGTCTGACGCACACGGCACCCGTTTGGTTGACGTGATGCTAGCGACCCCCGTCGTGCCCGCCAGACTACAACCCCCGCCCCCCACACCCCCAAAGCACCACCCAACCACCCACAGTGACAACTCCCGGGCGCAGCCCGACCTGAACAGCAGCCTGCACCCCGCCGCACCCCGCCGACAACCCGAGCCCGGCAGCGCCCGGGGGGTCCGGGGGGCGAAGCCCCTCCGGGGCGGGGTCTGGGGGCTCCGCCCCCAGAAAACACCCGGAGCTCCCTAGGTCTGCGCGATTCGCAGACAGGGAGCTCCCAGGAGCGGAGGCGGCGAGATTTGAACTCGCGAGAGGGGTTTACCCTCAACCCGCTTAGCAGGCGGGCGCCATCGACCGGACTAGGCGACGCCTCCTCCGACGATCCCCGTGAGGGGATGCGACGACGGCCAAGACTATCGGGTCGACCGGGTCGGCGGCAAAGCGGATCCTCAGCCGGTCACCGACCCATCAACTGCTTGGCCTCGGCGACCCGCTCGGCCGAGCGCCGTGTCATCGGTTCCAGCGACACGATCAAGTGACTGATGCCGAGTTTTTCGTACGCCGAGAACGCGTCAGCCAACTCCTGGACCGAGCCGGCGATCGCCCGCGGATCGGGGTCCGCGACGGCCGGCTGGTCAGGGTCGCGGACGACGATTCCGACCGTGGCGTCGACCGCGTCAGCGGGTTTTCCGGCCCCATCCAGCGCCTCACGGAGCACAGCCAGCTTCGCATCGACCTTCTCGTCGGCGGCGCCGTACCAGGCAGTGTTCCAAGCGTCAGCCCACTCGGCCGTCAGCCGCATCATCCGCGGCCGACCGCCGGCGACGAGGATCGGGATCCGGTGCGGCGGCGCCGGATCGAGGACCGCCTCCTTGACCCGGTGGTACGTCCCGTCGAACGTGACCGTCTCACCCCGAACCATCCGCGCCACGATCTCGAGCCACTCCTCGAACCGCCCGACCCGATGATCGGTCGGCAGCCCGAACGCCTCGTACTCCGGATCGTGCCACCCAGCCCCGACCCCGAGGATCAACCGCCCGCCAGACACCTCGTCCAGCGTCGCAGCCATCTTCGCGGTCAGCCCCGGGTCCCGGAACGACGCGCAGAGGACCATCGTGCCGAGCTCGACGTTCGTCGTACTCGCGGCGACGGCAGTCAGCAGCGTCCAGGCCTCGTGCATCCCGTACACCTGGCCAGCGGGATCGCGGTACAGGAAGTGGTCAGCGATCCAGACCGAGTCCAGCCCGCTCAGGTCGGCGCCCTCGGCAACTTCGCGTACGTCGTTCCAGCTCGGCTTCCCGCCGGTGGGACCGTCTCCGTCGCCGAGCGGAAGCATCACGCCAATCTTCATGCGCTCAACCTACCCAGCGTCCCGATCGGCCGAACGGTGAAACGGGTCGGTGCTGTGATGCGGCGGTGGTGTGTCCGAGATATTCAGCGGGTACTCCAGAACATGCCCGGGTGCGAGGTCACAGTGAGGAGCGGGCAGTCGATCCGAAAGGTGAAGACATGACAGCTCCCGCGATGGCAGTTCCGGTGTCAGATCCAAGGCTCCTGCTCGAGCTCGGGTTGCCGGCCCACGTGTCGATCAAGCTCGGCACCACCTGGACCTCGGCCTGGCTCATCGGCCGCCCCCACTGCGCCGACGGCTGGATGGCTCTGGTCCAGTACGTCGACCCAGCCGGCCACGAGCAAACCCTCCGCCTCCCCGCCGACCGCGTGGCCCTGACGGCCGGCTCAACCTGACTGGGTGGATCTCCAGGCCATCACAATCCACGGGTCTGGCCGAGGTCAGGCGTGAGGTCTGCACTGGACGACGATTGTGATGGCCTGGAGATCCGTCACAGCGCGGCGCCCCGATGGTGTCGGGGCGCCGCGCTTGCGGGTCCGGTTGCCGGCTTCCGACTCAGCAACCGGAGATCTCAGCCGAGGCGAGCTTTCAGGTTGTCCAGCTCGACCTTGAGCTCCGTCGGCACGGTGTCGCCGAGCTTGGCGAACCACTCCTCGATCAGCGGGATCTCGGCCTTCCACTCCTCGGCGTCCACGGTCAGCGCGATGTCGAGCGCGTCCGTGCTGAGGTCCAGCCCGGAGACGTCGAGCGCGCCCGGCGCCGGCACCCGGCCGATCGGGGTCTCGACCGCGTCGGCCTGACCCTCGATCCGGTCGATGACCCACTTCAGCACCCGGCTGTTCTCACCGAACCCGGGCCAGACGAACTTGCCCGCGTCATCCTTGCGGAACCAGTTCACGTAGAAGATCTGCGGCAACTGCGCGGCGTCGTGCTGCTTGCCCACGGTCAGCCAGTGGTCGAAGTACTTGCCCGCGTCGTACCCGAGGAACGGCAGCATCGCCATCGGGTCACGCCGTACGACGCCAACCTGGCCGACGGCGGCCGCCGTGGTCTCCGACGACAGCGTCGCGCCCATGAACACGCCGTGCGCCCAGTCCCGCGCCTCGGTCACCAGCGGAACCGTTGTCGCGCGCCGGCCGCCAAAGATGATCGCCGAGATCGGGACGCCGTTCGGGTCGTCGAACTCGTCGGCGAGGATCGGGCACTGGGTGATCGGCGTACAGAACCGGCTGTTCGGATGGCTGGACAGCTCGCCCGACTCAGGCGTCCACTCGCGGCCCTTCCAGTCGGTCAAGTGGTTCGGCGGGGTCGGCGAGTAGCCCTCCCACCACACGTCACCGTCGTCGGTCAGTGCGACGTTCGTGAAGACCGAGTTGCCCTTCTCGATCGTGCGCATCGCGTTCGGGTTGGTCTTCCAGCCGGTGCCGGGGGCAACACCGAACAGGCCGAACTCCGGGTTCACGGCGTACAACCGACCGTCCTCGCCGAAGCGCATCCAGGCGATGTCGTCGCCGAGCGTCTCGACCTCCCAGCCCTCGAGCGTCGGGTCGAGCATCGCCAGGTTGGTCTTGCCGCACGCACTCGGGAACGCGGCCGCGACGTAGTGGACCTTCTTCTCCGGCGAGATCAGCTTCAGGATCAGCATGTGCTCGGCCAGCCAGCCTTCGTCGCGCGCCATCGCACTGGCGATCCGCAGCGAGTAGCACTTCTTGCCCAGCAACGAGTTACCGCCGTACCCGGAGCCGTAGGACCAGATCGTCCGCTCCTCGGGGAACTGGACGATGTATTTCTCGTCGTTGCACGGCCACGGCACGTCCTTCTGCCCGTCCGCCAGCGGGGCTCCGACCGAGTGCAGGCAGGGCACGTACTGCGCGTCGGTGCCCATCTTCTGCAGGACCTCGGTGCCGGTGCGAGCCATGATCCGCATCGACGCGACCACGTACGCCGAGTCGGTGATCTCGACACCGAACATGGGCTTGTCCGCGGTCAACGGACCCATGCAGAACGGAACGACGTACAGCGTCCGGCCGCGCATCGAGCCGCGGTACAGCTCGGTCATCAGCGCCTTCATCTCGGCCGGCGCCATCCAGTTGTTGGTCGGACCGGCGTCTTCTTCATCCACCGAGCAGATGAACGTGCGCTGTTCGACCCGGGCGACGTCCGAGGGATCCGTGCGTACCCAGAACGAGTTCGGCTTCTTCGCGTCGTTCAGGCGGACCATCGTGCCGGCCTCGATCAGCTCCGCGGTGAGCTTCGCGTACTCCTCGTCCGAGCCGTCCATCCAGTGGATCCGGTCGGGCTGGGTCAGTGCGGCGACCTCGGCCACCCAGGCCAGCAGGCCGGCGTGACGGGTCGGCGCGTGCGTCAGGTCGTACGGCGTCTCGGCCGCCGACTCCGTGGACGCTGGGTGGGTCGCGGATTTGGTGCGGGTCGGGTTGGCGATGGTCGTCATCGGCGGCTCATTCCCTCTCGGCTGTCGGACCCGGCGTCCGCCCGGTCCCTCGACGCTGAGGGGGGTACGGCGTCGGCCGCCGGGGTCTCCGGCGGTGCGATTCAGCTGGCTGGCGGTGTGATCTGTCGCATACCAGTGCGTCCAGTGGACGTATACCAGTGTGCAAGTGGTACTAACGGTACGCGACTCGGCGCATGTCGTGGAAGGCGCTGAACGTGAACCCGGTCACAATGTTTCGGCGACAACCGCTTTCCGGTGAACCTTGTGAAAATGAGAACGGCCCGCGCGGGATGCGCGGGCCGTTCCGGAGATTTTGTGGTGGATCAGCTGGTCTGCCGCCAGATGTCGTTGAGGATCCGTTGGACGTCGGGCTCCTCGCCCGGAGTGGCGGAGGTGACCGCGGCGCCGACCAGCCACCAGCGGCCGCCGCTCTCATACGCCCTCGTCATCATCACCGCGTACGGGGCTTGGGCGTGGACGGTCAGCCAGGTCCGCCCGTCCTTGGCGGTCGTGGGTGCCACTGTCTTGTAGACCTTCGTCCACTGCTGGTCGAACGACGCTCGGTCGGCCAGGCAACCGGCGAGACTCGCGCAGGGGTGCAGCGCGATCCGCGCGTCGAGTGAGCCCTTCAGTCCACCCTTGACGAAGTCGGAGTGGGTCAGGATCCGCCGGTAGACCATCGTCGACGATTCGCCGAGGAAGACCACCTCCGGCGGCCGCGGCCAGCCGAGCGCGAACGGGAGCTCGGCGTTCGTGATCACCTGCAGGTCGGCGTCGGCGGCGTACGTGGCACCGACGACCCCGGGGGATCCGTCCGGTCGCTTGTAGGGCGCTGTCGTGATTTTGGGGATCGCGGGCAGGAGGACGGGCGTCGGGTAGCCACTCGGCGAGACGGCCGCGGCGGGCGGTGCTGCGGTCGGGTCGTCCTTCACGGCGCTGCCGATCGCTGTGCCGACGGAGTAGGTCACCGTGAAGACGATCAGAACGATGACTGCGGCAACTACATAGACACCTTTACCCAGCCTTCCCGCGACGCCCACCGCTGCGGGTTGCTCGGGTTGGATCGGCTGTTCGGGTTGCGGTGCGGCTGGGTTGGGTTGTTGCGTGGCTGGGCTGGATTGTGGGTGGTCGACGTACGACGGGAGCTGGTCGGCGGCCGGCGGCATTGCGCCGTACTGGCTGAACTGGGCGCGGACCGCCTGCACTGACTCGTCGTCGTTGCCGAGGATGCCGTCGAGTGGGTCGAGTAGACGTTCGGCGCCGGACTGGCCGGGGATGAGTTGTGTGACGGCGTACGGGCGTTCGGAGTTGAAGTTGGCCGCCCACAGTGGGGTCTCGAGGCGGCCTGGTTCGAGAGCGGCGGTGCGGCTCGCCGACACCAACCTGTCTCGCACCGACGCGTCGCGCGCGCCGGCCTCGCTCAAGACCAGGGCAACGATCTCCATCCCGGTGAACGTGCGACCGTGCCACAACTCCGCCAGCGGGTGCTGCAGGAGTCGCTGATCCAGCTGGTAGCCGGGGATCTCTGGCAAGCTGTTACTCACTTCGCCTCCCAGATCGCCCGGTCAGCGAGCGCCAACGCCGCCTGCTGAGCCGTGTCCGCGTTGATGGGGTTGGCCGTGTAATCGACCTGTACGACGAGATCCGCGCGCTGCACGAGGGTCTGCACGGTCCACGATTCACCGGCATCACCCTTCGGCGCTCGCCTGGCCTTGGTCGGGTACGGCCGGTCCGCCACAGCGGTCATCGGCGAGCGGGTAAAGGTCTTCTTCGCCACCTGCTCGGGCGTGAACGGCGAATTCCCGGCGCCGGCGTCCATTCCGCCGTACGCGGTGATCACGACCGTCACCGCGCCGGCCGCATACTGGGCGACCTTGCCGCGGCTGGTGCCTGCCTCGCAGCTGACCGAGGTCTTGCCGCCCTGCACCATGACGACCGGCTCGGGCCTACTAGATGCCGAGGGCAACAACGCCGACACGTCCCCGATCCGCGCGCACAGGTCGGCCGGCATCGATCGCGCCGGCACGATGTCCTCCGGCTGCACCGGCTCGCCGACGGCGAACCCGAACCCAGCTCCCGCAACCGCAGCCACTCCGCACGCGATCGCCGTACGCCGCACCAATCGACTCGCCACACCCGTGACCCTAGCCACGCGAAGGTCCTCCCTCAGAATTCAGCCAACCTCGGCCTGAGACGCACGCCAACATCCCGCCGGTTCCAGCTGACCTGGAGACGTCAGCGTCTGTCCGTGTCCAACTGGTTCTAGTCGAGGAGCGTCTTAACCGACCCGCCGGACTCCGTCAGCTTCGCGCCCAGGCCGTTGAGCGCATCGCCGACCGTCGCGAGGATCCCGGACAGATCCTGCAGGTTCCCGGCCAGGCTCTCGACCTCGTCCGCGACGCTGCCGATCTGCCCGCTCCCGTCGTTCAGCTTCTTCGCCGCGGCATCGCCGATCCCGGGGATCTTGTCCAGCTCGCCAGCCAGCCCCGAGAACATCCCGGCCGCATCCTTCAGCCGGTCCTTCGCCGCGTTCATCGTGCCCGCACTACCGGTCAGCGCCTTCCGCGCCCCACCCTCGCCGTCCTCCCCAACCAGAGCCCCGGCCGCCTTGGCCGCCTGCTCACCGGCTTCGGCCAGCCCAGACCCGATCGTCTTCAGCAACTCAGGCAGCTTCCCGATCAACCCGAGCGCGTCGTCCGGCAGCTCCCGCACCAGATTCAGCACTTTCTGGAAGTCGTCGGAGTTCTCCATCACGAACCCAACGGCCTTCTTCACATCCCCCAGATCCCGCCCACCCAGCAAGTCCTCGATACCCATGCCCCGGATCGTAGGGCCCCACCCCCCGCCACCCAGGCCACCCCGCCGTACGCCCCTTTCCGCACCGCAAGAGCCGATTGGCCTAGACGCGCCGCCGCCATGTATCGTTACTCGACGTTGTCCCAGCGCTCGTAGCTCAACGGATAGAGCATCTGACTACGGATCAGAAGGTTGGGGGTTCGAATCCCTCCGAGCGCGCAAACCGAAAGCCCAGGATCAGCCCGCTGACCTGGGCTTTTTCGTACTCCCGGGAACTGTGGTCCACCCACCGCGCCCGCTACGCGCGCTCCTCCGTCGCGTGCTACAGCGACCACTCCCACCCGCCTTCCTTGCGCGCTCATCGCGCTTCATCAACAGCCCTGTGCTACCGCCCCCATCCACTCCGCCAGGCACCCGCAACACAGGGCCGTCTGCTCCCTTGCAGTTGGCCGAGGTGTTAGCGCCGGGCTCATCACCCAGACCAACGACGTACACGCACCGCGTCATCGTCCGCGGCAACCGATGCCGGACCTAGACTCGGCCGCATGGCTGGGTACCTGCAGGTGTCGACAGCGGCGGCGACCCGTGACGAGGCGGTCCAACTCGCGGGGTCAGCAGTAGGACCTGGCCTCGCTGCGGGAGCGCAAGTCGTTGGCCCGGTCGTCTCGGTCTTCTGGCATGAAGGCCAGTACGGCGAGGGCGAGGAGTGGCAGGTCTTGCTCAAGACCACCGAGCACCGGTACGCCGAGCTCGAGGCTCATTTGTTGGAGAACCACTCCTGGAGCAACCCTGAAGTGACGGCGATGCCCATCACCGCTGGTTCCTCCGGCTATCTCGACTGGCTCGATCGCACGACGAAGGGCTAGACGGTATGTGGTGACGTCGTCGTGGTGACGTCGTCGTGGTGGCGGGGTTGCGGGCCGGGGCCTCACTCACACAGATTCGTGGGTTACCGAGTAGGGGCTGCCTGCTCGGTCTGTCC
>NZ_JBSGUS010000048.1:0-15763 GCF_053608045.1 Kribbella sp. NPDC055071
ACCGGCAGACCACCAGGCCCCACCCGCTAAAACAAAGGACGGCCGAACCCACGACTATTGGGTTCGGCCGTCCGCGATGTCCTGAGACATCACAGGGCGCGCCCGGCAGGATTCGAACCTGCGACCCACAGATTAGAAGTCTGTCGCTCTATCCAGCTGAGCTACGGGCGCTTGGCAGAGGAAAGTCTCTCAGATGGGCGGGTGATCGCGCCTCTGGGTTCCTGGGTGGGTCGCTCGGTCGAGCCTGGGGAAGTACAGGGCTGTCGTTCCATCCAGGTAACGCTGAGTGGGTGGTTCTGCCGCCGGGTCTGCTCCCCAACTAGGCTGCGGGCATGAGTTACCCCTCACCAGGCCCGGCCGGCTCGCCGCAACCCGCGGCCGGGTCGGCGTACCCGCCCGGCGGACCGTACCCGCAGCCGAACGTGCTGGGGAACCATCCGGTCCCTGGTCAGCGGCGTAATCAGGGTGTTCTGATCGGCATCGTGATCGCGGTGGTGTTCGCGATCGCGGGTCTGGTGATCTTCGGCATCGTGGCCAAGTCGACCGGCGCGGGCGGCTTCACCTGGGGCCTGGTGTTCGCGTTCGTCCCCGTCATCCCGGTGATCGCGCTGTATCTGTGGCTGGATCGTTACGAGCCGGAGCCGACCAAGTACATCTTGTTCGCGCTCTGCTGGGGTGCGTTCATCGCGACCCTGGCCGCGATCTTCATCAACACCGAGGTGTCGCACCGGCTGGCCGAGACCGGCGTCGGCGGCGACCGGTCGGCGATCTTCGTGGCGCCGCCGGTCGAGGAGTTCGCCAAGGGGTCCGTGATCCTGCTGCTCGCGCTGGTCCGGCGCAAGGAGTTCGACGGCATCATCGACGGACTCGTGTACGCCGGAATGGTGGGCGTCGGGTTCGCCTTCACCGAGAACATCCTCTACTACGGACGCATCTTCAACACACTGTCCGAGGAGTCCGGAAGCGACGCCGGTCTGCGGGGAGCGTTCGTACTGTTCGTGATCCGAGGGCTGATCTCGCCGTTCGCCCATCCACTCTTCACGTCGTTCACAGCGATAGGTATCGGTGTCGCGATACGACATCGAAGTACCGTGGTCCGGTTCCTTGCGCCGATCGTCGGCTATCTGGCCGCGGTGCTGGCCCACGGTCTCTGGAACGGCGGCGCCAGTTGGGCCGGCGGTGGTGGGTTCATCACCGTCTACCTGTTCCTGATGGTGCCGATCTTCATCGGGATGGTCGTGTTCGCGCTGGTGATGCGGTCCCGGGAGGGACAGATGATCGCGTCCCGGTTGTACGACTATGTGAGATTCGGATGGCTGATTCCACAGGACGTACCGCTGATCGCGACGCTGCGCGGGCGCAAGGCGCTCCGGCAGAACGCGAAGCGGTACGGCCCACAGGCTGAGGCGTCCGCGAAGGCGTTCCAGCAGAACGCGACCGAGCTGGCATACCTGCGGGACAAGATCGTCCGTCAGGTGATCGGGCCGGACGCCCTGGAGACCGAGAAGCAACTGCTCGACGAGCTGCGGGCGCGGCGGCCGAGTGTTCCGTTCCCGCCGATGCCGGCGTTCGCGCAGGCGGCGCCGCAGTTCCAGGGCGTGCCTGGACCTATGGGTGGGCCCGTGCCTGGATCTCTGCCCGGAGCTATGCCGAGTCCGGTGCCAGGTCCCCTGCCGGGCCCCATGCCGGGTCCTGTGCCCGGTTCTCTGCCTGGTGGACCCGGTGGACCCGGTGGACCTGGTGGGCCGGTGCCGGGCGGGCCTGTTCCTGGTTCGGTGCCGGGTCAGGGCGCGGGCGGTCCGGTGCCTGGTGCCGGGGCGGGTCAAGGGGGATACCCGCCGCCGCAGGGTGGTTACCCACCGGCTCAGCCGGGGTATCCCTCGGGGCAACCCGGTTACCCAGCGGGCCAGTCCGGTTACCCACCGGGACCCCCTGGTCCGCAAGGATCGCCGGGGGGATACGGTCCGTATCCACCATCGCAGTGACTGCCACCCGTCCACGCCGCCAAACGGGGATGACGATGACTTTGCTTCCGCGCTGTCCGACCGGGCACTCTGTGCTCGTGGGCGGACGCCGTGGCTGACATGAGGTCAGCTGGTGACGGTCCGGAACCGCGGGTTCCGGGCCAGGATCAGCCTGCCCAGGAACTGGCGAACCTGATCGCTCAATCCAGCGCCCGCTCCGATGCCAAAGGCAAAGGCTTCTGGCGCCGCCGCCGACGCAAGAACCAGCCCGAACCAGACCCCACGCCGGACACCCCCACCCCGTCCGGGCCTGCAGGCACGCCCACGTCCCCCGAAGCCAGTACGCCGACCCCGGCCGACACCCCGGCATCCGCCCACCCGGATCCGTCCGACGGCCCCGCGTCCGCTAGCGGCTCGGGATCCGCTGACGGCTCGGGGTCCACTGACGGCTCGGAGCCGAACGCCGCCGAGTCCGTCGGCACTGCGGACTCCACCGACCCAGCCGCGCCAACTGGTACATCGGAATCGACCGAGATCCCGGAGTCCTCTGACACCGGCGAGTCCACCGGCACGTCGGAGCCGACCGGGAACTCGGAGTCCTCTGGGACGAGTGAGTCCGCCGATGCGTCGGGGTCGACCGAGACTGTCGAGTCCGGTGAGCAGGGCTCCGAGGGCTCGGGGTCAGGTGAGCAGTCGGCGGCGTCCGGGTCTGACGCGTCCGAGAGCGCGGCCGGAGATACAGGGTCGACATCTGCGACGGCTGAGGCCGAGCAGGCGGAAGGCGCTGAGACGCAGGCTGACCACAGTGCTGAGGTGGCTGGATCTGACACCGAGGAGCCGTCTCACGGTGGTTCAGCTGAGGTGACGGACGAGGGCGCCGCGGCGTCCGCCGTACCTGCTGATGCTGTCGGGCCAGCTGTCGACGCGCCGGCTGAGCGGCCGCGCTCGACGGTTGGTGTCGTGTACGAGCCGGACGAATCCCCGGATGGTTTCCCGCTCGAATACGGCAACATCATCGTCGGGCTCCCCAAACAATCCACAGACTCGGACGACGCCGAGTCCGATGAACCACACGGCACCGGCCGCCACGCCGCAGATGTACCGGTCGAGCAAGTCGACCCGAAGGCAGCAGGCAAGGCCAAGAACAAGAACAAGCCAAAAGCCGATACGCAGGCTGCGGCGGTGACCGTCGCTGAGAGCTCGGACGACGTCGTCTCCGCCGAGGCTGCAGCCGAGCAAGAAGATGGCACGCAGGACGGTGCAGCCGGCGGTGGTTCGGCGCAGGGCGAACCACCCCAGGGCGGCGAGTCAGACGCGGACGGGCAGGCCGGCGAGCAGGTAGTTGGCGAGCCGGACGCCGATGGTGAGCAGACCGATGGCGCGCGGGACAGCTCGGAGGAAGGTGTCGCGGAGGCCGCCGCCGAGAGCTCGGGTGACGTTGCTTCGGGCGAGGCCGCAGCCGAGCAGGAAGACAGCACGCAGGACGCCTCAACAGACGGCGGGTCGGCGCAGGGTGACGCAGCCCTGGACCCTTCGGCTCAGGGCGACGGCACGCAGGACGGTTCAACCGACGACGGCTCGGCGCACGACGGCTCAGCTGACGACGGCTTGGCGGAGGACGGTCCGGCCCAAGACGCTTCGGCGCATGACGGCTCAGCGCACGACGGCTCAGCTGAGGACGGCTTGGCGGAGGACGGTCCGGCCCAAGACGCTTCGGCGCACGACGGCTCAGCGCACGACGGCTCAGCTGAGGACGGCTTGGCGGAGGACGGTCCGGCCCAAGACGCTTCGGCGCACGACGGCTCGGCGCACGACGGTTCAGCTGACGGTGGCTCGGCGGAGGATGGCTCGGCTCAGGACGCTTCGGGTTCAGTTGGCGAGAGTTCGGTGCAGGATGAGCTGGTCTTGGATGGCGGCGAGTCGGGCGGGGCTGGGCAGGATGACGGCCAGCAGGCAGGCGACGCGGAGGTCGTCGGCGGGTCGCAGGCTGATGAGCAGGATGGCGCGCAGGTAGCTGACGGTTCGGGTGACGGTGGGTCGGCGGCTGGGGCGCGGGGTGGCTTGGGTGGCGGCTCTGCGGAGGATGAGGGGGACTCTGCGGAGGGTGACGCGGGGGAGTTGACGGCGGCTGCGTTGGGGGAGCGGTTGGCGGCTGAGCAGGCTGCTATGGCTTTGATTACTGCCTTGATGAAGTTGCGGGGAGCGCTGGCCAGTAGTGCTTTGCCTTTGGATGTTGTGGGGGCTGATGAGGCTCGGCAGCAGCAGAAGGCGATGTTGGATCAGCTGGATGACTACCTGTTGCCTCGGCTGGTGCAGCTGGAGGCACCGGTGCTTGCGGTGGTGGGTGGATCTACGGGAGCCGGCAAGTCGACGCTGGTGAACTCCGTGATCGGCAAGGTAGTCAGCGAGCCTGGCGTGCTGCGGCCGACGACTCGGTCGCCGGTGTTGATTCATCACCCGGATGATGCGGACTGGTTCGTTGGTGACCGGGTGCTGCCGGGGATGGCGCGGACGAGTGCCGACAACCCGGGTGGGACAGAGGATCAGGGGCAGCTGCGGTTGGTTGCTGCTGACACCGTTCCGCGTGGTCTGGCGATCCTGGACGCACCCGACATCGACTCGGTGGTCGAGGCGAACCGTGATCTCGCGACCCAACTGCTGTCCGCGGCCGACCTCTGGCTGTTCGTCACGACGGCCGCGCGCTACTCCGACGCGGTGCCGTGGGACTTCCTGCAGAGCGCGTCGGATCGCAGTACGGCGGTTGCCGTCGTCCTGGATCGTGCTCCGAGCGAGACGATCGACGACATCACCGGGCACCTCGCGCAGATGCTGCTCGAACGCGGCCTGGGCGACTCGCCGCTGTTCTCGATCCAGGAAACGGTTGTCGATGGCAACGGAATGCTGCCGTCCCAATCTGTTGCCTCGATCAAGGACTGGCTGGTCGACCTGGCTGCCGACGCGGAGGCTCGGGCGGCTGTCGTCCGACGTACCCTGCAGGGCGCTGTCAGCGCGATGGTGAAGACGACAGCTCCGTTCGCGGTTGCCGTCCGGGCCCAGGCCGAGACCGCGTTGGAGCTGCGCTCGACTGCAGAGTCGGCCTACGACCAAGCAGTGCAGGACATCGCGAAGGCGACCCAGGACGGGACGCTGCTGCGCGGCGAGGTGCTGGCCCGGTGGCAGGAGTTCGTCGGAACCGGTGAACTCCTGAAGGGTCTGCAATCCGGCGCCGGCCGTCTGCGCGACAAGGCGAAGAAGTCTGTCGGCACCAAGCCCACCGAGACGCGGAGCGTGAACGACGCGATCGAGTCCGGGATGGAATCGTTGCTGCGTGAGCAGGCCGCGGCCGCCGCTGAACGCGCGGAGAAGGCCTGGCAGTCATCGGCTGCCGGCCGTCAACTGCTCGCCATCGGTGGACCGGAGCTCGGCGCCATGTCCGAGGACTTCCCGGACGCGGCCGGACGTGCAGTCCGCGAATGGCAGAAGTCCGTCCTCGAGTTGGTCCGCCGCGAGGGTGCCGACAAGCGTTCGACCGCACGCATCCTGGAGTACGGCGTGAACGGCCTGGGGCTGTCGCTGATGGTGGTGATCTTCGCCAGCGGCGCGGGTATCCCGAAGGCGGCCGAAGCCAGCGTCGGTGTCGGAAGCGCGGTCGTCGGCGAGAAGCTGCTGGAGGCAGTCTTCGGCGACACGGCCGTGCGGACCCTGGTCGAGAAGGCGCGTGAAGACCTTGACGGTAAGGTTCATGCCCTGATGGATGCCGAATTCGCCCGCTATCTGGCTGTCCTTGACCAGCATCCGGTCGATCCTGAGACGGCCAGGCACCTGACCGAGGCCGCGCGCGCGGTGGAGGACTGCACGTGACGGAAACAGTGGATACGGTCGAAGCCCCGGTCCGGGGTGCGACCGATGTCCTGAAGAAGATCGATGCCCTCGGCGCCGCCGCGAAGGCCGGCGAGGGCAGGCTCGATCCTGTCGTGCTGACCGAGGCCAACCAGATCGTGGAGCGCTCCGGGCAGCGGCTCCGCATGTCCGGCGAGCTGACCGTAGTCGCGCTGGCCGGCGCGACCGGCTCCGGCAAGTCGTCGCTGTTCAACGCGTTGACCGGGCTCGACCTGGCCGCGATCGGCACGCGCCGCCCGACCAGCTCGATGCCGCTCGCCTGTGTATGGGGCGAGGAGCCGGCCGGTGAAGTGCTGAACTGGCTGGGCATCCCGCGCCGGCACCAGGTGCAGCACCGCAGCTCGTTGGAGGGCTCGCAGTCCGAGGACCTGGACGGTCTCGTCCTGCTGGATCTGCCCGACCACGACTCGACCGAGGTCGAGCATCGCCTGATCGTCGACCGGCTGGTCGAATTGGTCGACATGCTCGTGTGGGTGGTCGATCCGCAGAAGTACGCCGATGCCGCCCTGCACAATCGATACATCAAGCCTTACGCCTCCCATTCCGGGGTCATGGTGTTCGCGCTGAATCACATCGACAAGCTGACGCCCGATCAGCGCAAGAGCTGCCTCGAAGACCTGGAGAAGTTGCTCAAGTCGGACGGCCTCAAGTCGCCGAGCGTTGTTGCGACGTCCGCCGTCAGCGGTGACGGGCTGGACGAGGTGCGTGGTCTGTTGGTCAAGCGCGTCAGCAACAAGCGCTCGGCGCGTGAACGTCTTTCTGCTGACGTCGACCGGGTTTCGGACCGGATGGCGAGCCAGTGCGGCAACGCCAAGACCCCCGAGATCGCCCAGAGCGACATCACCGAACTCGTCGACGCCCTGTCCGACGCGAGTGGCCTCCCAGTGGTGGTCGACGCCGTACGGCGTTCCTATCTGCAGCGGGCACGAGTTGCGACGGGGTGGCCGGTGACGAAGTGGCTCGAACGGTTCCGGCCGGATCCGTTGCGACGGTTGCACGTCGACGAGGTCTCACGCCAACAGGGCAAGGCGTTGCGCAAGTCCGCGTCGACCGAGGTCGCGATCGCCCGCACTTCGTTGCCTGCGGCAACTCCCGTGCAGCGCGCCCGGATGGACACCGCCGTGCGCACGATCACGACGAAGGCCGCGGAAGGACTGTCGCGCCCGTGGGCCGACTCGGTTCGCTCGGCGATCCGCCGCCGCGAGGAGTCGCTCGGCGACGAGCTCGACCAGGCGGTCGCGCGAACCGACCTCGGCACGAGCAACAACCCAGGGTGGTGGAGTGTCGCCAAGGTCGTCCAGTGGTTGCTGTTCCTGGTCACCTTGGGAGGTGCGGTGTGGTTGGCCGCGCTGCTGGTGACCCGGATCGCCGGACTGGATGACCCGCCGCTGCCGGAGTGGAACGGGATCCCGTACGCGTGGATCATGCTCGTCGGCGGCGCCGTCCTCGGGCTGGCGGTGTCATTCCTCAGCCGCGCCTTCTCGACCAGCGGTGCCGCGCGTCGGTCCCGCCTCGTGGCCGACGCGCTGCGCGCCGAGCTGGAGAAGGTTGCCGACAGCCACGTTGTCGCACCGGCCCGCGAAGAGCTCGACGCCTACACGACCTGCCGCGACAGCCTCGCCACCGCCCGCGGCTGAGTCTTCGGACGGCTAGGTCATCCAGCTCGACGCGGCCGAAGGTCACCAGGTGAAGGGCGCCCGTACCTTCGGCCGGGTGGCGCAGAGTAGGTCAGACCTCGGCATCCGGGGCGAACTGGGCCATCGAGATCTTGGCGGCTGCGGCGAGGTCGTCCTCCGAGGTGGTGCCGGAGGAGCGGACGACCTCGATCCAGGCACGGACCGACTTCTCGTTGTACTCGATGACCTCGGGGGAGTTGGCCATCTCGGTCGGATCGACATCGTCCGCGAGCTCGCCGTCGACGTACAGGGCGAGGCCCATGATCGCGCCGTCCCAGCCAGGACCGACCCAGAGAGCGCCGGCGCCGCCCGGGGCCGGCGGATCGATCATCGAGTGCTCCAGCTCCAGCTCGGTCGAAGCACCCGGACCCGGTGTCAGCCGGATCTCGAGGAGACTCGTGGGTCCGCCGAAGGTCACCCGGAACCGCTTGGGCGGCTCGCACTCCAGGATCTCGCCGCCGGCGTTGCCCTGGAGCTGGAACGTGCCGCCGACCTCGAGGTCGCCGGTCACAGGCAGGAACCAGCGGTTCATCCGCGCGGGATCCGTCAGCGCGTCCCACAGCTCCTCCGGCTCGGCCTGGTACGTACGACGCATCCGCACGGTCGCCGTCTCCCCGGTCCGACTGACCCAGCGTTGAACGGCGTTGATGTGCTCGAGGATGTCGATCACGGCGGTATCCCTCTCCTGCCCGGCTACGAAGACTGAGCCAAGAATGCCGGGACGCGCTTATATAAGTCAATACTGAGATAGTCACGCCGCCTCCGCCTCCGGGGTCTCGGCGCGGGCGGCCAAGGGGAGCGTCGTCGCGCTGTACTCCTCTGCCGGGAACGGGGACACAGATGTCTCCAGAGCCTCGGCGTCCGCGACCGAGGTCGTCGCGGCGGCAGCGCCGAACGCGACCTTGGTGAAGGTCGTCGTCCCCCGGTTGAGATCGTGCCCGAGGGAGAAGGCTTCGAGGACGACGCGGCTGCGCTGCACGCCTGACTCATCGGTCCACTCGTGCGTCCTCAAGCGGCCGGAGACCAGGATCGGCTGGCCGAGATGCACCGATTCGAAGGCGTTCTGGGCCAGATGACGCCAGCACTCGACGCTGAACCAGGTCGTCGGTTTGTCGACGTACCCGCCGAGACCACGGTCGAAGTGCCGCGGCGTCGAGCCGATCCGGAAGGAGACATGCGCCACCTTCCCGCCGATCTCCTTGAAGTCCGGCTTGCTGCCGACCCAGCCCTGCACTGTCACATGGGTGTCGCCGAGGCTCATGATGGCCACCTTCCGTCCGATCGCGATTTCCGCTGTCACCGGAGAAGATGCACGCATCGCACCCTTCGTGGCCGCCCGACTTCGGATCTGTGGACAACCGGTTGGGATCTGCTGGGTCCGAGCACATAGGCTCTAGGCATGGCGGAATTCATCTACACCCTTCGCAACGTGCGCAAGGCGTTCGGCGACAAGGTCGTTCTCGACAACGTCACGCTGAACTTCCTGACCGGCGCGAAGATCGGCGTGGTCGGGCCGAACGGCACCGGCAAGTCGTCGCTGTTCAAGATCATGGCGGGGCTGGACCAGCCGTCCAACGGCGAGGGCCGGCTGGCCGAGGACGCGACGGTCGGGATCCTGCTCCAGGAGCCGCCGCTGACCGAGGGCAAGACCGTGCTGGAGAACGTCGAGGAAGGGGTCGGCGACACCAAGAAGAAGCTGGACCGCTTCAACGAGATCTCCGCCGAGCTGGCCGACCCGGACGCGGACTACGACACGCTGCTGGGCGAGATGGGTGACCTGCAGACCGAGCTCGACCACCGCAACGCGTGGGACGTCGATGCTCAGCTCGAGCAGGCGATGGACGCGCTGCGCTGCCCGCCGCCGGATGTGCTGGTCGACAAGCTCTCCGGTGGGGAGCGTCGCCGGGTCGCGCTCTGCAAGCTCCTGCTCCAGCAGCCCGACCTGTTGCTCCTCGACGAGCCCACCAACCACCTGGACGCCGAGTCGGTCCTGTGGCTCGAGCAGCACCTGCAGAAGTACCCGGGCGCCGTCCTGGCGATCACCCACGACCGGTACTTCCTGGACAACGTCGCCGAGTGGATCCTCGAGCTCGACCGCGGCAAGACCTACGGCTACGAGGGCAACTACTCGAAGTACCTCGAGACCAAGCAGCAGCGGCTCGTGGTCGAGGGCCAGAAGGACGCCAAGCGGCAGAAGATCCTGGAGCGTGAGCTCGAGTGGGTCCGGTCGAACGCGAAGGCCCGGCAGACCAAGAGCAAGTCCCGGCTGGCCCGCTACGAGGAGCTCGCGGCCGAGGCCGAGCGGTCCAAGAAGCTGGACATCGACGAGATCAACATCCCGGCCGGTCCGCGGCTGGGCAGCACGGTGCTCGAGGTCTCCAAGCTGGAGAAGGGCTTCGGCGACCGCAAGTTGATCGACGGCCTGAGCTTCAGCCTCCCGCGCGCCGGCATCGTCGGCATCGTCGGTCCGAACGGCGTCGGCAAGTCGACGCTGTTCCGGATGATCGTCGGTGAGGAGCAGCCGGACGCGGGCACGCTGAAGCTCGGCGAGACGGTCAAGATCTCGTACGTCGATCAGTCCCGCGGCGGCCTGGACCCGAAGAAGACGGTCTGGCAGCAGGTCTCCGACGAGCTCGACTACATCAAGGTCGCGAACTTCGAGATGCCGAGCCGGGCGTATGTCGCCTCGTTCGGCTTCAAGGGGCCGGACCAGCAGAAGCCGACCGGCGTCCTGTCCGGCGGTGAGCGCAACCGGCTGAACCTGGCGCTCACGCTGAAGATGGGCGGCAACCTGCTGCTGCTCGACGAGCCGACCAACGACCTGGACGTCGAGACCCTGCAGTCGCTCGAAGACGCACTGCTGGAGTTCCCCGGCTGTGCCGTGGTCGTCTCCCACGACCGGTGGTTCCTGGACCGCGTCGCGACCCACATCCTGGCCTGGGAGGGCAGCGACCAGGACCCGGCCAAGTGGTTCTGGTTCGAGGGCAACTTCGCGTCGTACGAGGCGAACAAGGTGGAGCGGATGGGTCCGGAGGCAGCGCGCCCGCACCGGGTCACCTACCGCAAGCTCACGCGCGACTGACCTCAGCGCACCAAGAACCCCATCTCCCCGAGCGGGAGGTGGGGTTCTTTTCCGATCGAATACTTAGCCCTTGCGCTAAGTATTGAACGGCGGCGATACTTAGCCTCATGGCACAGTATGAGGCGGACGTGGACGGCGTGTTCGTCGCCCTCGCCGACCCGACCCGACGCACCGTCATCCGGCGTCTCGGCCGGGGACCGACCAGCGTCGGCGAGCTCGCGGCGGAGTTCCCAATGACGTTGCCGTCGTTCCTGAAGCACGTTCGGACGCTCGAGTCGAACGGCCTGATCCGCACGGTCAAGGTCGGCCGCGTCCGGACCTGTGTACTCAATCGCGAACGGCTCGCGGTGGTCGACGACTGGCTCGGCGAGCAGCGCCGGATCTGGACCGATCGCACCGACCGGCTCGAGGCGTTCGTCACCGACGAGAGGGAGGACGACCAGTGAATCCAGAGCTTGACCTGGTGATCGAGCGGGTGATCCGGGCGCCACGCGAGGCGCTCTGGCGCGCGTGGACGGATCCGGAGCGGTTCGCCAAGTGGTGGATCCCTGCGCCGACCGTGTGCCGGGTTGACCGGTTCGAGGTCCGACCGGGCGGCGCACTGGTCACGTCGATGAGCGACGACGGACAGACCTTCGTGCCGCACCTCGATGCGTGCTTCCTGGTGGTCGAGGATCGTGAACGGCTCGTCTACACCACCGCGATCGACAGCGAATGGCGCCCGGCCGATCCCGAGCCGTTCCTCATCACGGCCGAGGTCACCTTCGGCGAGCACGCCGAGGTGACGGCGTACCGGATCGTCGTTCGGCACGGCACCCCGCAGGCACGGGCCCGGCACGAGGAGCTCGGGTTCGCCGACGGGTGGGGGACCGTTGTCGGTCAGCTCGCGGCCCAGGTGGAGAAGGAGCCGGTTCGATGAAGCTGGTACTCACGGAGGTCGCCGGATATGCAGGCGTCTCGGCGGTCGTCTAACAGACGTGGTCCGCGAGGACGTCGGCGATCACCTGGCGGTTGGCGTCGGCGTCGCGGTCGTCGGCCAGGGTGATGAGGGCTTTCCACAGCGCCCAGCCGCGGGCTCTGGCCCACATCGTTGCATCCTGCGACACCGCCGTACGGAAGACTTCTCGGGACGTGCCGGAGAAGAACGTGTAGGCGATGACGAGGTCGCAGGCCGGGTCACCGACGCCGCTCGTACCGAAGTCGATCACCGCGGACAACCGGCCGTCCTGCACCAACAGGTTGCCGCTAGCGATGTCACCGTGGAACCAAACCGGCGAGCCTGCCCAGGTCGCCGTGAGCGCAGCTTCCCAGACCTCAAGGGCCAGGTCCGTGTCGATCTGGCCCTTGAGCCGAGCCAGAGCCTGCACGGTCTCGTCGTGGTAGTACGACGGTGATGCACCTCGGTAGAAGCTGTGAGCACCGGCCGACGGCCCGCCGGTCGCGTCGACGCTCTGCAGTGCAAGGATGAACGACGCAATCGACCGAGCGAACTCGTCCAAGTCGCCGACACTCTCCAACGAGGCCGTCGACCCGTCGATCCACCGGCGAACAGCCCAGTGGTACGGATACCCCTCGCCTGGCACCCCCAGCCCCACCGCCGACGGAATCTCGACCGGCAGGTACGGCGCCAGCACCGGCAGCCACTCGTGTTCCTTCTGCACGGCCGGTGCGTACGCCGCTCCCGTCGGCAGGCGGGCGGTGAGCTCAGAACCCAGCCGGTACGTGCGGTTGTCCCAGCCGTCGACCTTGACCGGGGTCACCGGCAGGTCGGCCCACTGTGGGAACTGCGTTGAGATCAGTCGCCGTACCAGCGCCGCATCGATACCGGCCCGGCCGTCCTGAGGAATGTCCGTCACGCGCCCAAGGATCCCGGAGATCGCGCGTCGCTCTCAAACCCTTTAGCTCAGGGCTTCAGAGTTGTCGATCGCGTCCTGGAGGAACGACGAGATCGTGTGGAGTTCGTCGACGCTGCGCCGCTCCAGGACCTCCTGCAGGCGCCGGCCTTGCTCGGCGTACAGCGGGACCATCTTCTCCTGGATCGCCTCGTACGACGGCGTGACCACGACCTTGCGGCGATCGCTGGGGTCCGCCTCGCGGGTGACGAATCCGTGCGCCTCGAGCCGGTCGATGACCCCGGTCACGGTGCCGGACGTGAGGCCCGTGCGCTCGGCCAACTGGCGGGGCGTCAGCGGACCGTACGCCTGCAGCAGCGTCATGAACTGGGAATCGCTGGCGCCCAGGCCGACCTTCGCGGAGACGGCTCCGTTGTACAGCACGACCTCCGCGATGAACCGGATCATCCGCTGCTCGAGCTCGGCGGCGAGCTCTTCTCTCGAACTGGTCATGGTCCACCTCAGCATAGGGCTTGCATTTCTCTCGGACCTCCAAGATACTCGGAATGACGAGATACTTGAAGAACCGAGATAAATGGAGACGATGATGAAGGTACTGGTGATCGGTGGCGGGACCGGCGGGCTGGCGCTCGCGCACGGTCTGCAGCGGGCGGGGATCGGCGTGACCGTGTTCGAGCGGGACGCACTGCGCACCGACGGTCTGCACGGCTACCGGGTCGGCATCGACCCCGACGGCAGCCGGGCGCTGCACGCGCTGCTGCCGAAGGAGCTGTACGACACGTTCGTCGCGACCAAGGCTCGCGACCCGAAGTACTTCAACATGCTGACCGAGGACTTCACAGAGGTCCTGTCGATGGAGATTCCGCCGTCGACCGACCCGGTCGAGAGCGAGAAGTCGATCAGCCGGATGACCCTGCGGCAGGTGCTGCTGACCGGCCTCGAGGACGTGGTCGAGTTCGGCAAGGAGTTCGTCCGGTTCGAGCAGAACGGCGACCAGGTCACGGCCTACTTCGCCGATGGCACGCACGCGACCGGCGATCTGCTCGTGGCCGCCGACGGCTCGGGCTCGCGGGTACGGCGTCAATACCTGCCGCAGGCGAAGACCGAGGAGACCGGCGTCATCGCGATCGCCGGGAAGCTCCCGATCACCGCGGAGAGCGCGAAACTCGTGCCGCCGAAGGTGTTCGAGGGGATCAGCCTGATCAATGCACCGGGTGGGTTGTTCTGCATCCTGCACGTGATGGAGTTCCAGTGGGACCGGGACGGCCATCTGAAGAACGGGATCGGCGGCAACACCGAGGAGCTGATCCGGAACTGGCCGGGCCTGCAGTTCGACAACACCCGTGACTACATCAACTGGGGATTCTCTGCGGCCCGGGACAAGCTGCCGGTCAACATCATGGAGTTGCGCGGTCGCGAGCTGATCGACACAACCCTAGCGATGACGCCGGACTGGCACCCGGACCTGCGTCGCCTGTTCGAACTGACCGATCCCGGCACGTGCTTCCCGGTGAACATCTGGACTTCAGTTCCGTTGGAGCCGTGGGAGTCGAGCAATGTCACGCTGATCGGCGACGCGATTCACACCATGACTCCGGGTCGTGGAGTGGGTGCCAACACCGCCCTGCGCGACGCGGTCAATCTCTGCCGCGAGCTGATCGACGTACGCGACGGCCGGAAGGCGCTCGTACCGGCCGTGCACGAGTACGAGGCGAAGATGATCAAGTACGGCTTCGAGGCCGTCGTCAAGTCGCGAGCGCAGATGACGACCGACGACCCGCTGTACAAGCCGGTGATCGGTCGGCTCGTCCTGGCCGGCATGCGTACGGCGATGCGCACGGTCAATCACCTGGCGCCGCTGAAGCGCCGGATGCGTGCCGGCATGCTGGCCTTCCGCGGCGCGGACCGCAACGAGCTGACCCTGGAGATCACCGAGCCTCAGAAGAAGCAGTGACTCAGCGCTGCCCGATGTGCTCCGACACTGCGTCGAACACGCGGCCCACGGCCGCGAAGTCCTCGGGGGTGGCCAGGTCGACGAGGTTCTCCCGAACGCCCTCGACGTGGTACGGCGCGGCCTCCTCGAGCAAGGCGAATCCGGCGTCGGTCAACTCGGCCCAGACGCCGCGCTTGTCGCTCGTGCACGACTTACGCCGAACCAGGTCGGCGGCCTCGAGGCGGCCGACGGTGTGCGTCAGCCGCGAGCGGCTCTGGTGCAGCCGGTCGGCCAGATCGGCCATCCGGAGTCGCCGGTCGGGCGCCTCGGAGAGCCGGACCAGGATTTCGTAGTCGTTCGTGCCGATGCCGAACCGGCGCAGGTCGTCGTCAAGCTTCGCCATCAGACGGGCGGTCCCCAGCAGGTAGGCGCGCCAAGCGACCTGCTGCGTGGCGTCGAGCCACCGGGTATCAGTCGTTGTCACGGGATCAGTGTACCGGGAATGTAGTTGACATTTAAACCGTTACTTCCTACCGTCGTGGTCTGAGGTTGAAATTTTAACTTCTACTTCCGGCTGCGTCGCCCCCGACCAGTACGACACGTTCCCGAGAGGACATCATGAGCGACACCGCTACCACCGGCACGCCGACCAGCAGCATCCCCGGCCTGGTCGCCGGTATCTACAGCCTCGACACGGCACACACCGAGATCGGCTTCACCGTCCGCCACCTGATGACCAAGGTCCGCGGCACCTTCCAGGAGTTCGCCGGCGAGATCGTCGTGAAGGACTCGCTGGAGGAGTCGACCGCCAACGTCACCGTCGAGCTGGCCTCGGTCCACACCCGCAACGAGCAGCGCGACGGCCACCTGCGCTCCGGCGACTTCTTCGACGCCGAGAACAGCCCGAAGATGACGTTCTCCAGCGTCGCCCTGAAGCAGGAGGGCGAGGACTTCATCCTGGCCGGCGAGCTGACCATCAAGGACGTCACCAAGCCGCTCGAGCTCGCCGTCGAGTTCCTCGGCGTCGACCAGAACGCCTACGGCCAGAAGATCATCGGCTTCGAGGCGTCCGCGTCGATCAGCCGCAAGGACTGGGGTATCGACTTCAACGTCCCGCTCGAGGGTGGCAAGCTCCTGATCGGCGACAAGGTGGACATCCACCTCGACGTCCAGGCTGCCCTCCAGGCCTAAGACTCCCCAGCAACAACTCCGCAGGCACAACCCCAGCAGTAGCTCTGCAGCGAAAGACCCCGCGCCGGGGGCGATTTCTAGGGGTCGTTGCAACACCGTGCTGGTTTCTAGGTAGTGAGTAGATCACGCAAGCCCTCGGCTGGGGTGTCCCAGTCGAGCGTTTT
>NZ_JBSGUS010000049.1:0-15241 GCF_053608045.1 Kribbella sp. NPDC055071
AGCACCGTGATCACACCCAGAACGCGACCACTCGGGTGAGCGGCTCCGGGATAGCTGCGTCCTTCCCTGGTCGGGGTGGTGTGGGTCAAGGGTCGTAGATCGCGCAGCGACGCCGAAGGCGCCCTTGAGGCACGCCAGCCCGACTGGCACGATCACGCAGCCCGGAGACCGCGACACCACAGTTTCTCGGCGCAGACCAGATCGGCGGCGTATCAGCAGTTCGCCCCGCCGGAGGGCTTGGCCGCAGCACAGTGGTTCTGCGCGCACCAGCCGAGCGGCGGATCCGCGATCCGCGCACCCGCCGAAGGCGGCAACTAGACAGCCGGCGCGGAGCGGTGTCCGATCAACCGACGTTCGTTACAAGGACAGACCTACGGCCGCCAGGGCGCTGGGCCAGGATTTGAGGGCTGCGAGTAACGCGGGGTCCTGGACAGTGTCCAGGGCCTCGGTGTGGGCGGACTCGAGGACCTCTGCGATCGTGATCGGCGTACCTGAAGCGGCGGAGCGTACGGCGGCCTCGACCATCGCGATGCTGATCACGTTGGAGTGGGCCTCGGACTGTGGGACGGTCGAGTTGCGGACCGCGGCGACGAACTCGACCAGTGAGCCTGCGATCTGCTCGGGGTCATCGGTCATGACGGCGGGCACTGCTTCGCCCGACTCCAACGAAGCGACGGGTGCGTTGTCGCCGTCCCAGGTCGCCGTACCGCCGGATGCGCTGGCTCGCCAGCGACCGTTCCACGAGGTCTCCAGACCGGGCGCGCACCAGCTGCCGGTGAAGGCGAAACGGCTGCCGTCGGCGAACCGGAAGATCGCAGACGCGGCCGCGTTGCCGTCGAACCAGCTCCACTCCGGGTTGTACGACTCGCAGTAGACCGAGACCGGCTCCGAGCCGATCAGCTTGCGCGCCAGGTCGAACTGATGAATGGCCATGTCGACCAGCAGCGGCTCCGCCATCCGCTCCCGGAACCCACTGAAATGCGGGGCTTTGAAGAACTCACACGACAGCGTCCCGATCTTCCCGAGCTCCTTGAGCTGCCGCCCGAAGGCGGTCCCAGCGCGGAAATAGCGTCGGGACTGCGAAACCATCAGCAGCTTCCCGCTCACCTCGGCCGCCGCGATCATCGTCAGGCACTCGCGGACGGTCCCGGCCAGCGGCTTCTCGCTGAGTACGGGAAGCCCACGCTGTAAGGCATCCACGCTCACGACGGGATGCGCGGCCGGCACCGTCACGTCGATCACCGCGTCCGCTTCGACGCCGAGCTCGTCGATCGACGTCGCCACCGGCACGGAAGCGTGTCCGTTCTCCGAAGCCGCCGTACGCGCGACCTCCACATCCAGATCGACCAGCCCGACCAGCTCGACCTCAGGATTTTCGGCGATCGTTCGGAGCCACGCGCGGCCCATCCCGCCCGCGCCGACCTGGATCACTCGGAAAGCCTCAGGCATCCGTCGGCTCCTCGATCGGGCCGGTGTATCCACGCCCGTTGAAGAAGTCCCCGGTCTCGTACCGCAGCAGTGTCGGAACCGCTCGCTCCGGCCGGTCCGATCGAGCCCACGCGACGCCGTTCGCGATCACCTTGCGGACGTCCTTGTGGTGATAGACCGGGAAGTCCTGGTCGCCGGGGGAGAAGTAGAAGATCTTCCCGTGTCCGCGCCGGAACGTGCACCCCGACCGGAACACCTCGCCGCCCGAGAACGACGACACGAAGATCAGCTCGTCCGGTACCGGGATGTCGAAGAACTCGCCGTACATCTCCTGCTGCTCGATCTCGATCGGATGCGGGACGCCCTGCGCGATCGGATGCGTCGGGTTCACCGTCCAGACCAGCTCGCGGTCCCGCTCACTGCGCCAGCGCAACGTGCACGACGTACCCATCAGTTTGCCGAAGATCTTCGACCAGTGCCCGGAGTGCAGTACGACCAGGCCCATCCCGGACAACACCTGCTGGTACACGCGTTCGACGACCTTGTCCTCGACCTCACCGTGTGCGGCGTGACCCCACCACACCAGTACGTCGGTCTCGGCCAGCACCTCGTCCGTGAGCCCGTGCTCGGGCTCGTCGAGGGTCGTGGTGGAGACGTCGGCCTCGAGGTTCTCGCGGATCCCGGCGGCGATGGTCTCGTGCATGCCGTCCGGGTAGATCTCCCGGACGTGCGGCTCGATCTGCTCGTGCCGGTTCTCGCCCCAGACAAGTACCTTCATAGTTGGTTTCCCCAATGGTTATTTGACGGCCCCGCCGATGGCACCGGCGGCGATGTATTTCTGCGCGGCGACCAGCAGCACGATGGCCGGGATCGCCGAGAGGACCGCGGTCGCCATCACCGCGTTCCAGTTCTGCACCTGGGTGCCGAGGTACTGGTAGATCCCCAGCGTCACCGGCCGCACGCCGCCCTTGGTGGTCAGCGTGAGCGCGAAGAGGAAATCGCTCCAGGAGAAGAGGAAACTGAACAGTCCCGCGGTGATCAGCGAGTTCCGGCTGATCGGCAGGACGATCGCGACGAACGCGCGGAACAGCCCGGCGCCGTCGACGCGTGCGGCCTCCACCAACGACGGTGGCAGCGACATCATGAACGACCGCAGGATCAGGATCGCGAACGGGATCCCGCTGCTGCAGTTGGCGATGATCAACCCCGGGATCGAGTTGAGCAGACCGATCCGCTCGTACGCCGTGTACAGCGCGTTCGCGATCACGATCCCCGGGATCATCTGCGAGATCAGGATCGCCAGCAGCCCGACCGACACCCATCGCGACCGGAACTGCGAGAGCGCATACGCACACGGGGTCGCGATGGCCAGACTCAGTACGACGGTGCCGGCGGCGATGATCATGCTCGTCACCAGGTTGCCGCCCTGCTCGCTGAGTGCCCGGCTGTACCCGCTGAACGTCGGGTGCAACGGCACGAGCCCCGCGGTGAGGGTGTTGCCGGAGGGCTGCAGTGACGCGTTCACCATCCAGTAGACGGGGAAGAGCATCACGCACAGGATCAGTACGCCGATCACGGAGTACGCCGTACGTCGCATGCCGTCCTCCTACTCGTCGACCGCGCGACGCGTGCCGCGCAGGTAGAAGATCGCGAACACGAACGAGATCGCGATCAGGATGTTGCTCAACGCGGCACCCTGACCAAACCTGAAGTCGACGAACGAGCGCTGGTACGACTGGGTCGCCAGCGTCTGGGTCGCGTTGGCCGGCCCACCGCCGGTCAGCCCGAGGATGATGTCGAGCACCTTGATCGTGTAGACGACCCCGAGCATCAGCAGCACGCTCGCGACCGACCGCAGGTTCGGCCAGGTGATGTACCGGAACGCACGCCACCCGGTCGCGCCGTCCAGTTGGCCGGCCTCGTACAGCTCCTCGGGAATCTCGGCCAGACCCGAGTAGAGCAGCGTCACGTTGAACGGGATGCCGATCCAGATGTTGACCCCGATCACCGCGATCAGCGCGACCGACGGCGAGGTCAGCCAGGGCACCGGCTCGTTGATCAGGTGCAGCGCGCTCAGCGTCCGGTTCAGGATGCCGCTGTCCTGCTCGAGGATCGATCGCCAGGTCGCGCTCGACACGATCAGCGGCAGCAGCCACGGCAGCAACAGCAACGACCGCAGGACGCCGCTGAGCGGAAACCGGCGGTGGAAGAACAGCGCCAGCGCCAGCCCGATCGCGAACTGGAACGCGATCGAGCCGACGGTGAACAGCGCCGTGTTGACCATCGCCTGGCCGAACAGGTTGTCCCGGACGACCGCGCTGTAGTTCCGCAGGCCGACCCACGGCGCCGCCCCGGTGAAGAACGTCCGTAGGCTGTAGTCCTGCAGGCTCATCAGCAGGTTCTTCACCACGGGGTAGCCGAACAGCGCGATCATCGCCACCGCGGCCGGCAGGACGAACAGAACCTTGGTGAGGCCTTCGCCGCGGCCCACGGACCTGCGGACCGCGGCGGTCGTCGTACGGACGAGTGTCGCCTGAGCCATCGCGATCAGCCGCCGGACGCCTGCTTGAAGGCGTCCTGCGGAGAGGCCTTGCCGGTCAACGCCAGCTGGATCGCCTGGTAGATGACCTTCGCCGCGTCCGGCCACTTGTCGCCGAGCTTGCCGGTCCGCGAGCGGGCGGTCTTGACCTGCTCGGTGAAGGCCTTCATCGACGGGACCTCTTTGACGTACTCGTCGAGCAGCGCGGTCTTGGTCGGGATGGTGTACCGAGCCTTCGCCCAGGCGAGCTCGTTCTCGTCCGAGTTCAGGCACTTCACGAAGTCGGCGGCCTTCTGCTCCTTGGCCTGGTCCTTGTTCAGCGGGACCGTCCACGCCTCACCGCCGAGCGGCGCGACCGGCTTCTGGTCCGGCTTGTTCACCGGGAACGTGACCACGTCCCACTTGATCTTCGGATTCTTGTTCAGCGCCGGAATCTGCCACGGGCCGTTCACCATCATCGCGGCCTTGCCGGCCAGGAACTGGTCGTTCACGTCGCCCTGGGTCCAGTTGATGACGCTCTTGGACGCGGACCCCGACTGCACCAGATCCGTCCACAACTGCAGGGCTTCCGTGACCTGCGGGCTGGTCAGGTCGGTCTCGTCGCCGCCGTTGGTCCACATCGCCGGCAGGAACTGCCACGACCCTTCGTACGTCGCGTTGGCGTTGAACGCGAGCCCGTACCGGCCGGGCTTGGTGAGCTTCTTGGCCACGGACTTCAGCTCGTCCCAGGTCTTCGGCGGTTGTACGCCGGCCTCGGCCAGCATGTCCTTGTTGTAGAACAGCGCGATCGTGTTCGTCACCGGAGCCAGCCCGTAGAGCTTGCCCTGGTACGACGTCGCGTCGACCATGCCCTGGATGACTCCGTCGCCGGTCAGACCCAGGTCGTTCAGCGGCGCGAGCGCTCCGGTCGCGGCGATCTGCTGTACGTCGGGATTGTCGAGCATGAGGACGTCCGGCAGAGTCTTCGACGAGGCCTGCTGCAGCACCTTCTGGATGAAGGATTCGCCTGGCACGGTCTCGCGCTGCAGTGTGACGCCGAGCTGACTCGCGCAGGAGTCGAGGCCCTTCTGGACCAGCGTCTTGTCGGGTTCGTTGTTGTAGTAGTCCAGGATCGAGAGGCTCTTGACACTGTCGGTCGACGACGACGAGCCACCAGAGCTGCCGTTGCCACCGCAGGCGGCCAGCACGAGCGACAGGGTTGTCACACCGGCCAGCGCGGCGGCGATCCGCTTGCTGATCATGACATCGGTCTCCTTCAGGGAACGGGCCGATCAAAACGCTTAACCACAGGACTGAGGGGCGGTGGGATTGACTTGTCTCCGAGGTGGTAAACCGCTTAACTGAGGTTCCAAGGACTATGTTCCTTGGGTCACATCGCTGTCAAGAGGTCAGCGCCAGGTGTAGTGAGGTCTATGTCAGAGGGGGCCGAATCCGATGGTGACCATCCGCGATGTCGCCGATCGTGCGGGCGTGTCGACCGCGACCGTCTCCTTCCTGCTGAACGACACCAAGCCGGTCCGGGCGGCCACCCGGGCGAAGATCGAGGCGGCGATGGCCGAGCTCGGGTACCGCCGCAACGTGGTGGCCCGCGCGCTGGCCAGTCGGCGGACGCACATCATCGCGATGGCGTATCCCGCGCTGGATCATCGCTTCGGCTTCTCGGCCGCGGAGTTCTTCACCAGCGCGGCCGATGCGGCCCGCAAGCAGGACTACCACCTGGTGTTGTGGCCGGTCGGGAACGACGGCTCCGAGCTGCATGAGCTGCTGGGACAGGGTTTGGTCGACGGCGTGGTGCTGATGGAGGTCCAGCTCGACGATCCCCGGGTCGCGATCCTGCAGGCCGCGGGGACGCCGTTCGCGTTGATCGGCCGTACGGCGGAGCTCGAGGGGTTGTCACACGTGGACATCGACTTCGACGCGACCGTCGAGGACGCGATCGGTCATCTGTACGGGCTCGGTCATCGCCGGCTCGTGCTGGTCTCGGGTGATCTGGCCGATCCGCGGTTCCACAACTACGGGCCGTACGTCCGGACGGAGGCGGCCTACCGCAGGGTTGCCGCGGAGTACGGCGTACAGACCGTTGTGCTGCAGTGCGCCGACACAACGCGCGCCGGCCAGGAAGCCGCCGAGCGCCTCATGCGCGAGCACCCCGACACCACGGCGGTCCTGATCCTCAACGAATACGCCGGCCTAGGCGTAGCGTCCGGCCTCAACCGCCTCGGCTACGACGTACCCGACCAGATCTCCATCCTCCCGCTCCTGATGGCCCCCGAAACCGCGGCCCTCTCCAACCCCGAACTGACCATCATGCGAACCCCCGGCCCCGAACTAGGCCAACTAGGCACCGAAGCCCTGATCCGCCAACTGGAAGGCGCCCCACCCCTCCCACCCCAACTAGTCCCCGCCAACCTCCACCCCGGCGCCACCACCGCCCCACCCCGCGGCTGATGACCCGACGTCTGGGGCGAAGGACCAGAGGGCGGCTGTTAGGGGGCGGTGGAGGTCGGGTCTGCGGACGCAGAGGCCGATGGGGAGGGGGTCCAGGGGAGTCTCGGTGGGGACTTGGGTCAGGCGGGTGGCGGTGATGGAGGAGTCGAGGACGAGGCGGGGGACTATGCCCGTGCTGTTGCCCAGGGCAACTAGGGTGAGGAGGGCTTCGTGGCCGTCTGGTTCGGCGGCTATGACTGGGCGGGCGCCGGTTTGGCGGAACCAGTGGAAGGCGGCTTCGCGGACCAGGCCTCGAGCAGGTACGACGTAGGTGCCGTCGGGCTCGGCGTCGCGGGCTTTGACCAGGACCAGGTCGGTGACGGCAACCGTGCGGGTTGCCATCGTTTGGGGGAGTCGTTTGGGGATGCCGGCTACGGCTGCGTCTACCTCGCCCTCGTCCAGGCGGGCCAGTGCGGCCGCGGCGTCGCCGGTGCGGATGTCCAGGCGGATCTGCGGATGTGCTGCCCGCAGCGGGCCCAATAGGTCGGGCAGTAGTGCTTGGCAGGCGGTCACGGTGGCGAAGATTTTCAGCTCGCCGATCAACCCACTCGGCGCACTGGCACCGGCGCGATAGTCGTCCCACAACCCCAGAGCCTGCTCCGCGTACGCCGAGAACCGTCGCCCTTCCGCGGTCAGCGCCACGCCCCGCGGACCCCGGTCGAGCAAGCGGGCACCCGCTCGTACCTCGAGGCGCTGGATCGTCCGGGTCAGCGTCGCCGCGCTGACATGACACTCCAGACTCGTCCGCCCGTAGTTGAGGGTGCGGGCCAGATGCAGGAACAACTCGAGCTCACGCTGCTCCACGTTTCACCTCCTGCAACGCCCCGGTGCAGATGTTGCGCTTGTCGCAACGCCTACCGGCGACTTTAACTGAAAGGCATGAGCACCCTTACCTCGTCGGTCTTCCGGACCGAGACCATGACGGTCCCCGGCGGGACCGAGACGATCGTTCGTGGCGGCCGGGACCTCTTCCCGCTGCTCGAGCAGGCGCTGCACGGCGCACGGCGGATCGGCGTCATCGGCTGGGGTCCGCAGGGCCGGGCCCAAGCCCAGAACCTGCGTGACTCGCTGGCCGGCACCGACATCACGGTCTCGGTCGGACTGAGGCCGGGCTCGTCGTCTGCCGACGACGCGCGCAAGCACGGTTTCACCGAGGAGAACGGCACCCTCGGCGACTGGCTGGAGGTCGCGGCGGACTCGGATCTCGTCATCCTGCTGATGGCCGACGCCGCCCTCGCCGCGAACCACCCGCAGATCTTCGAGGTGCTCAAGCCCGGTGCCACGATCGGCCTGTCGCACGGCTTCCTGCTCGGTCACCTGAAGGCGATCGGCAGCGACTTCCCGGTCGGCCATCCGGTGATCGCGGTCTGCCCCAAGGGCATGGGAGATTCGGTACGGCGTCTCTACCAGCAAGGCGCGACCATCAACGGCGCCGGCATCAACGCGAGCATCGCCGTACACGCGGACCCCGACGGCCACGGCACCGACCGCGCGCTCGCCTGGTCGATCGGCCTCGGATCGCCGTACACCTTCGCCACCACCCTGCGCGACGAGTACCACTCCGACATCGTCGGTGAGCGCGCGATCCTGCTCGGCGCCGTCCACGGCCTGGTCGAGGCGATGTACCGCTACTTCCGCATCGACGGCGCCGACCCGGTCACGGCGTACGAGCGTTCCACCGAGGCGATCACGGGTCCGATCGCGCGGACGATCTCGACCGACGGCCTGGCCGCCGTCCGCGCCGCGACCGCGGATCCGGATCTGTTCGATCGTGCCTACAGCGTCGCCTACGGCCCGGCCCGGGACCTCGTCGCGGAGATCTACGACGAAGTTGCCGAAGGCACCGAGCTGCGCAGCGTGATCCTGGCCGAGCGCCGGCTCACCGACAAGCCGATGACGACGATCGGCGGCAGCCCGATGTGGTCGTACGGCGAACGGGTCCGGGCCCGCCGCGGCGAGGCCGCGACCGTCATCGATCCACTGACCGCGGGGGCGTTCGTGGCCACGATGATGGCGCAGGTCGACGAGTTCGCCGCGCGCGGGCACGCCTGGTCGGAGATCGTCAACGAGTCGGTCATCGAGGCGGTCGACTCGCTGCTGCCGTACATGCACGCGCGCGACGTCGCCTACATGGTCGACAACTGCTCCCGCACCGCGCGCCTCGGCACGCGGCGCTGGGGCCCGCGCTTCCAGGCGGCCTACGAGCAGATCGTCCTCCCGCGCATCGACGAGCCGGCCGATCCCACCCTGATCAAGGCCTTCCTGGAGAACCCGGCCCACGAAGCCCTCGCCACAGCGGCCCTCCTCCGCCCATCAGTGGACATCTCCGTCTAACCTGTGCGAATGCCGGAGTCGCGATCCCGCTTGAGTCCGATGCTCCCGCGGGACCCGCACGAACCGGGGCGGGTCGCATCGTCGTTGGAGCTGTTCTTCGACCTGGTGTTCGTGGTGGCGGTGAGTGTCGCGGCGGCTGAGCTGCATCACGCGCTGGCGGAGAAGCATTTCGACGGCATCGGTACGTACGCCGTGGTGTTCTTCGGGATCTGGTGGGCCTGGATGAACTTCACCTGGTTCGCCACCTCGTTCGCCACGGACGACTGGCTGTACCGGCTGCTGACCATCTTCCAGATGAGCGGCGTCCTGATCCTCGCCGCCGGGATCGACGCCGTCTTCGCCGAGCGGGACTTCACCATCACGGTGATCGGGTACGTCGTGATGCGGATCGCGATGGTGGCCCAGTGGCTCCGCGCGTCCCGCACGCCCGGCCCCAGCCGACGAACCACCCGGATGTACGCGGCGGGGATCGCGACGACCCAGATCCTCTGGATCCTGATGCTGTTCCTGCCGGAATCGGTCCAGTTCTTCGCGGTCGTCGTGGTCATCGCGGCCGAGCTGTCCGTGCCGATCATCGCCGAGAAACAGTGGCTGACGCCCTGGCATCCGCACCACATCACCGAGCGGTACGGCCTCTTCACGCTGATCCTGCTCGGCGAAAGCCTGCTCGCCTCGGCGAACGCGCTCATCGAGGCCGTTCACGACCACGAGGAGCTCGGCCCGCTGATCTCGCTCGGCGTGCTGACGCTGATCGTGACCGCCGCGCTGTGGTGGATCTACTTCTGGCCACCGCATCACACCGCGATCACGTCGTTCGCGAGCTCGCTGCGGTACGGGTACGTGCACTACTTCGTGTTCGCCGCGGTCGGTGCGTTCTCGGCCGGCATCGAGGTCGAGATCGACGTCATCACGCATCACAGTGAGCTGAGTGACGTTGCCTCGTCCTTCACGGTGACCGTCCCGATCGCTGTCTTCCTGTTCGGGATCTGGTGGATCGCTCTCCGCGCGAACGCCGATCGCGTCGTCAACGTCGTCGTACCGGCGGGCGCCGTACTCGTCCTGCTGGATCCGTTGATCCCGGTCCCGTTCGCGCTCACGGCCGTCTTCATGGTGCTGATCGTGGTCACGCTGGTGCTCCGGCCGCCGGTCGAGTCCGCCGGTCCTGAGGCGAGCAGTTCGTAAGGTGGGCAGTTCGTAATCACCCCTTGACCCAGCGTGCGTGCGTGGGTAACTTTCGCGTCGCTGGGGAGCGTCAGTAATTCAGTTACTTCGGCGGTTCGGCGAGGGGAGAATTGATGAGGCGACGCAGTCTGCTCGCGGGTGCCGGTGCACTCGCCGCTGTCCCGCTGATCGACGTACCGGCAGCGCAGGCCGGCGGAGATGACCACACGACGACGACTCGCACGACGATGACCGGCGCGGAGGTACTGGCCAAGGACGGCTGGCGTGCGCTGGCCCGTCAGCGGGTCGGCGTGATCAGCAACCCGACCGGGATCCTGCCCGACCTCAGCCACATCGTCGACACCATGCACGCGTCCGGCAAGGTCAACGTGGTCGCGGTCTTCGGCCCCGAGCACGGCTTCCGCGGCAGTGCGCAGGCCGGCGGTTCCGAGGTCGATCACATCGATGAGCGCACCGGGATCATGGTGTACGACGCGTACGGCGCCACCGCGACCAAGCTCGCCGATCTCTACGGCAAGGCCCTCGTGGACACGGTCGTCTTCGACATCCAGGATGTCGGGGCGCGGTTCTACACCTACATCTGGACGATGTACGAGGCGATGAAGGCCGCGGTCACCACCGGCGCGCGCTTCGTCGTACTCGACCGTCCCAACCCTGTCGGCGGGTACGCGCGCGGCCCGATGCTGCAGCCTGGTTTCACCTCGGGTGTCGGCAAGGAGGAGATCCTCCAGCAGCATGGCATGACCGTCGGCGAGCTGGCGCGGATGTTCAACGCCGAGTACCTGCCGCTGGACATGAACGGCGCCCGCCTGAAGGAGCTCCAGGTCATCCAGGTGAAGAACTGGAAGCGCGACCAGCTGTACGACGACACCGGCCTCGCCTGGGTGATGCCGAGTCCGAACATGCCGACGCCGGACACCGCGTTGCTGTATCCGGGCCTGTGCCTGTTCGAGGCGACCAACATGTCCGAGGGACGCGGTACGACGCGACCGTTCGAGCTGATCGGAGCGCCGTACGTCGACTACAAGTGGGCCGAGGCGCTGCAGACCAAGAAGATCCCGGGCGTGCAGTTCCGGGAGGCGTACTTCACGCCGAGCGTCAGCAAGAACGCGGACCTGCTCTGCGGCGGCGTCCAGGTCCAGATCACCGATCCGCACAAGGTTGAGGCGATCACCGCGGCGACCCACATGATCGTCGAGGCGCGCAAGCTGTACCCGGACTTCGCCTGGCGCGCGGAGACCCCGCCCGGTCGTTGGATCGACCTGCTCACCGGGTCCGACCGGTTCCGGACCATGCTGACCGCCGGAGCCTCGGCCGAGGAGATCGTCGGGGCGTGGAAGTCGGAGACGGACGCGTGGACGACCCGCCGGGCGAAGTACCTTCTGTACGGAGGCCCGCACCGATGAAGCCCGGACCGGTCAAGTACTGGGCTCTGGTCGCGGTAGCCTCTGCGGTGATGCTGACGATGGCTACCCCTGCAGTTGCCAATGGCAACAATTCTGGCCGGTTCGACCGCCCGTACGCCGGGTACGCGTCGAAGGGAACCCTCTTGCGCGACTCGACCCCCGCGAAGGCCGGCCTCGACCCGGCGCCGATCGACGCCGCCCTGGCTCAGGTCGCCGGCTGGACCCAGCCCAGCGATACGGCGAAACCCCTCTACGCCGGCGCGGTCACGCTGCTCGGCCACGACGGCAAGGTCGTCACGCGGACGGCGACCGGGATGGCGCTCAAGTACGCCGACGGTGCCGGCACCGAACTGCCGCCGGACCAGCAGATCCCGATGCGGACCGACACCATCTTCGACCTGGCGTCGGTCTCCAAGCTGTTCACCTCGATCGCGGTGATGCAGTTGGTCGAGAAGGGCAAGGTCGGGCTGGACACGCCGATCGCATCGTACGTTCCTGAGTTCGGAGAGAACGGGAAGCAGGCCATCACGGTCCGGCAGGCGCTCACCCACACGACCGGATTGCCGTCGTGGCTGCCGTTGTGGAGCGCGCAGCCGGATCCGGCGGCGCGGATGCAGATGGCGCTGACCGCGAAGCTGACGAGTGTGCCGGGGACGAAGTACCTCTACAGCGATCTGAACCTGATCTCCCTGGGCGAGCTCGCGCACCGCGTGGCCGGTAAGCCGCTCGACAAATTGGTTGCCGACGGCATCACCAAACCGCTGCGGATGAAGGACACCGGCTACAACCCCGACCCGCGCAAGAAGCCGCGGATCGCCGCGACCGAGTTCCAGACCGCGCCGCCCCGCGGGATGGTCTGGGGTTCTGTGCACGACGAGAACGCCTGGTCCCTCGGCGGTGTCGCCGGTCATGCCGGAGTCTTCAGCACCGCGGACGACCTGGCCGTCCTCGCGCAGACCTTCATCAACGGTGGAAGCTACGGCGGTGCGCGGATCCTCAAGGAATCTTCGGTCACCGCGATGATCACCAACTTCAACCAGGCCTTCCCGGGGAACGACCACGGCCTCGGGTTCGAGCTGAACCAGCGCTGGTACATGGGCGGTCTGACCGGCCCACGCGCCGCCGGGCACACCGGCTACACGGGGACGTCGATCGTGATCGACTTCGACTCGCGTTCGTTCGCGATCCTGCTGACCAACCGGGTCCACCCGTCGCGCAACTGGGGCAGCAACAACCCAGCGCGGCGCGCTGTCGTCCAAGGGCTCGCGCTGGCGCTCGGCGTCGGCCCGCGACACGGCAAGGATGCATGGTTCTCCGGTACGACGGACAACGCGACCACGACTCTGGCGACGAAGGTCGCCGTACCGGCTGGTGGGGCACAGTTGGCGTTCGACCTGTTCGTCGACACCGAGGACTCGGATCTCCTGTATTTGGAGACGTCTCCGGATGGTGTGACCTGGACGAAGGTGCCGTTCACCGTGCGGGATCGAGGGTCGGTGACCGATACCGATGGCTCGATCAGTGGATCGGGCGATCGGCATTGGCATCAGGTCACGGCCGAGCTGGCGGCGGGCGATCAGACGATCCGGTGGCGCTACACCACCGATCCGCTATACCAAGGCCGCGGTGTCTACGTCGACGGTGTGAAGATCACGAGCGGGGATGGTGTTCTGCTCGACGGAGAACGAACGCCTGAATCATTTACCGCAACTGGTTGGAGACTTTCGCGTCGGTGACCCCACTTGGTGCATAGTCGCCGTACCGTGGCTGTCATGAATTCATCAACCTCTCCAGAACCCACGGGGCCGCTGTTGGTCCGGGTCCGCGCGGTGATGCCCGCGCTGGCGCCGGCCGAGCAGCGGGTGGCGAACGCGGTCCTCGCGGACCCGGGCGGAGTGGCGGCGATGACGATCTCCGAGCTGGCCGAGGTGGCGTCGACGTCGGAAACGACCGTCATCCGCTTCTGCAAGCAGATCGGCGTTCCGGGCTATCCGCAGCTCCGCCTGCAGTTGGCGGCCCAGTCGGCGCAGGAGAGCATCCGGCCCGAGGTCGGCGGTGACATCGAGCCTGGTGACTCGCTCGCCGACGTGGTCAGCAAGGTGGCGTTCGCCGACGAGCGGGCGGTCCGTGAGACCGCCCAGCAGGTCGACGTCGACACGCTGGCCAAGGTCGTGGATGCGGTCGTGAATGCCTCGCGGGTGGACCTGTACGGGTTCGCGGCGAGTGCGTTCGTGGCGCTGGACCTGCAGCAGAAGCTGCACCGGATCCGCCGGGTCGCGTTCGCGTGGTCCGACGTACATATCGCCTTGACGAGCGCTGCGTTGCTCGGTGACGGGGATGTGGCGATCGGGATCTCTCATACCGGTACGACGGTCGAGGTCGTCGAGGCGCTGGAGGAGGCGGCCAAGCACGGCGCCACCACGGTCGCCGTGACGAACTTCCCGCGGTCGCCGCTCGCGAAGACGGCCGATCTGGTGCTGACCACGGCTGCGCGGGAGACGACGTACCGATCCGGGGCGATGGCGTCGCGGATCGCGCAGCTGACGGTGATCGACTGCCTGTTCATCGGGGTCGCCCAGCAGGTCCTGCCGGACGCCCGGAAGGCCCTGGAGGAGACCGCCAGCGCGGTCCGAGGCCACCGCCTGAAGGGCTCGGAGTAAGCGCTCGGCGAGATCCTCTCGCTCGGGTCTTCCTTCCTTCCCTGTGCGTCAAGGGTTTCTGTCAAGGATGAACAGAATTGAAAAACCTTCAGTAGGAAACTAACATCGAACCTGTGACCACGCCGACGGAGCAGCGCAATCCCCGGACGCTCGCCATCGATGCGGTGGGCACGAGCGAGATCCTCCGCATGGTGAACACGGAGGACGCTCGGGTAGCCGGTGCTGTTTCCGTCGTGATTCCCCAGCTGGCTCGCGCTGTCGACGCCGGGGTCGAGTCGATCCGTAGCGGCGGCCGCGTGCACTACTTCGGCGCCGGTACGTCGGGGCGGCTCGCGGTGCTGGACGCTGCTGAGCTGCTGCCCACGTTCCATGTGCCGGAGGGTTTGGTAGTCGCTCACCATGCCGGCGGGTTGGAGGCGTTGCTCCGCGCGGTCGAGAACGTCGAGGACTCCGAGGAGGGCGGTGCCGCCGACGCGGTCGCCGTGACCGGGCGGGATCTGGTGATCGGGCTGGCCGCTTCGGGGAGTACGCCGTACGTCGCTGGTGCGCTGAAGGCTGCCCGAGCCGCCGGCGCGACCACTGTGCTGATCACCTCGAACCCTGCTGCACCGCTCGCTCCGTTGGCCGACATCGTGATCGCCGCGGACACCGGACCCGAGGTCATCGCCGGGTCGACCCGGCTCAAGGCCGGGACCGCGCAGAAGATGATCCTGAACGCGTTCTCCACCACGCTGATGATCAAGCTCGGCCGGACCTGGTCCAACCTGATGGTCGATCTCGTCGCCACCAACAACAAACTCCGCGGCCGCATGCTCCGCATCCTCGCCGAAGCCACCGGCGCCGACCCTGAGGCCTGCGAAGCCGCCCTCGCCGACGCCGACGGCGAACTCAAGCCGGCCCTGGTTCACCTCCTCACCGGCACTCCCATCCCCGCCGCCCGAGCCGCCCTGGAAGCCGCCCACGGCCGAGTAGCCACCGCCCTGACCACACTGGGCGCCCCGGCCTGACCCAGCCCCACCCCACTCCCGAGCTGCACGCCTGGGGAGGGTTGCGCGAGGTGTTGAAGGCTTGCTCTGCGGTACTGGTGGGGAAATTCTTTGGGAACTGGCCCTAGTGGCGCGTGTCATTAATTAGGTGACGGTTGGTGTTGGGTGAGAATGAGGTATGCCGAACCGTCCTGCTGTTGCGCTGGTGCTTCGTGAGGG
>NZ_JBSGUS010000050.1:0-15137 GCF_053608045.1 Kribbella sp. NPDC055071
TGCTTCTGGGCTGCCATCTCGTGGGTTATCCGGTGAGTTTGTCGGTTCTCGGGTGAGATTTCGGTGGGAGAAGGGACAAGCTCATGGGGTAACCCCGCGAGTTGGAGGTCGCTTGGCCGGGGTGACCCCACCATTTGATGGGCTGGCCGGTCTCGGGTCTGTCCAGCAGCACCCCGGGACCGCCACCCACCACGATCCACCACGGTGAACACACCGGTGTCCCGCCCAGACCGACCCGTCGGCCTCACCACAGTCCACCCCCGTGAACACGCCGACGTCCCACCCGGCCAGGTTCGTCAGCCTCACCACGCTCCACTCCCGTGATCACACCCCGCGCGTGCGACTACTCGGGTGAGCGGCTCCGGAATAGCTGCGATCCTTCCCTGGTCGGGGTGGTGTGGGTCAAGGGTCGTAGATCGCGCAGCGACGCCGAAGGCGCCCTTGATGCACGCCGCACCGACTGGCACGATCACGCAGCCCGGAGACCGCGACACCACAGTCCCTCCACGGCCCGGCCGCAGCGCATTCGTTCTGCGCACACCAGCCGAGCGGCGGATCCACCATCCGCGCCCCCGCCGAAGGCGGCAGCAGGTCAGCCGCCGCGCAGCGGGGTCCGTTGCATCCGCGACACCACGGTCCCTCCGGAAGGCCGGGCCGCAGCGCAGTCGTTCTGCGCACACCAGCTGGGCGGCCGATCCACGACCCGCGCACCCGCCGAAGGCGGCGACAAGACAGCTGCCGCGAAGCGGTGTCCTTGCACCCTCGACACCACAGTCCCTCTGCAAGGCTCGGCCGCAGCGCAGTCCTTCTGCGCATATCAGCTGGGCGGCGGATCCACCATCCGCGCCCCCGCCGAAGGCGGCGACAAGGCAGCCGCCGCGGAGCGGTGACCGATTGGCTCACACCTGTGTCTCTCCGGAAGGTCCAGACGCGTCACGGTCGTTCTGCGCACACCAGTTGAGCGGGGGTTCCACGACCCGCGGCCCGCCGGAGGCGGCAACACGAGCAGCGGCCGCGGACGGTCGCCGGTCTGCTCACACTGAGCTACCCAGTCCTGGCGGGATCTTGTTGGGCTGGGTCTTTTCTGCCACTGGTTTGAGGTGGTGGGGATGGCTGACGCTGGTGGCTCGCGAAGGTGAAGGAGTTGGATCATGACTATTGCCGCTGCTACTCAAGAGGCTGCGGTTGCGCATTTTGCTGGCAGGTTGTCGTTCGAGGCGGATGTTTCGGATGTGGCGGCCGATATCGGGGCTGGGGTGACCGGGTGGGTGTTGATCGACAGTCGTAGTCAGGAGAGTTGGGACCAGGGGCATGTTCCCGGTGCGGTTCATCTGCCGACGCGTGAGATCGCGGCGCGCGCGGCGTCCGTCGTACCGGACGGGGTTTTGGTGGTGACGTATTGCTGGGGTCCTGGGTGTAACGGGGCGACGAAGGCTGCGTTGGAATTCGCCAAGCTGGGATATCCGGTGAAGGAAATGATCGGCGGATTCGAGTACTGGGCGCGCGAAGGGTTGCCGGTGGAGACGGCCGACGGGATCGACCGGCGGTTGCCCGATCCGCTGACGGCTCCGCGTGGCGTTGGGTGTGCGTGCTGAAAGGCTCGTATTTACACAAGGTTGAACTCCTCGTGGTGAGAGGCTGACTGTCTGTGCGATAACCTCGACAGAGCACCGGCGCCCACGGCGAGGAGACAGTGTGACTGACCAGCCGACCGGAGACCGCGGGCTGATCGCGCCTGGAATCGACACCACACGGCCGAGCGTCGCGCGGGTGTACGACTACTTTCTCGGCGGCAAGGACAATTACGAGTCCGATCGCGAGCTCTATCGGCAGATCATGAAGATCGCGCCGGAGGCGCCGGAGTGGGCCCGGGTGAACCGGGCCTGGCTCGGCCGGATGATCGGCTGGCTGGCCGGAGAGGTCGGGATCGCGCGGTTCCTGGACGCCGGTTCGGGACTGCCGACGGCGCAGAACACGCACCAGATCGCCCAGGCGAGCAACCACGCGGCCTCGGTCGTGTACATCGACCGCGATCCGTCGGTGGTCGTCCACGGGCGGGCTCTGTTGCTGGACAACGACCGGACGTTCTTCGCCGCCGCGGACCTGACCCGGCCGGAGGATGTGCTGAGCGATCAGGCCGTGGCGGACCTGCTCTCCGACGGTGAGCCGGTCGCGCTGGTGATGGCGCTGATGCTGCACTACGTCGACGATCTCGGCGAGGCGCGCGCGATCATGCGACGGTACGTCGACGCCCTGCCACCGGGGTCGTATGTGGCGATCAGCCACGCGTGCAATCCCCGCGACGGCGGCGCGATCGATCAGATGGCGGGGCAGTTGATGGAGAAGGTGAAGGCTGCGTTCCCGACGCTGACGTTCCGGACGGTCGAGGAGATCGGATCGCTGCTGGACGGGCTCGAGGTCCTCGAGCCCGGCGTGGTGAGGCTGGCCGAGTGGCACGCTCCCGGCGGCTTCCCGCCCGGGGACGACGAGCTCGCCGGCGCGCGCGACGTCATCTACGGCGCGGTCGCCCGCAAGGCCTGACGAGCCTCAGAGGTTGGCGACGTAGTCGGCGTTGCCGCGGATCGCGGCTTCGTAGCGCTTGATCTCGGGGGTGTCGACGCGGTCGGCGATGACCAGGAGCAGCGTGGCGAGTGCCTTGTCCTTCTGGCCGGCCGCGTGCAGCGTGAGCGACTTGAAGACGCGTAGCGAGTCCGACTCGGGGAACTCGGCGCACGCCTTCTTGAAGACGTCCAGTGAGTCGTCGAAGCGGCCGAGGTTGCGCAGCGTGCTGCCGTACTGCAGCAGGCACTTCCGGCGGGTGTCGCCGGTCAGGTGCGGGAGTGCGCGCTCGTAGTACCCGATCGCCTTCTCTTCCTGGCCGTCGGTGTCGTACGAGCCGCCGACCTCATAGAGCACGTACGGGTTGTCCGGGTGCTCGGTCAGCAGCCGCTGGAAGAAGTCGATCGTCGGCTGCATGTTCGCCCGGTCCCGCCGCGCAAACCCTTCCTCGATCGTCGCGGCGAGGTCGGGTGTCAGTTCAGTCGTCACCTGTCCATCATGCCGCGCCCTGGATCAGGCCGCGGACTCGGCCGTCGTCGTACCGGGCTGGATGTTCTGATTCAGGTGGAAGACGTTGGCCGGGTCGTACGCCGTTTTCAGGGCGGTCAGCCGGGTCAGCTTCGCCGGCGGGAAGGCCCGGTTGATCGGGTCGCCGTTGAGCGTGTTCAGGTAAGCGCCCCCGGCGTACGGCTCGAGAGTCGCGGCGTACGCGCGGAGCTCGGCGATCCGGTGCTCGTCTTCGGCCGGGTCGTCCCAGCGCGTCGACGTGACGAACTCGAACAGCGTGTCCCGCTGGCTGAACGCCGCGTCGTCATCGGGGACGTCGGCGATCGCGCCGCCGTACGCCTGCAGACTCGCGGACACACCCGGAGTCGCCAGCAACGCCCGGATCGCGTCGTCCGGCAGCGACTTGAAGTAGTGACCCTTCCAGTACCGGCGGTACCGGTGGCCCTGGATGCTGTCGTCCCGCGTCTGCAATTGCAGGTACGTCGTCTCGTCCACAACCTCATCGCTGACCGGCCCGAGCGCCCGGAACGCCGCAAGCAGCTCGTCCCCGCCTTCGCCGACCCACACGTACCCAACCGTCACCGAGTCCGGCCTGACGACCGCAGTGAACGTCGCCTCCCGTGGTGCCGTCTCGTTCAACGCCCGCCACCCGCGCAGTACGTCGAACCCCGCCGACGCCGGAAAGGTGAACTCCGCGCTGAGTGCCCGCGTCCCCACCTGATGCAACCGGAACTCGAACATCGTGACGATCCCGAAATTCCCACCCCCACCGCGCAGAGCCCAGAACAGCTCGGGGTTCTCATCGGCGCTCGCCCGCACCACGGAACCGTCCGCGGTCACCACCTCGTACGACGCCACGTTGTCGCAGGCCAGACCGAATTGCCGTGCCAGCCACCCCATCCCACCGCCGAGCGTGAGCCCGCCGACCCCGGTGTGCGAGACGTTGCCCGCAGTCGTCGCCAGACCGTACTCCTGCGCAGCCTTGTCCAACTCACCGAGCAACGCACCGCCCTGAACCCAGGCCAGCTGCTGTTCCGGATCGACCCGGACCGCGTTCATCGGCGTGAGGTCGATCATCAGCCCACCCTCGGGCACGGCCTGACCGGCGATGTTGTGACCGCCGCAGCGGACCGCGATCTCGAGCCCGCTCGACCGGCCGAACCGGACCGCGTTCACCACGTCCTCGGTGCTCGCACAACGGGCGATCACACTCGGCCGCCGGTCGATCATCGCGTTCCAGACGGTCCGGGCGTCGTCGTAGCCACGGTCGCCGGGGTGCAGCAGCAATGCGGTCATCGGTCTCACTCCTCATTGATCTGGGCTCTGGATCAACCCTGACAGCGCAGCGGTACTCCGATAAGGTCCAGTTGTGTGAGCAGAATCAGGACCAGTTCAGGGACCGGTGAGCTGCTCGTCGAGCTCCGGCGGGATACCGGCGTACCGCTGCATCAGCAGGTGGAGAGCGGAATCCGGACGCGCATCCGGGCCGGGCTGCTGCGCGCGGACACCGTGATGCCATCGACCCGCGCGCTCGCGACCGACCTGGGGCTCTCGCGTGGCGTCGTGGTCGAGGCCTATCAACAGTTGGTCGCCGAGGGGTACCTGGTCAGCCGTGGCGGCGGCTACACGCAGGTCGCCGACATCGCGCTCGTCGAAGCCGCGGCCGTCGCGCAGTCGGTGACCGGCCCGCCGCGGATCGACTTCCGCTACAGCCGGCCCGACGTCTCGCAATTCCCCCGCGCGGCCTGGTTGCGATCCGTCCGCCGTGTCCTGAACGAGACGCCGTACCGCAGCCTGGCCTATCTCGACGGTCGCGGCACCGAAGAGCTGCGTACGGCGCTCGCCGACTACCTCAACCGGGTCCGCGGTACGGCGGCCCGCGCGGAGAACATGCTGATCTGCAACGGGTTCGCCCAGGGATCGCGGCTGATCCTGCAGGTCCTCGCCGAGCAGGGATATCGACGGCTCGCCGTGGAAGACCCGTCCGACAACGATCTCCGCGAGGTGGCGACCAAGGCCGGTCTCGAGGCGGTCGGTGTACCCGTCCTGGAGTCCGGAATCGATGTCGACGCACTCGAGCGGTCCGGGGCGGACGTCGTACTGGTGACGGCGGCGCATCAGTTCCCGACCGGGGCGGTCGCGTCCGCCCAGACGCGGGCAGCGCTGGTGGCCTGGGCTGCGCGCGGCGATCGGCTGGTGATCGAGGACGACTACGACGCGGAGTACCGGTACGACCGGGAGCCGATCGGCGCGATGCAGGGGTTGGCTCCCGATCGCGTGGCTTACGCGGGTACGGCGAGCAAGACGCTGGCCCCTGGATTGCGTCTGGGGTGGCTGATCCTGCCGGCCCGGCTGGTCGAGCCGATGTCGCGCGCGAAGCTGATGGACGATCGCGGGTCGCCGGTGTTCGATCAGTTGGCGTTCGCCGACTTCGTGGCCCGGGGCGAGTTCGATCGGCATCTGCGCCGGATGCGGCCGCGCTACCGGTTGCTGCGGGACACGTTGGTCGAGCGGCTGGGGGCGCGGCTGCCGGAGTTCGAGCCGGTCGGGGTGTCGGCGGGGCTGCACGTGATGGCGTTCTTGCCGCCTGATCTGGCCGAGACGCCACTCGAACGCGCCGCCCGCGAACGCGGGCTGGGGGTCTACGGGCTGGCGCCGTACTGGGTGTCGGGATCGGGGCCGGCCGGGCTGGTCTTCGGGTACGGGTCGCTCAGCCAAAAAGAAGTTGTCGAGGGCATCGATCTGCTCGCGGACGTCATCGGCTCGCTGCGGACAGCGTCCTGACCAGCGGCCCGCGGAGCTATGAATAAATATTCAATGTCTTGCAATCTGATCCGCTGAGTTCTACGCTCGGTGGAGTGATCAGCGCAGCTCGGATGGATTCCCTGATGAACCAAGGCTGGCCTGCCGAGGCCAAGACCGAGCTGGACGGCTGGTTGGTCCGACGCAACGCCGGTGTGACGCTGCGAGCGAATTCGGTGCTGCCTGCGCGGACGCCGTTCGACGTCGGAAAAGCCTTGAATTACGTCGAAAATCTGTACGAATCCCACGGCATCACACCGTCGTTCCAGATCACTCCGGCGGTCCAGCCGTCCGACCTCGATGCCCATCTCGAGGCGCGCGGTTATCAGGTGAAGACGCCGACATTGGTGCAGTACGCCGAGATCTCCGAGGTGCTCGCCAAGCTGCCGACACCGTCGGTCGGGGTGAATATTTCGTCGGCTCCGACCAATGACTGGATGGATCTCTGGTGGAGCATCGACGGGCGGGGTGGTTCGGCTGAGCAGGCGGCGGCCCGGGAGATTCTCGACCGCGGGAACGCTGTGTACGCCGTCGTACCCGAAGGTCGGCCGGCTCGCGGGATCGGGCGGCTCGCCCTGGTCGAGGACACGGCCGGGCTGTACTGCCTCGCCGTCGACGAGCGTTTCCGCCGGCAGGGGATCGCACTCGCGGTGATCCAGGGCTTGTTGCAGAAGGCAACGACACTGGGCGCGCGGTGGGTCTGGCTCTGCGTGCTCGCGGACAACGAGCCGGCCCGGGCCCTCTACGACCGCTTGGGCTTCCGGACCGTCTCGCAGTACCACTACCGCGTCAAAGCGTGACCTTCTGCAGGTGATCCAGTACGACGAACTTCGCGCCGGTCTTCTCGACCGAGGCGCGGAGTGGGGCCAGATCGGTCCACGGGACACCTGGCTCGTCGAGCGGCTTGTCGAAGTCGTCCCAGTGCGTGGCGATGACCGTCTTCACCGGCTTGATGGTTTGCAGTAGCCGATCGGTGATGCCGGGCTCACCGCCGGGGGCCGCGAACGCGACGTCGACCTGAAGGCCGCGCAGCGCGTTCGGGTCGAAGTTCGCCGTACTCAGACTGAGGATGCGCAGGCCGCCGATCGTGATCACGAACGCGAGCGTGCCGCCCTCGACCAGGTCCTCGATCACCCGCGGACGCGGCGGGACCGACTCCAGGTGGTAGCCCGGCCAGGCGTAGGTGTGCCGCTCACCACTGCACGAATGCAGCGACGGGAACACCTCGATCGTGAAACCGCCGAACGGTAGGTATTCGCCGCCGCGAACCGGGGAGAGCAGGTCCGCCGGGGTCCGCATCGCCTTGAGCAGGTTGACGTGGGTCTGCGTACCGAGGACGGTCGCCTGCGTCTTCTTCGCGACGTACGGAACGTCGGCCATGTGGTCGTAGTGCGCGTGGTGGACCAGGATCGCGTCGGCCGTGGTGAGGTGGCGATCGATCACCTCGGGCTTGATCACCAGCTTGGTCTTGGGGTCCGCGCCCTCCGGGGTGAACGTGCCGGTCTTGAAGCGAGTCAGCCACGGATCGGTCAGTACGACGCTGTTGCCGGACTTGAGCTGCCATGCGTGCGTGCCGAACCAGGTGATCTCCACCGGCGTCCGCTGCTGGGTCATTGTTTCGGTTTCTGCTGTGGCGACCTGCTCGCGGGTCGCGGCTCCGATCACACCGGCCGCTCCGACCGCGGCTGCGCCGGTCAACATGCCTCTGCGACTCACCTTCACGCTGTCTTCTCTCGCCGTACCTGAGCCTTCAGTCAAGGTGAAGCGAGCGCGGCATGTCGAATATGCTCTGACGCATGATCCGATTGTCTGGAGATATCGCCGCAGGTCAGCTGGGTCATGCTGACTGAACGGCATCTGCAGATCTTCATCGCGCTCGCCGAGGAGCAACACTTTGGCGATGCGGCCCGGGCTGTCGGTATCACCCAGCCGCCGCTGTCCCAGGGCCTGCGCCGGCTGGAGGCGCTCGTCGGTTCGAAGCTGTTCGAGCGCGGTCAGGGTCGGGTCGAGCTGACCGCGGCCGGGGCCGCCCTGCTTCCGTATGCGCGGCGTGCGCTGACCTCGATCGAGGAGCTGCACCAGGCCGCGATCGGGAGGGATCCGGAAGGCCCGGAGATCCGGCTTGGACTCGCGCCGGAGGTTCCGCCGTCGGCCGGAGCCGCGGTGGCGGCGGCTTGTGGTGCGGTCATCCCGGGGAGCCGGGTGACGGTTGTGTCTGCGCCGACCAGTTCGTTGGTTGGCCAGGTCGGTACGGGGCGGCTGACGGTGGCCGCCGTACTGCATCCGACTGTGCTGGACGGGCTGGAGGCCGGGGCGGTCACGTTGCTGCCGACGTGGGCGCTGGTGCCGACGTCGTTGACTCCGGATGACGGTTCGGAGCTGAAGTTGCGGCGGTTGGGTCGGCTGCCGGTCGCCGTTCGGCCGCGGGCGGAGGCTCCGGCGGCTCGGGATCTCTTCCTGGACACATTGGCGTTGCATCGGCCGGAAGGTGGCACGGTCGTGGTGACGGATGAGCGGGCCGGGCTCGCGATGGCTGCGGCGGGTCAGGCGATCGTGGTGACGGCGGATCCGGCGTTGGCCGCCCCGGGGATCGGGCGGCATCGACTGGTCGACGACCCGCTGCCGGTGCGGCTTCGGCTGGTGTGGTCCCGGACGCGTACGCCGTTCCTCCGGCCGACGGACGTGATGGCGCAGCTGACGGACGCCCTGGTGATCTCATGAATGTGCGGATCAGGGGCGTCTTCGAGGATGCCGGCGTACGGGGTTGGCTGCATGCGGTCTCGCTCGACGATTCCGACGCCACGGTCGAGGTCGATGCGGATGACGTCGTACCGATGGCGTCTGTTTACAAGCTGCCTTTACTGGCTGGGTTCTGCCGGTTGGTGGATCAGGGTGAGGTGGATCCGCGGACGCGGGTGACGTTGGATCCGTCGACGCGGACGGACGGACCGACCGGGTTGGCGCTGTTCGCGGATCCGGTGACGGCGTCGCTGCGGGATCTCGCGCTGTCGATGATGACGGTGTCGGACAATGCCTCGGCGGACGCGTTGCTCGACGTTGTCGGCGTACAGCGGTTGGCCGCGCTGCTCGAGTCTTTCGGTCTGCGACGGACCTCCGTACGGCGGGGAACCGCTTCGCAGCTGCGGTACTTGCAGCGGTTGACCGGTCTGTCGAGTCCGGATGCGGCCCTCGCCGTACTCGCGGACAACGATCAGACCGATCCGGACGGGGTCTACGACGCGGCGAACGCGTCGGCGAGCTGTCCGCGGGACCTGACGCTGCTCTTGCGGCGATTGTGGGCGGGTGAGTTGCTCTCGACCGAGCAGACCTCGTTTGTGCGGGCGACCATGCAGCGACAGGTGTTCCTGCAGAGGTTGGCGTCCGGTTTCCCGCATGACGAGGTGCTCGTCGCGGGGAAGACCGGGACGTACGGCGCTCTGCGGCATGAGGTCGGCGTGGTCACGCTGCCGGGTGGCGCGGCGTTCGCCGTTGCTGTGTTCACTCGCAGCGCTCGGGGTGACTTCCGACAGCCGCGGGTCGACGCTGCCATTGGCGAAGCGGCGCGGATTGCGGTGGATCTGTTGCGCTAGCCTCAGATGATGGCGTCGGCCTCGACCTCGACCAGGGCGTCGGGACTGAACAGCCCGGCGACCTGCAGGGCCATCGAGGCGGGTGGATTGTCGGTGTCGACGTACTCGTCGCGGGCCGCGCGGAGTGCCGGCAGATACGCGATGTCGGTGACGTAGAAGGTCAGCTTCACCACATCGGCGAACGTGGCACCCGCGGCCTTCAGGCAGGCTTCCAGGTTGGCGAACACCTGCCGGGCCTGCGCGGCCGGATCCCCGACTCCGACGAACTTTCCGTCGCTGTCCAGCGCGACCTGCCCGGAGATCGCCACCCACTGACCAGGCCCGGTCACGACATGGCTGTATCCCTTGCCGGCGGCAACACCGTCCGGTTGTGGGTACGAGAACTTGCGCAAAGGTCTTCCTCAGAAGGTCGGTAGGCCGGTGGTAGGGGATGAGGCGTGGGCCGATTGCCACCGTTTCGGGACGCGGCCGGCCAGGCGTGCGTTGCGACCGGCCGAGATCGCGTCGCGCATCGCCGCGGCCATCAGCGCGGGCTTCTCGGCCCGCGTGACCGGGGTGGCGAGCATGACCGCGGAGCAGCCGAGCTCCATGGCCAGCGCCGCGTCACTCGCCGTACCGATGCCTGCGTCAACGATTACCGGGACGTTCGCGGCCTCGACGATCAGCGCGAGGTTGTGCGGATTCCGGATGCCGAGCGCGGAACCGATCGGCGCGGCCAACGGCATCACCGCAGCGCATCCCGCCTGCTCCAGCCGGCGCGCGAGGATCGGGTCGTCGTTGGTGTAGGGGAGGACGGTGAAACCGTCGGCCACCAAGGCATCTACGGCGTCGAGGAGCTCGATCGGGTCCGGCAGGAGCAGGTGGTCGTCGGCGACGACCTCGACCTTGATCAGGTCGGTCTGCAAGGCCTCCCGGGCGAGCTTGGCGGTGAGGACCGCCTCGGCGGCGGTGTGGCAGCCGGCCGTGTTCGGCAGGACGTCGATGCCGTGCTTCGTGAGTACGTCGAGGACCGAGCCCTCGTGGCCCGTGCCCAGCCGACGCATCGCGACCGTGGTCAATTGGGTGCCGGAGGCAATCAATGCCTCCTCCATCACTTCCAGGTTGGCCGAACCGCCGGTCCCCATGATGAGTCGCGACGTGTACGTGCGGCCGCCCAGCTCGAACGGATCATCCATGTCAGCCTCCTTGGACCGCACTGACGATCTCGACCCGATCGCCCGGCTTCAGGGTCGTCTCCGCCCACTCGGCCTTGGTCAGCACATCCTCGTTGATCGCCACCGCGATCCCGGTCTGTCGGTCGGAATACTCCCGCACCAGCTCGGCGACGGAGCGACCCGGGGCGACGTCGGTCGCCGAACCGTTCACCCACACAGGCTCTTGCATCGCTTCCTCCCTACGCCGGAATTACCCGATTCAGGTTCAGCGGTCGGTGACGGTCCGGTCACCCTCTCAGCCCACTCCTGCAAGCTCCCGCGGAGTTTCGACTATAGCTCAGGTCGGATCGGATCCGGTCAGGAGTGCGGCGAGCTCGGTCGGCCGGTAAAGCACTTGTTTACCGGTACGTTCCGGCTCGACCAGACCGGTACGACGCAGCAGTTGAAGGTGCTGGCTCACGGCCGACGGCGTCACCTTCAGCTCGCCGGCCAGGTCGGTCGTGGTGCGCGGATGCGTGAGCAGCGTGAGGATGTGGGCGCGCGGCGTACCGATCAATTGGGCGAGATCCTGTCGTGAGGGCGGTTCGACGACGGACCACAGGTGGGCCTGGCCGCGCGGCGGGTACCCGAGGATGGGCGCGGCGCCGACCTCCATCGGGATCACCGCATGCGGCCCGAACAAGGTCGGCTGCAGGACGAGTCCGCGGCCGTCGACCTTCTCGGTGCGGCTGGGGTCGCTGACCTGGTCGACCTTGAGTAGTCCGTCGCTGTAGGTGATCGCGGGGCCGAGTCCGTTGAGCATCGCGTCGGTGCCGTGTTGGGTCAGGATGTGTCCGCGGTAGCTGATGTCGGCGGTGAGGATCGCGCGCATCCGATCCCAGTACGGCGCCATGACCGCGTCCCAGTACTCGCGGAGTGCGTCGACGACCTTGACGGGGTCCAGATCCTCAGGTCTCGCGTTGTTGACCGCAACGAGTTGGCGGTCGAAGGTTTCGGGGTCGACGTCCGCGATGATCGCCAGTTCGTCCTCGAGTTGCGTCAGGGGCGACGTCGGCCGGGGTGTCAGGAAGTCGGGGCTGCCCATCGTGTCGTTGACCAACCACTTCAGAACCGACCAGTCCAGCTCCTGTAGACGAGGCTGCACTGCCCGAACCCACCGCAACTGCAGCGGAAACCGTCCAGGGTCCCTCAGCGCCCGCAACGACAGAACCATCTCAGCGGCCGGCGAAACCGCAAACCGAACCTCCCCCAGATCCTGCGGCCCCAACACATAAACCAGCACCCGCCCACCCTAGATCGTGCTGCCGATCTCCAGCCCATCACAATCACCCGCGACGACCGGTGCTCACGCTCAGCTGGCGCTGTCCGTGGCGATTGTGATGGCCTGGGGATCCGGCCTAACCCGACTTGCGGATGATGAGTCCGCAGGTTCGTGATTGAGCCGGCCGCGTGCGTGGCGCTGCCGGCTGGATCAGCCTTTGGTTAGGTCAGTCGTCGGCTGGTTCGGTCTGCGGCTGGTCAGTCCTCGCAGCCGATGCCGTCGTGGTCGCGGTCCAGTCCGTAGATGTCGGACCCGATGACCTCGACCGGGCCCGCGACGTACTCCGGACCGTTGCCGCTGCCGCCCGAACAGTCGACGTCGCTGGCGATCGGGACGCAGCCGCTGTAGTTCGGGTCGCAGCCGGACGATTCGGTCTCCTCGACCTGTGTGCCGACGGCTGTCACCTGCGTCGTCGGCTGCTTGGAGACGTCCTGCCGGACCAGGCGCTTCGCCTTCTGTACGCCGTTCACCCACGTGATCTCATAGGTCAGCTTGCGCGTCCCATCGACCCCTGCCGTCCGGATGGTCTTCTCGCCCTTGGGCATCGAGTCGTCCGTCACCGTCTTCTTCTTGAACGGGATCGTGCGGTACTCGAACACCCTCGTCTTGGTCGTGATCGGCTTGACGATCGCCGGCTTGGTCGTCGTGGGCGGTTCGATGGTCGGCGTGGCTGCCGTCGTCGGCGGTGTGGTCGGTGTGGTCGGTGTGGATGTGGGTGTGGAGGTCGGCTTGGTGATGGTGGCGACGCTCGCGGGTGGGTCGGCGACGTCCGTCGTACCGGATGATGGTCCACAGCCTGCCCCGACGACCAGTAGAGCGGCCGATGCGAGCGCAGCACGAATGAAAGGCACAGTTCCCCCCAACCCGCCGTCGGTTCCCCCCGCGGCGGGATTGTCAGCGCCCGGACTTCCCGGGCGAAGTCCGATGCATACCACCGTCACGCTGCGTCACGCGAGAGTTCGGCCGGCTTCTGCGCCGAACCGCGTCGTTTTCGTGACCTACTGGCCCACGCCGGCCAGGACGGCGACCGCGATCCCCGCGAGCAGCCCACCGATCCCCATCACGATCAACGGCACCGAACTGACCGCCGGCTCCGGCACCTGCCGCTGGAACACCGCGAACAACCGCTCCTCAGCCGGCCGCACCTCGCGCAACAACACGGCGGACACGAGTCCGTTCTCCAAGCCGGCATGCCCGGCGCTCACCGCAGCCCGCAGTACGCCGACGACCACCGCCCCCGCCGCCACAATCAGCACCCCGACCAGCGCCACCGTCGTCTGCGCAAGCTCGACCTCCGACGACGGTGAGACAACCCGCTTCACCACGTCGAACCCCCACACTCCGAAGAACCCCAGCACCCCAGCGGCCAGCCCGATACTCCAGCACACCGCCGTCAACGGATTCTGCGTCCGCACCGCCGCCGCAAACGCCCGCGCATCCCCGGCCAGGTCCCCCGCGTCCCGGACCAGTCCCTCGTACGCCGCCAGCGCCTCAGCCCGTGCCTTCAACGTCACCCCGATCACAATCCGATCGGCCAACCCCAACGTCCCCGCCTGCGAAACGATCTCCCGCCAGGCATCCACCACCTCACGATGCCCCTCAACGATCGCCGCCCGCTCAACAACCCCCATCGTCGTACCCCCTAAGCTCCCCTCCCACGGACGGTACGCCGCCAACCCGACCCCGAACACCCATCACCCCCACCCACCCCCCAATCCCCTGGACAAACCTGACACACTGGACCCCAAGGGCCTCTAGCTCAATTGGCAGAGCAGCGGACTTTTAATCCGCGGGTTGTCGGTTCAAGTCCGACGGGGCCTACAAAACCCCAGGTCAGAAGCCTGACCCGGGGCCTGTAGTCGCCTCCACCCATGGTTTACCCCATGGTTTTCGTCTCCGGCTCACCTCCCAGCGCATGTTCCAGCGCTGTTGCCGCCTTCGGGTTCTTCGCCTTCCGGCCCATATAGACGTCCTGGGTCATCGACGGTCGGGCATGGCCGAGCTGGTCGGCGATCTCCCGGGCGCTCTGGCCTGCATCGTCCAGGAGCGTCGCGGTGGTCTTCCGGAACACGTGCGAGGTCAGCCAGGAGAACGCGTCCGCGTCGATCGGTTTCGATGCGTCTTCGATCAGCTCCAGTAGCTCGGCCCGCTCTGGCTCGCGGACCTTGTACAGGGTGAGCAGTTCCTCCGCGTCGTCCACTGGCAGCCTCAATCGGGCTTGCTCGATCAGACCGAGCCGGAAGCCCTTCCACCCGGGTCCGGCCATCGCCTGGGTCGGCGTGAGTCCAGCGTCTCGCCGGAGCCTCAGCAGACGCTTGCTGAGAGCTCGCCGCTTCCGGCTGCCGATGGGCGATCGAGCCTTTCGGAGATCCCGCGTGACGTTCGAGGGGTCCCGGAACCCGCCCTTTGGAGTCAGCAAACATTGGTTGCTCGTCGGGTGCGCCTACCTCCGCACGCTTCTGCAGCATTACGAGGCACCAGGTCGGCACCATGAGAACCCGCTCACCAGCACGCGACTTCGTGCGAACGCGGATCAATCCGTGCCCCGTCGCGCGAATGACCTGGTGAGTGATCTCTCCCTTCCCCGCCACCAGGTCGACCTGGGACCAGAGCAGACCCAGCGATTCGCCGATTCGTACACCGGCGCCGAGCATGAAGGTTGTCAGATCGGGCAGGTCGGCGGCCACGGCCTCGGGGTCGGTGCGGATCTGGTTGAACCAAGCCTCGCGTTCGGCTGCGGTTAGCGCGCGGGGTGTTTTCTTCGGCTGGCCCTCGATTCGCTCGACGTCCCTTACCGGGTTGACCGGAATGGCGCCGTACCGGATAGCAACGCCGACGATTCCGGAGATGATCGTTCGGCAGCTTCGAGCGGTCGCTGAGCCGACTTCGTCTCGGATCGTGCGAACGACCTTGTCAAGCACTGGAGTGTTCGGCTCGCCCAGGCGGAGGTTACCGATGCATTACCGACGACGATGCTGGAACAACACACACCCGAGGCGTTGGATACCCCCAGGAGCGGCCATCTTGTCGCTCACAACAGCGCTTTGGTCACTGGTTAACGACGTCGGACAATTCGTCCGACACTAAGGCGCCGTTGGTCCTTCCTGAACGCTAGTGGACCGTTTCTGAAGTTTGGTGACGGTTGGCTTTCTTGAGGATCTGGTCGGGTGTTTGGGTCCAGACGAAGGGATGGCAGCGGTCGTT
>NZ_JBSGUS010000051.1:0-13910 GCF_053608045.1 Kribbella sp. NPDC055071
GGGTGGCGCGGGAGCGCGGGAGCGCGGGGCGGCGCGGGGCGGGGTGGGGCGGGCGGCGCGGGGCGGGCGCGGGGGCGGCGGGGCGGGGGCGAGGGGCTGGAGGCAACGGGTCGGCGGACGGCGCGCCTCCCGCACCTTTCCGCGCGTTGCTCTCACCCGCCGAGGGCTCCACCACGGGCACTTTGTGCACCTAATCCGTGTCTGGCGTCTGCTGGCGTACGGATCCCGTGCACAAAGTCGCCCGCGCGGAGGCGCGCTCGCCGTACCGGGGTTCGGCGGCGACGGGGCGGCGCCCGCGCGGGGGCGGGGGCGAGGGGGCATCACTGTTAGAGGGTTAGGTGGGTTGGGGTGGTGGGTGGGCCGGTGGTTAGGAGTTGTTGGATGAGGGCGGGGAGGGCTCGGGGGGCGAAGTGGGCGGGGTGGGATTGGAGGTCGGCTAGGGTCCACCAGGCGTGGCCGAAGACGTTTTCGGCTTCTAGTTCTGCTTCGGTGAGTTCGGCGACCGGGGTGAAGGCTTCTACTTGGATGAGGTAGTAGTCGTTGATTACGCCGTCGTAGCCGGTGGCGTGGCCTTCGGCAACTACTTCCTGGTGCCAGAGGTGGGGTGGGTCGGCAACGACCTCCAGGCCGATCTCCTCGCGGAGTTCGCGGCGTAGGGCCTCGATGACCGACTCGCCTGGCTCGATGCCGCCGCCGGGGGTGGCCCAGAGGGGGCCGCTGGGGAATTCGAACCGGACCAGCAGGATGCGATTCTCGGCGTCGAGCACGACGCCGCGGGCCGCCGGACGCAGCCGCGGATACTTCAGTTCGAGTTCACGATGCTGCTCGACGGCCCGGAAACCGAACCGGGCGTTGACTTTTCGCATGGGTGCATTCGACAGCGCCGTCCACGTGTGCAGGGTGCGCTGCGTGGTCCGGTGCTTGTTCAGCTGGACGAGATTGGCCAGCTTCAGGTGGGTGCCCAGGTGATGCCCGCGGTGCTCCCGCAGTACCAGCGTGTCGTCCTGCTGGGCGTAATCCGCGTCCGCCCGCGGCAGATACAGCAGTGTGTATCCGGCCGGCTCCTCCGCCAGCGTGTGCGCCATCGTCACCAGAGCCAGGTAGTTCCGATCGATCCGCGCCTCACTGGCCTGCAGCTTCTCGACCGTCCAGGGAACGACCTCCCGCGTCATCCCACCCGTCGGTACGTCGTGATCCATCGCAGTGTGGAGATCGGCGTACGCCTGCTGATGCTCAGGCGGACACACCCCCGCCCACGACGTCAGCTCGTACCCCTCCAGCGGACCCACGGACTCCACCAGCGCAGCAAGCCGAAACTCGTCAAAGGGCAGCGGTACGGCGAGCTGTTCCTCGACATGCTCGACCGTGAACCCGAGCCGGGCCGCGAACGCACTCCCGGGCCAAGGCTCCGACGGTACGCCGAGCTCGGCCTGAAAGATCGTCCGTCCGAGTTGCGCCGCGCGGGTCACCGCCGACTGCCACAGCGCCGTGCCGATCCCCCGCCGCCGGTGCTGCGGCGGTACGTCGATCTCGACCTCGACCGCGTCCAGATTGTCGGTCAGCCGGTACTCGAACAGCATCGCGCCGAGCACCCGCTCGTCCTCGAACGCACCGACCGCGATCCGCTGTTTGAGCGGACCGGGATGACGCAGCAAATACCCCAGCGCCTCACGCCCGACCACGAGCGCGGCCGGCCGGCCCGCGCTCGCGCCGGCCCGGAAGGCGTCGTACCACTCGTCGAACAGGGCCAGGTCGGCCGGATCGATCTCGCGAACGATGATCACCCGGCCGACCCAACCAACAAATGGGTCAGAGGTCCAGCGTTTACACCGGCGTGACCTTCCCCGTGTACATGTACATGATCACGAAGTTGTCCGCGTACGGCGCGTTCTTCAGGATCGGGTCGTCGTCCGCCGGGAACTTCGCGACCCGGGTGCCCTCGAGCGCCGGGTTGTTCCCGTACCGCTCCCACAGCGGGATGATCGGCAGCAGTTCGTTGAACGCCGCCGCGGCCGCGGTGATGTTCTTCTTCTGCTCGTCGAGGTTCAGGCCCTGCGCCGACTTGTCCACCACGGACTTCAGGTCGATCGGACCGGCCGAGGTGGTCTGCTTGAGCGGGAAGTTCATGCCCTTGCCGCCCTGGTTCGCCGCCGTCACGTAGTTGAACGTGTACAGGTCCTGGACGAACGCGAAGTACGGGTGCGGGTGGCTCGAGGCGCCCCAGCCCTGGATGGCGATGTCGAACTTGCCGGCCAGGACGTCGGGGTTCAGCTGGGTGAACGTGATGCCCCGCTTGGTGATGTTGAACCCGAACTTGTTCAGCTGGTCGGCCGCGTTGGTGGCGGCCGGGTTCCAGTCGGCGAACTCGGTCGGGAACTTGAGGTCGAACGCCGCGGGCTTGCCGGCCGGCGTCTGCCACTTGTCGCCGGCCTTCTTCCACCCGGCCGACTGCAGCAACTGGGTCGCCTTGTCCAGGTCCTTCTCGTACGCCTGCAGCTTCTGCTGGTCGGCGTCGGAGATCCAGTCCGGAACGAGGATGTCGGAGAAGCCGGCCATGAACTTGCAGGGCTTGCCGGACTCACCGAGCGCGACCGTGCCGTTCTCGTTGCGGTCGAGGACGTAGGCGATCGCCTGGCGAACCTTGGCGTCGGCGAACTCCGGGTGGGTGGTGTAGTTGAACACCAGCGACGGACCCGAGTACACCGGCGGGCGGAGGATCCGGAAGCCGTTGCTCTGGAAGGTCTTCTCGCTGGCCACCGCGAAGCCGTGGGTGGCGTAGTCGACGTCCTTGTTCAGCACGACCGGCGTGACGTCCGGGGTCTCACCGTTGTACAGCACAACCTTGGTGAAGCCGATCTTGTCGGCGAACAGGCCCTTGTCGTTCTTGACCAGGGACATCTGCGAGTTCGTCATGCTCTTCGGGTCGAAGTTGAACGGACCCGACACGACCGGGTTCTCCGGCCGGAAGGTCTGGAAGTCGGCGTTCAGCTTCTTGCCGTCGCCGGTGTCCAGGCTGCCCTTGGCCTTGCGGATCGTCTCGGCCTTGGTGGCCCAGTCGCCGTACACGGCCACCGGCAGGATCGGTGCCCGCAGGATGTAGCGCTCGAGCACGGTCGACGGCGTACCGATCGTGAACAGGACCGTGGTGTCGTCCTGCGCCTTCACGTCGGACAGGAACGCCCACGACTGCTGGCGCATCAGCCAGTGCAGGTTGAACGTGCCCACGACGTCCTTGCTGGTGACCGGCGAACCGTCGCTCCAGGTCAGGCCGGACCGCAGCTTCAGCGTGTACGTGTTGGCTGCCGCGTCCAGCGTGCTGGACTCGGCCATCAGGTACTCCCACTTCTTGTCGGCCCAGTAGTACATGCCGGCGCTGGGGTAGACCAGGTCGAGGTACGGGCTCTGCTGCTGGATGCCGTCGAGTACACCGGCCCCCAGGTTGAAGTGCCCCTTCGGTGGCAGCTGGTACGGATACGCGCCGTGGAACTCCTTGGAGCCGCCGCCCGATTTGTTGCCCGAAGCATCCGGGGAGCTCGGTGAACACGCCTCCAGCGAACCGATGCCGGCGACGCCGACGCCGGCGATGCCGAACAGCTGAAGTACGTGCCGGCGGGATACCGCGTTGGTCCGGTCGCTCGCGCCGGATTCGTTGGTGCCGGTGGGACTCATCCTTCGTCCTTTCCTGAACTGACCGCACGCCCGCGTGGTCAGGCACTACTACTGGTTCGACGTACTGCTAACCGCCCTCGCGTTTCTCCCGGCGCCGGGTCAGGACGACTCCGACGACGACGATGAGGCCCAGCAGAAGGCCCAAACACAAGGTGAACAGGGTGATCACGAACTCCGGCGTTCCCGGGGTCAGCGTGAGCAGGAGCACGCCGCTGGCCAGCACGAGGAACGCCGCCCAGCCGAGCCCGGCCCGGCCGATCTCCGGTGGCATCAGCCCGCCGGCTCATCCGGCCGCGCCTTACCAGGGGCACTGCTGTGTACGTCGGCGCCGTCTCGCGCGACCACGTGACAGGCGGCCGACTGACCGGACCGGATCTCGATCAGTTCCGGTACGGCGCCGTCGCACAAGCCGTCCTCGAACAGCGGGCAGCGCGGATGGAACGAGCACCCGGAGGGCAGGTGCGCCAGGCTCGGAATCTCCAGGCTGCGCAGCGTTCCGGCGCCCTTGGTCTTGGTCAGGTCCGGATCGGGTTCGGGGATCGCGTCGATCAAGGCCCGCGTGTAGGGATGCGTGGGCGAGTTGATGATCTGCTGGGTCGGACCGAACTCGACGATCCGGCCGAGGTACATCACCGCGGTCTTGCCGTGCCACCCGAAGTACTTCGCGATCGCCAGGTCGTGCGTGATGAACAGGAACCCGACGCCGAGATCGTCGCGGAGCCGGCCGAGCATCGCAAGCACGCTGATCCGGATCGAGACGTCCAGCATCGAGGTCGACTCGTCCGCGATGATGAGCTTGGGGTCCAGGGTCAGCGCCCGGGCGACGGCAACCCGCTGCCGCTGCCCGCCGGACAGCTGGTGCGGGTACTTCGGCAGGTAGTTCTCCGGTGGCGTCAGATCGACCTTGGTCAGCAGCTCGGCCGCTTTCTCGGCGGCGGCCCTCGCGCCCTTGACGATGCCGTGCTTGAGCAGCGGCGCGGTGATCGTCTGCTGGATCGTCCGGGTCGGGTTCAGCGACGCGTACGGATCCTGATGGACGTACTGGACGCTGCGCCGGAAGGTCCCGAATTCACGCCGGTGCATGGACCAGATGTCCGTACCGTCGAAGGCCACCTGACCACTCGTCGGGCGGGCCAGGCCGGCCGCCATCCGCGCGGCCGTGGTCTTGCCGGAGCCACTTTCGCCCACCAGGCAAAGAACTTCACCGGGATTGACCGACAGGTTCACCTGGTCGACGGCGCGGATCGGACCCGCCTTGGTGTCGAACACCTGGCTGACACCGGCCAGCGTCATCAAGGCCTTGCGCCCGGTCGACGCGGGAGCTGCTTCCGTCGCGGTCATGAGGCAGTCCCCAAGTCGTCGGGTGCTCGGCGTTCGAGATGCACTTCGCTGGAATGGATGCAGGCGACCTCGTGCGCGCTCCCCGGTTCATCGGTGATCGGGATGAGCGGCGGGTCCGCTTCCTTGCATTCCTCGGTGACGAACTTGCAGCGTGGATGGAACGTGCAGCCCTTCGGCAACGCGGCCAGGCTCGGCGGACCACCCGGGATCGACTCGAGATCGGGCAACTCACCGACGATCGGCGGGACCGCCTTGATCAGACCCAGTGTGTACGGATGCCGCGGCCGGTAGAACATGTCCCGGACACCACCCGTCTCGATGATGCGCCCGGCGTACATGGTGGCGACGCGATCCGCGAGCTCGGCAGCCAACGACAAGTCGTGCGAGATGAAGATCATCGAGAACCCGAGCCGTTCCCGTACCTCGTGCAGTACGTCGACCACCGACCGCTGGGTCAGGATGTCCAGGGCCGTCGTCGGCTCGTCCAGGATCAGCACCTCAGGCTCGAGCAGCAGACTCATCGCGATCAGCACGCGCTGCCGCATTCCACCGGACAGCTCGTGCGGGTAGCTGTCGAGCACCCGCTCGGGCTCGAGCCGAACCAGCCGCAGCAGCTCCGACGAGCGCTCCTCGATCTCCTGCCGGGTGGCCTTGGTGTGCGCGCGCATCGTGTCGTGCATGTGCCCGCGGATCTTCAGTACCGGGTTGAAGGCATTCATCGCGCCCTGGAAGACCATCGCGGCATCCCGCCAGCGGAACTCGCGCAGGTCCCGGCCGTTCAGCGCGAGTACGTCGATCTCCGCGCCGTCACCGCGGTTGAAGATCACCGACCCGCTGGCGTGGCCCAGCCGCGGCAGCAACCGCAACAGACCCAGGCCGAACGTCGTCTTGCCGCAGCCGCTCTCCCCCACCAGCGCAAGGCTTTCGCCCGGGTAGAGGTCGAGGTCGACGCCGCGGACGGCATTCACCGTGGCACCGGATCCGGTCCGGTACTCGACCTTGAAGTCGCGGATGGACAGCAGCGGCTTGTCCTTGCCGCCACGCACCGCTCGGGCCGTACTCGAAGTTGTCACCGTCACCATGCCTCACCGGTCCCGGAGCCGCGGATTGAGGATTTCCTCGAGCGATCTGGTCATCATCACCAATCCGAGCAGCAGCAGAACGATCGCGACGATCGGGCTGAGGATGAACCCCAGGCTGGCGTCGTTGAAGATCGCGCCCGCGATCCAGGCGCGGTTGAGCATGATGCCCCAGTTCGATCCGGTCAGCGGCGCGAGACCGAGCAGGTAGAGGCCGACCAGCTGGTAGATCGCGTTCGTCACGCCGATCATGAAGTTCATCAGGATGAAGCTGGCCATGTTCGGCAGGATCTCGACGAACACGACCCGCGGGGTGCCGAGGTCGAGCAGCCTGGCCGCCTCGACGAACTCGCGTTCTTTCAGCGACAGCACCTGGGATCGCACCGCGCGGGTCAGCACCGGCCAGGACAGGCCGCCGACCAGCAACGCCAGCAGGAACGGCGAATCCAGCTTGAACAACGCGCCGAGCACGGCGAGCAGGACGATCTGCGGGACGGTCAGCACCACGTCCGCGGCCGTCACCACGACCGAGTCCACCCAGCCACCCAGATAGGCGGCCAGCGAACCGAGGACGATCGCCAGCGCCGTCGAGATCGCGGCGGCGAAGAACCCGATGAAGATGACGGTCCGGCCGCCGTCGATCATCTGGATCAGGACGTCCTTGCCCTCGTTGTCGGTCCCGAGCAGGTGCCCGGGCGACCCGAACGGCAACAGGATCGCCTTCACGTCCGGCGAGACATCGGGCGTGAAGATCGGCCCGATCGCGGCGACCAGGACCAGGAGCGCGACGATCAGGAAGCCGATGAACCCGGCCGGACTGCGGCGCAAGGAGCTGAGGATCCCCGCGAAACGCGAGACTCCCGTCGTACCGATCGCGGCAACGGCGCCGCCGGAAACAGCTGCGGTGTCGGCCATCTCGTCACCCCTTCGAGGATCCGCCGACCCGGATCCGCGGATCCAGCCGGCTGTAGAGGACGTCGGCGAGCAGGTTGGCCACCACGACCGAGATGGTGACGACCAGGAAGATGCCTTGCAGGACGGGGTAGTCGCGGGCCGAGACCGCGTTGTAGAGGCTGTAGCCGATGCCCTGATAGCCGAAGATCTTCTCCACGAAGATCGATCCGCCGACCACGAAGCCGAGCGACACTGCGAGCTGACTGAACAACGGCAGTACGGCGTTGCGCCCGACGTACCCGCTGCGGATGCGCGAATCGGTCAGGCCGCGCGCCCGGGCCACGGTCACGTAGTCCTCGCCGAGTGTTTCCACGGTCGAGGACTTCATCACCAGCGCCCAGGACCCGACCGTGGTCAGGACGTAGGCCAGGATCGGCAGCGTCGCGTGGTAGAGGATGTCGTTGAGGAAACTGAAACTGAACGACGGTGTCACGCCGGGCGAGAACGAGCCGCGGGCCGTGGTCAGGTTGAAGACCTGCAGCTTCACGCCGAGGAACACCACGATCAGGATCGCGACGATGTAGTTCGGAATCGCGTGCAGCAGCGACCCGATCGAGGTCAGCAGGTGATCGATCCAGCTCTCCCGGCGGTAGGCCATCGTCATACCGGCCAGGATGCCGATGACGAACGCCAGGATCTGCGCGATGCCGACCGAGAACAGCGTCCAGGGCAGGTAGGTCTTGATCACCTGGGCGACCGTGGTGCCCGGCGACAGCAGCGAGTTGCCGAAGTCGCCGTGCAGCATGTTGACCATGTAGGTCGCGTACTGCTGGATCAGCGGCTGGTCCGGGTCCAGCGAGAACAGGTTCTTCGCCTGGGCGGCGGCCGCTTCGTACGAGACACCCGTCTGCGCGATCTGCGTCTGGATGTAGGTGTCGACCGGGTTACCCGGCAGCAGCCGGACCAGGAAGAAGGTCAGGGTGGCGACGAGGAAGACGGTCAGGATCGCCTTGGCGAGTCTTCGGACCAGCCAGGCGCTCAGAAAGCGTCGCGCTGCCGAGGGTCTCGGTTCGTCGGCCGGCCCTTCGATCAGCTCCGACGCACGTGTCTCGACGGCACCGCTCACTGCTCACCTCCACGCGACTACCAGGGAAAGTCGGTGGCGCAGGTCACGAAGACAGCGGACTTAGTAATGCTGTCTTGCAAGGATCTGCGCATAGTGACGATAGTGTGCGCAACCCCAGTCACCCAGTCAACGTCTTGAGGCAATCGGTAGACAACGTTGAGGCAACATCGCCCTCTGTGACGCCACGGTATCCCCGAGTACGGGAATCGCCCGCCTGCGACACAAAGATGTGACAGGCGGGCGATTCCGGTTGGACCGGTAGCGGTGCTAGCGGGTGGCGCGGTTGATGGCGGACACGACCGCTTTGAGCGAAGCAGTGAGAATGTTCGCGTCCCGGCCGACGCCCCAGAAGACCTCGTCGCCCACCTCGCACTCGACGTACGCGGCCGCGAGGGCGTCACCACCCGCGGACAGCGCGTGCTCGTGGTAGTCGAGGACGCGAACGTCGTACTTCAGCGGCTGGATCGCGTCGACGAACGCCGAGACCGGACCGTTGCCTTCGCCAACCAACTCGTGCGGAACGCCCTGCGAGTACACCTGGACGCGGAGCTGGTCGCCCTGCCCCTCACCCGACGACGAGTTGACGCTCAGGAGCGACAGCTTGCCGGGGGCAAGGTACTCGGTCGCGAAGATGTCCCACATCTGCTGCGGGCCGACCTCGCCGCCCTCGGCGTCGGTGTGCTGCTGGATCACCCGGCTGAACTCGATCTGGAGCCGCCGCGGCAGGTCGAGCCGGTGCTCCGACTTCATGATGTACGCGACGCCACCCTTGCCGGACTGCGAGTTCACCCGGATCACGGCCTCGTACGAGCGGCCGACGTCCTTCGGGTCGATCGGCAGGTACGGCGCCTCCCAGGCGATCTCCGCGACCGGCTTGCCCTCGGCCTCCGCCTGCTGGTCGAGCGCCTCCAGCCCCTTCTTGATCGCGTCCTGGTGCGAGCCGGAGAAGGCCGTGTAGACCAGGTCCCCGGCGTACGGCTGGCGCTCAGGAACGCGCATCTGCGTGCAGTATTCGACCGTACGGCGGATCTCGTCGATGTCGGCGAAATCGATCTGCGGGTCGATGCCCTGGCTGAACAGGTTCATCCCCAGCGTGACGAGGTCGACGTTGCCGGTCCGCTCGCCGTGGCCGAACAGGCAGCCCTCGACGCGGTCGGCGCCGGCCATCAGTGCGAGCTCGGTCGCGGCGACCGCCGTACCCCGGTCGTTGTGCGGGTGCAGGCTGATCGTGCTGTGCTCGCGCCGGGTCAGGTTGCGTCCGAACCACTCGATCTGGTCGGCGTACACGTTCGGCGTCGACATCTCGACCGTAGCGGGCAGGTTCAGGATGATCTCGCGGCCCTCGGCCGGCTGCCACTGGTCGCTGACGGCCTCGCACACCTCGAGCGCGAACTCCAGCTCGGTGCCGGTGAAGATCTCGGGGCTGTACTGGTAGCCGAACTCGCAGTCGCCCAGGATGTCGTCGGCGTACTTCATCACGGTCTCGGTGCCGCGGACGGCGATGTTCAGGCACTCGGCCTTGTCGACGTTGAAGACGACGCGGCGGAACAGCGGCGCGGTCGCGTTGTACAGGTGGATGGTCGCCTTGGGCGAGCCCTGCAGAGACTGCACGGTCCGCTCGATCAGCTCGTCGCGGGCCTGCGTCAGCACCGAGATCGTTACGTCGTCCGGGATGACATCCTCTTCGATCAGGCTGCGGACGAAGTCGAAGTCGTACTGGCTGGCGCTCGGGAAGCCGACCTCGATCTCCTTGTAGCCCATCGACACCAGCAGGTCGAACATCCGCCGCTTGCGGGCCGGCGACATCGGCTCGACCAGGGCCTGGTTGCCGTCGCGGAGATCGGTGGACAGCCAGCGCGGGGTCCGGTCGACCGACTTGGCCGGCCAGGTGCGGTCCGGCAGGTCGATCGGCGGAAACGCCCGGTAGCGGTGGATCGGCATGCCGGACGGTTGCTGGACGGGCTGGGGCTGATTCTTCGGTGCCACGAGGGTTCTCCTCCGGAGGATGTGCTGCAGTCGCTGATGGGTCGAGACGACCGGCGAACGACGAAACCCCGCGGCGAGGGAACCGGCCTTGTCAGGCCTCGCCGCGGCAGCGAAGGAGGAGAAGCTGGTGCCGCATGATGCTTGAGAGTTTATGCACAACCGGATCCGTAGGTCGAACCGGGGGTCTCGCGCAGTGAGACCACCAGTCACCCCGAGTTACGGAGTGCCGACGGGCGATTGCCATTGGCGTTCGATGATGCGCAGCATGGCCGGGTAGACGAACAAGTGCCGGAAGGGCTTGATCAGGGCCATGTACGCCTCGCCTCGGCGGCCGTTGGGTTTGACCAGGACGGCCATCTGACCGCGGTAGCCGCCGCCGTCGTCCGGGACCCAGCCGATGTGCAGGATGCCGTGCATCGTCTTGTTGGCGATCTCGGCGGCCCACTCGTCGTCGAGCAGGTAGAGCGGCTCGAACGGAAGCTTGCCGAGGTCGGGGCCGGTCGGGGCGTCGCGCAGGTCCGCCGGGAAGCGATCGCGCAGCGACTCCACCCGAGTACGGAGGCCGCCCTCGTCGGCATCCCAGCCGAAGACGCGGCCGAGCACCAGGCGCGCTTCCCAGAGCACCCGGACGATCAGCGGCGCCCGATCCGGGAAGTCACTGCCGCCGAACTGCCGCACGAGTTCATCGAAATCGTCCCGGCCGCCGGGCGTGGGCAGCGCCCAGACATCCTCGAGGACGAAATCGGGCGCGAGCTCGTGGATGCGCCAGGGCCGCGACGTGTGGGCCGTAGCAGGGAGTCTCATCGGGCCTCCGAGAGAAAGAACAGGAAAGAAGAAGAAGAAGAGAGGAGCAGATCTATACGATGGCGTATAGATTGAGAGAACCACATCTGTACGCCGCCGTATAGATCCGAACGCCTGTGAGAGGAGACACGTCGTGGCGTTGGCCCGCACGCCCCGCTCGGCCTGGATCGAGGAAGGCCTGCGCACCTTGGCCGCCGGCGGGCCCGACGCGGTCCGGATCGAGGCATTGGCCCAGGCGCTCGGCGTCACCAAGGGTGGCTTCTACGGGTACTTCGCCAATCGCGACGCACTGCTCGCGGAGATGCTCGACGTCTGGGAGCGCGGTACGACCGAGGACCTGATCGACCGGGTCGAGGCCGGAGGCGGGAACGCACAGGCGAGGCTGCGCCGACTGAGTTCGCTCGTCGCAGCGATCCAAGAGGGCACCACCGGGGTGCCGACCGACCTGGCGGTCCGCGACTGGGCCCGTCGCGACCCGGCCGTCGCCGACCGCCTGCGCCGCGTCGACAATCGCCGGATGGACTACCTGCGCCGGCTCTTCAGTAGTTTCTGCCCCGACCCCGACGAGGTGGAGACTCGCAGTCTGCTCCTCTTCTCGATCTACATCGGCAACCACTTCATCGCCGTCGACCACGGCGATCGCTCCCGCCAAGACGTCCTCCGCCACACCCAGTCCTGGCTCCTACGACCCCCGAGCTGACCCGAAGGGAACTGTGAGTGAAGGATCTCGTTTGTCTGCATGCTGGGGCGAGTGGGCCGTCGACCTGGGACCGGTTCGTGCCGGAGTTGGAGGCGCTGGGTTACCGCGTGCACTGTCCGACCTTGCTCGGCCACGGGGATGCTGTCCGGCGACGCCCGTACCGGCTCGACGATTTTCGCGATCAGATCCTCGGCGAGCTGGATGGGCTCGACCGGGTCACGCTGATCGCCAACTCGCTCGGGGCCTTCGTCGCCAGCTCGATCGCGGTCCAGCACCCCGAGCGCGTCGAGCGGTTGGTCCTGGAGGAGATGCCGGTCCCGCCACGCGACGACCAGGACACCGGTCCGATCACCCGACCGACGCCTACCGTGGCTCTTTGGGCGTTGGGCGTGCTGAACAGTCGTCGGTGTGACTCCACGCTGCTGCGCGACGTCATCACCGACCTCCGCCGCCCACGACCGGACTGGTGGACCGGCCTCGCGGCCGTCACCGCCCCCACTCTGCTCCTCGCCGGGGGCGCCAAGAGCCATCTGGATCAGTCGCGCTTCGCCCTCGTCGCGGCGGAGTTGCCGGACGCGACCGTGACCACGATCGTGGCCGGTCACCGGATCCACACCCACGCACCGGAAGGCTGGCTGGCGGCGGTCCGCGCGTTCCTGCCGTAGCGTGGACCGGCTTGCCTTAAAGGGCACTTGAAATTTTAGAATTCAACCATGACTGACTCTCTCGCCGACCGGATCGGTAGCCACGGGCTCGGCGTTCTGGTGACGATCAAACGGGACGGGCGCCCGCAGCTGTCCAACGTCACCTATGTGTACGACGGGACCCGGGTGCGGGTCTCCCTGACCGACGGTCGCGTCAAGACCAAGAACCTGCGCCGCGACGCACGCGCCAGCTTGTACGTCGATGGTCCGGGCGGACGCTCGTACGTCGTACTCGAAGGCAAGGCCGAGCTCAGCCCGGTGGCCGCGGACCCGCACGACGAGACCGTGGAGGAGCTGGTCGACTACTACCGGACCGCGTCCGGCGAGCACCCGGACTGGGACGAGTACCGCGCGGTGATGGTGAGCGACCACCGCCTGATGTTCTCGATGACCGTCGACCACGCCTACGGAATGCCCACCCCAACCTGACCCTCGGACACCGCCGCGCAGCGGTGTCGGTCGGGTGAGGGGGAATAAACCAGTCGCGGTGGAGCGTCCGCATGGTGGAACCTGGCGGCGTGGAGATCAGTAGAGTTTTACCCGACGACGAATCCGCTTGCGCCGAGGCCGTCGCGGTGATGACCGCGGCCGCGAAGACGGACTGTCCGGACCTGACGCCGTCCACGCCTCGTGGGTATGCCCTGATGCTGCGCTACGGCTGGGATCTGCACCCACCGGAGGCGTTTGTGGCCCGCGACACCGACGGGACCGCCGTCGGCCTACTCCATCTGCACCTGCCGACGTACGAGAACACCAACCAGGTGTGGATGGACATCTCGACCCATCCGGACCATCGCGGTCGGGGCGTCAGTGCGGCGATGGTCGACTTCGCCGAGCAGACGACCCGCGAGCTCGGCCGGAACATGCTCGGCCTCGGGGTGCTCGACGTACCAGGGATGGACGCGTTCGCCCGCTCCCGCGGGTTCGAGAGGAAGTCGGCCGACATCAACCGCCGGCAGGAGCTCGAAGGCCTCGACTACGCCATCGTCCAGCGGCTGTACGACGAAGCAGCGGCGGCATCCACCGACTACGAGTTGCTGCGACTGTCCGGTCGGCTGCCGGACGACCTGATCGGCGGCATGGTCAAGCTGACCGAGTCGATCAACGACGCACCGACCGACGACCTCGACATCGAGGACGACGTCTACAGTCCCGAGCGACTGCGCGCGTACGAAGAGGCCCAGCTGAAGCGGGAAGAGAACCTGTACCGGGTCATCGCCCGCCACAAGACCACCGGCGAGCTCGCCGGCCACACCATCATCGCGGTCGAGCAGGAACGCCCACGGATCGGCGAACAGCACGACACCGCCGTCGACCGCGCCCACCGCGGTCACCGCTTGGGTGCCCTGGTCAAGTCGGACATGCTGCTCTGGCTGCGCGAGCAGGAGCCGGCGCTGGCTCAGGTCGACACCTGGAACGCCGAGTCCAACAATCACATGATCGGTATCAACGAGCAGCTCAACTACCGCATCGTGGTGCGGCACCTGAGCTACCAGAAGCCGCTCTGACCTGCGTCGGGGGGGGCGCCCCCACCCCGGCCCCCCCCCATACAGCCAAACGAAAAAAAACAGACGCGGGGGGGGGTGTATGAACGGAACCGACCGGGG
>NZ_JBSGUS010000052.1:0-12353 GCF_053608045.1 Kribbella sp. NPDC055071
AACGACCGCTGCCATCCCTTCGTCTGGACCCAAACACCCGACCAGATCCTCAAGAAAGCCAACCGTCACCAAACTTCAGAAACGGTCCACTAGCGCCATTCGTATTTCCGGTCCTGACGTCGTACCCGTTCACCGTGCCTTGCCGCGCCTGGATGGACTTGGATGAATCCCCGGCCGGAATGATCTGGACGACAGTCGTCTCGCCGGGGATGGCACTACTCGTAGTATCTTGGGCTTCCGCTGCACCGGTAGATCCGACACTAATGCTGGCGCCGGCGATCAGGCTGGCAATCAAGACACTCACGCCTCGAAGTCGCAGCCCAGTATGTATCGACATGTGAACTCTCCTAATTCCCCGGCTGACTTTGCCGATCGGCGGTGAGGATCTCGGCGACAACACGGTCGGCGGACTCGAGTGCCCCATTCATCCAGGCGATCCACAGCGAGGTGTGTTCACCGGCGAAGTGGACACGCGACTCGGCCCGTCGGATCGCCGGGAACATCCAGTGCATGTCTCCTGGCTGAACAAAGCCAGTGACGCCGCCGACCCATGGGTCGTCCTGCCAGATCTTGCTCTGAACTGCGACTTCCTGACCCCTGAACCCCGGCAACAGCTGCTCGAACTGCTTGCGCATGTGATCGATGCGGTGACGCGGAATCCGGGATGCGAAGTCGATGGCGTCCGTATCGATCATGTAGCTCTGGATCATGCCGAGGTTCGGGTCCTGCTGCTGTGAACTCGTGTTCCAGATCCGGCCGACCGGTTGGTCAGTGCCGACGAGGTTGAGCCCACCCAGGCGGCCGAGTGGATCCGCCGTCCAGAATCGCGACTTGGTCTGGAAGAAGCATCGCGCCGCAGGCACATATTGAAGCTGATGGATCGCGTCCAGCTTCTTTTGGGAGAAGCCGGCCGCCAGGTGCACCCGACGGAGCGGTGGGAACGGTATCGCGCACACCACCCGGTCCGCGTCGATCTCATGCTGCCCGGTCCGGTCGAGGTAGGTCACCCGGACCCGGCCGTACGAGCTGGCGATCCTCACCACCGGGCTGCTGTACTTGATCCGCGCGCCAAGCGCCTTCGCGAATGCCTTCGGCAGCTTGTCATTACCGCCCTTGATGCTCGTCACCGTGGTGCCCGAGGCAACGAGTTCCTCGGCGAACGCCTCCAGCGCGTTCAACCGGCCCAAGTGACCTTCCTGAGCAAAGAGCCATTCCACCCACGCACGCGAAGCGCCCTGGCTGCGCATGTACTGTGCGAAGGTCTGGCGATCGAGCTCGGTCGTCGACGGAAACCCACCTGGCCAGCTCGCCGCATGCACATCCCCTAGCTTGGCGAACCCCGAATCCACGTACTGCGGGAAGAACGCGAACGGGTTGCTCCGCTCGGCGGCTGTCATCCCGGCGATCGGCCACTGGTTCCCGCCGGACGGTGCCAGGAATCGCTTGCCTTCGATGAAGAACGCCCGCTGCCCCGTGTCGTACGGCATCAAGTCGAGTCCGAAGTGCTTGACGTAGCGATTGGTGTATTCGTGGGTCTCGAAGATCCGGGTCGCGCCCATCTCGGCGTGACCTCCACGGTGGAACCCTTCTCGTACCGTCAGCACCCGCCCACCTGGGCGGTTCTGGGCCTCGAGCACAGTGACCTCGTACCCGGCCTTCATGAGGTTGTAGGCCGAACTGAGCCCGGCGAGTCCGGCGCCTAGGACCACGATCCGCCGCCTGTGGGTGGCACCACCGGTGGTCGCCGAAGCCGACAGGGGCAGGGCGGCAGATGCCGCGACGGCGCTCGCTGCCTGTAGTAACGTCCGACGGTCGATCACTGACATGCTCGCACCTCTTCGTTTCGCTTTGATCGCTCACATTCACTACGGCGAGGCGTTTCGCATCGGTTCTAGGCGCTTTCGGACCGAGGCTCTGCGGATGTCAGCGTTGCTTGGCGAGGTTCTCGATCAGGTCTGCGGACATTGCCGCGGTGTCGATCGCCTCGTAGTCCTGCGACAGGCGCCGGGCACTGACCCGTACATCCGACTCACCGACCGCGCTCAGTACCGCCGTACGAAGTCGTTCTTCCGAGGGGCGCGACGTACGGAGGTCAATGCCGACGCCCGCACGAGCGATCCGTGCACCGACTTCTGCCTTGTCCTCGGTCGTGCCGGCGGTAACGACCGGGGCACCATGGCTCAAGGCCTGATTGACTGTGCCGTATCCGCCGTTGGTGACCAGGACCGACGTGCGCGGTAGGAGCTCGTCGTACGGCAGAAGCGAGGCAATGCGCGCGTTCGCAGGCAACGCGGCCGGATCGAAGTTGCCGCCTGAACGTCCTGTGACAGCGACAACCCAGACGTCCTCACCGGCCAGTGCCCTGATCGTCGGCAGCACGAGCTCCTCCAAGTCGTTGTTGGCCACCGTTCCCTGCGTCACGTGAACGATCGGCCGTGAAGACTCGACGATCTCTGGCCACCAACTCGGCCGGGTGATGTTCGATGCCTTGCCGACAGGAGATCCGACGAACTTGACCTGCTCCGGCAGATGCTGACGCGGATGCTCCAGGCCCGCCACTCCGACCTGCAGATGCAGATCCGCCGAGACGGTCGCCGACAGGAGATCAGCTTTCAGCGGGGGCAAGCCGAACGATCCGCGGACTCCGTTGATGTGGCGCTCAGCGTCGCGAAACATGAGTTGATCGAAGACCCGGTACATAACCGCGTTGCGGGCGCGCCCGAGAATCGACCGGGCTGGTTGGAGTCCAGGACCGAACGGCGCAAGCGTCGGGTCCCTGAGGGGCAGTGGCGAGATACCGACCGTCACGTGCGGGACGTCCATTGTCTCGCTCGCAACGGGCGCTCCGGTCAGACCAGGATCACTGACGATGACGTCCGCGGCTTCCAATTGCAGCAGAGCGACCAACTCCTCGGCCTGGCGCATTGCTGCACCGACGAAGATGTTCGTCAGGTCCCATTTGGTCTTGGCGAGCCCCCGCAGTCCGGCACGCTCCGGATATAGCTCGTCAAGCGGCTGGTCCTCGTGGTCGAGCGCCGGACTCATCGCTACGAAGTCCGCAAAGATCCCCTCTACGACATCGCGGAAACGATGGCCTGTGTACCACCGGACACGATGCCCTCGTGCCGTCAACTCAGCAGCGATCGGCCGGACCGGACCCACATGACCAGGCGATGGATAAGAGGCGATCAATACATTGAGCACAGCTCCAGATACGCACGCATCTCACCGACTGGATCCCGACTGCCGGCGGCGCAGCGTCGCACGCCGAGAGAGGCCGCTGCCTTCGAAACACCGCAGGGACCGGCACTCCGACGTCCTCGCGCCTCCTGACCAACCGGGCCTCAGCAACCTCGCCGCAGGCGAGGCCCATTGAGCTCTACGGGAACCCGAAGCTCCGGAATAGGGGAATCTCCACTGGAGCAGGAGCAGTCGTGGGCCGCACCGGGACAGCCGCCGGACTCCCTGCGGGCAAGCCCAGCCCGGTAGGAGGGGCTGGGAGAAACTTGTGCGACCATGGTCGATCCCACATTGGATCACTGTCGGGCGGGAGCGGGTTCGGGGTTATAGGCGCCCAGTTGAGAATCGCATCAATGGCTCTCTCAAGAAGGCCCGGCTTTCCATCGCCCTCTTCCTTCGCAGCCGCCTCCTTCTCCTCTTCCGCCAGTGGATTTTCGCCCACCTCCCATTCGCCTGAGTACGACGGATCCACAGACCAGCCGTTGGCCTTTGCAATCTCGTCGACCTTGCTGACGTTGTCTTCGGTCACCTTGTCGGGGCTTTCGAATTCGCCAGATTCCATGGGTTGCCGCATATCCCAGTACAGTTCATCGGGGCTCGCATCCTCGCCGGTTCCGCCCTCTGGTTCGCCTGGTTCGTCCGGTCCGCCACCATTGTCTCCGGCGCCGCAGGTGATACCGCTGCCCGTTTGGGTTGGAGTTTGGTCGCCAGTTCCAGGGTCGGTTCCAGTGTCTTCGGTAGCTGGGTCGGACCAGTCCAAGTTGTTGAAGGTGTCGATGGCTTCTTTGAGAGCTTTGGCGAGTTTATCGCGGGCGGCTTGTTCTTGGCGTTCTCGACGGTCCCGTTGTTCTCGGGCGTCCTGTGCTTCGTTGTATTCCTGGTATTCGTCGATGATGTCGGTCTGGGTGGTGTCGTAGGTGCCGGGGGCGCCGCCGGAGTCATAGTATTCACCCATCTTGGCGAAGCTGGTGCAGGCTATGCAGATTTCTTCGCCGGCTGCGTTGCGGACGTGCCCGGTTGGGTCGGTGTATTTCAATGGGTTGTTCGACACGTAGGAGTAACGGTTGAAGGCTTGGGTTGCATTGGCTCCGTCGACGACAGTGTCGGGGGTGGTGAAGCGGCCTAGTTGTGGGTCGTAGAAGCGTGCGCCCATTGCAGTCAGGTCGAGCTCAGGGTGGTCTTGGTGACCGGTGAATCCGTTGTCGATGGTCCGGTCGGTGATGCCTGTGGTGTAGGCGGCAGCGCCGGTGATGCGCCAGTCGGGGTTGCGCTGTTTGCCGAGTGCGTCGTAGCTGCGTGACTCAACCTCGACTGCCAGTGGGCCGCTCTGCTGGCCGGTTTCTTTGCTCACGGCAACTGTTGAGCCCATGCGGTCTGTGTGGTTGTAGAGGGTTGGTTGTGGGGTGACGGCCGGCCGCATGGGCGCTTCGATGAAGGCCATGGTGGCGATCTGCCGGCCCTCAGCGCTCACGGTCAGGTGGTGCTGGATGGTGCCGTCGCGTTCGGCGCGGCGTTCATACAGTTGGGGGATGGTGGTGATGATCTGGTCGGGGGTGGTTTTGCGTGCCTGCTGTCCGGTTCCGTAGTAGAGGAACTCAGCCTGCTTGGTGCCGCTGCTGCTGGTGATCGTCGCCGGCAGATCGAACGGGTTGTAGGTGACCGTGGCCCCGTCACGGGTGGTCTGGCGGCCGAGTTGGTCGTAGCCGTAGACCCAGTTACCGAAGACGCCGCCTGTCACCGAGGTCGCCTGGGTCGGCTTGGTGCTGTCGTAGCCATAGGCGCCGCGGAGGGTGCTCGAGGTCAGGTTTCCGAGGTCGTCGTAGCCGAGCGTGTCCGTTTGGAGCGTTGACGTGTTCTCCACGATCTTCGACGACTTCAGCCGGTTGAGGTCGTCGTAGGCGAACTGCTCCTTCATTCCGGTCTGGGTCCGAGAGACCCGGGTCTCGAGATTTCCTTCGGTGTCGTATCCGTACCGCTCGCTGAAGATCGGTGACGGGAGTACCAGCTGGTCAGTGGCCAGAGTCGTGGTCTCCAGGTCGAGAACCGATCCCCGCCAGTCGTAGATCCGCTTGGTGTCGATCGTGGAGTTCCCTGCGCTCTCGGAGGTCAGGCGATCTGCATCGTCGGTGTTGTTCGCCTTCCACAGCGGTTGCCCGGTACCTTCGCCGGAGGTGACTGCCATCAGACGGCCGTTGGAGGTGATCGGTGAGCCGTAGATGTAGTTCACCTTGGTCCCGGCGCCCTGGCCGGTCAGCTCGGGGTAGTGAATAGCGGTCGTCCGGCCGAGTGTGTCGTGGTCGTAGCTGACCGACAGCGGGCCAGGTTGATCCCAGCCTGGCGTCCGGGGCACTGTGTAGCTCGAGCGCTGCAACTGGCTGAGGTTGTCGTAGAAGTAATCGATGCTTGTTGTGGCCCCATCCGCGGTCTGGTCGGCCCAGGTTGTCTGCAGCAGCATGCCCTTGCGTGTCCGCGGTTCGCCGGTCTGGACGGAATCGTAGGTATTGGCGGCGATCCCCAGCTCGGTTCCGTCCTTGGAGACTGTCGATCGGCGCGTCAGCCGGCCGAGTACGTCGTACATGGCGGTCGTGACCCGGCCTGCGGCGTCAGTGCTCCGGATCGGTTCTCCGAATCCGTTCAACACCGCTGACGTCGTGCCACGCTCCGGATCGGTGCTGGAGGTCTGTGCACCAAGAGCGTCGTACAGGTAGGTCGATGTGCTGTTCGGAACTCCGGACACCCAGGTCCGAGAAAGTGTGCCGAACGTTCCGTACTCGTAGATGCGGGTCGCCTCATCGGCGCCGCCGGTCCCGTCGATTTGCTGAATGGCCTGGCCGCGGTGGTCCACGGAGGTCTTCTTCACCTTGCCGCGGCTGTCGGTGGCGGTCGTGACGAGAGCGTCGTAGGTCCAGGTCGAGACTGGCACCGCCGAGCTGGGTTCAGACTTCGGTTCGGTCTTGCGGATCATCCGGCCGAGGTCGTCGTAGACGTAGGTGATCTTGTCTATCGGCCCCTGTGTCCCTGCGCGGTGGTAGGTCGACACCGATGCGAGCAAACCTCCCGGCTCATAGGTGCGGACACTTTCTCGCATCGCCTTGTCCATCCCGGCGAACCGGTCCAGCTTCACACGCCCGAGCCGGTCGTAAACGACCTGGCGCACCGCACCAGAGTCATCGCGGGTGTCGACACGCAAGAGATTCTCATTCGAGACTTGCTCGGGTACGTACCCAACGGTCGTCAGCGCGCCGCCCGGTACCTTCGTCTTGAGCAACCGGCTGAGATTGTCATAGGTGAAGTCGGTTCGAAGACCGTTCGCGTCCACGGCGACCTTCAAAACACCTAGCAACGGATCGTAGTTCGTGTAGCTGATCTGCTCCAGCGCATTCTTGGACGCGTGCAGGTAGCCGAAATCGTCGTACGTCAGCACCGCTTCCCGGGCCTGGCCATCGACCTGGCCAGTCCGGTCGACCGACTTCCGCCGCATCAGCTGCCCGTCGGACGCGTAGTCGAAGAACGTCTTGGTCTCACGTCCGCGTTGCGCATCAGATCCGTACACCTCGACGGTGTCGGGCCGTGGTGTCGCACCCTCGTAAGTCGTGATTGTCGTCCGGGTCTGGGAGGGAACGGCCGGTGCACCCGGCCCGTTGTTCACAGCGTCGGTCGTGATCACCTTCTGCGGTCGCCGCAGCAGCCACTGGCCCGAGTCATTGTCGTAGGTCGTGTTCGTCTCTGTCTCAGCGGATCTGCCCCCGGCTGACGACGTCACCGCGTGATTACGAAGGTTGCCATAGGCATCGGGTTGAGTATCGGTGACCGTCACAGTCCGGAACGGGAATTTTCCGAACTCGCCGAACTCCCCCACCTCGAGCGGCGCGATTGAGCCCGGCTGGGGGAAGTCGAATTCGTAGCTCCTGGTGGTCTTGGCCGTCAAGTACCGGTGGGAGTTCCCCGCCGGCACGGTCGGCTGATCCGCGGACGAAAAGCTGGTCGTGTCCATCGACACATCGCCATTCGGCAACGACCGGATCTCCCAGTGGGCGTACATCGTCGGGTCTTTGCCGGCCACGGAGGTGGCGAAGAAGTTCTTGGCGTACGTCGGGCCGTGTCCGTCCGCAGGATTGTCGTTGACCACCCGGATGTTGCCGAAGCCGAGAAAGCTCCGCGCGGCTCGGTCCACCACCCCTTCGGCGTACTTGTAGGTCGAAGTCATCACCGAGTTGTCGGACCGCCCCGCGTCGCGCGTCATCTCTTGGACCAACGACATCGCAGGATTCAGCAGGCACGACTTCTGCTCAAGATAGCCGCAGTCACCAAGGTTGTAGGTCGCACCCGGCACAGCCTGCGCGTACTTGAACGACACCGTCGCCGGGAAGGCTCCGCCGTTCCCGGGTGCCTGGTTGCCCTCTCTGATCTCGGTCAACAGATCGCCATGGACAGTCGGCGCGCCAGATCTCTGATGCAGATAAAGCTGCAGACTCGGAGTGGCGTCCGGACTACCGAGCGGAGGCCGTGCAACCACCAACAGATCGTCCAGGCCGTCGGCGTTCGCGTCGACGACCCGCACTCCCTGCTGCGCGAAGTCCTCGATGGACGTTGCGGCAAAACTGACCGAGGTCGCCGACTTCGTGAGATGCACGAACTCCGTACCAACCGGATCGACGCTGCGGACCACATCCAGGCCCGTGTACGTCGTAGCGCCGACTCCCGAGCGTGGGACCAACAGATCCCGCCGGCCATCGTTGTCATAATCGGTGACCTCCGCCGCACGGAGTCCTTCGACCGTGCTGAGCTCGACCCCGGTATAGAACGGTCCAAGGAACTTACGGCCGGTATTCACCCAATAGTACAAAGATTTCCCGTTATCCCCGCCAGAGCTGTTCGCGACCAGATCGACCAGACCATCACCATTAAGGTCGACAAACTTCTTGTCCGCATCTCGGGGCACGTCCAGGCCGGGATTGCCCCAAGGTTCCTTCCCAGTCGGATCGTGGATGAGCGCCCCGCTCTCGTAAAACTGGACCGCCTCGTCGCGGCCGTCCCCGTCAAGATCGGTGACGATGGTGTGTGCGGGAGACTCTCCCATCGTCGACGCGAGCTTCGGCGCTTCGAATGCGACGTCGTGGTCGTACGGGTTGGGGCCGTGGCTGGCGACCGATGCGTCGACCCTCCCCGTACGCCGCCTCCAGGTCCAGGACCACGGCCCATTCTTCTCGGCCTCCAGGACATCCAGGTTGCCGTCGCCGTCGAAGTCACCCGTCAATGCTCCGCTGCTTGCGCTCGGAGCCTGAACGAACGGACTCCACGGATAGTTGGTCAACACCCGGCGAAACGAACCACCCGACGTCGTCAGCCGAGGGCTCCAGTTCGCCCATGCCGAAGTCGCTGGAATGAGATCGGTCAGCCCGTCGCCATCGAAATCGGTCGCCCAACCAGGCGTCTTCACCTGCAACACTGGATCGGTCGCGTCACCGGCCGCGATCGACGTGTAGGTGTTGGACCCGCTCGACGTGCCCGGGCCGGCAAACGCATACTTCCACTGCTGCGGATCAGCCCACGCTAGATCACTTCGGCCATCGCCGTTGAGATCGGCGGCAATCAGCTGGCTCGCCCGCGACGCCGGCGCCATCCAGGCACCAGACTGAGCAACCTGCACCGTGCCAGGCGCGAAGCCCTCCACGCTGTTGGACCACGCGAACTTCGTCGATCTCATGCACCGCGTGTTCGCGACAAGACCACACTCGGTCAATGTTGTCAGCCGGCTCTGCCCAGAGCCGCTCTTCTCATAACCCAGTTTGTAGACCCGCGCGTCCTTCCAAGCACCACCAACCTGCAGGCCCGTCGTCACCGTCTCCAGCAACTTCGCACTGACACGGCCACCACCGACCTGGAACCCGGACCGTTTGTCCACACGATCCAGATATCCGAAGCGCACCCGCCGATCCAGCTTGTCCGCCGACCCGTAGAAGATGTTGTCGATCCAACGCTCCGTCTCGTATCCATCCAAGCCGTGCGACGAACCGTACTCGTACGAAATCACGTTGCCCGAGCGATCCGACTCCCTCACCAGCGACCAAGCAACATTCGCCGACTGGCCATTACCGAGGGACACCCGCGTCGTACCAGTGTTCTGGCCATACTCGCGGATCACCCCGTCCGGCGACCAGACAGTGAAACTCGTCGGCCCCCTCACCAGGTCCGACGTGTCTGCCGCACGTGACGACATAACCTTCACAAAGGTGTCTGGGACGGTTCGGTAGACCGTCCCATCAGCACCGTTGACACCACCTACTGGGCGCAACTTCTGCCCATCCAGGCAAAAGGGATCCGCGGCATTCAACCGCACACCCAACGCCTTCTGCTCGACCGCGATCGACTGACGACAACGACCAATCTCAGACAGGCCTGACAGCGCGAACCCCACTCCCAACTGGCCACGCCCACGCGAACTCGAATAGTTCAGCGCCAACCGAGGGCCGAAGCCGCCTCGACCTTGGACCAGCCGCAGCGGAACATCGTATTGAGACGCGCCATCGTTACCTACCGACGCAGTCCCCCGCGTCCCGGTCGGCGCCGAGAGATCCGCAGCCACCGTCTCGGATGGACTAGCCACCAACGCCGGGTCATATGCGACCGGCACCAAGTCCGCCCAGGCGTTGCTCTGCACCACCAACGCCAACACGACAACCAACCGCATGCTTCGCGACGCTCGAGATAGCCAGGGTGCTACAGATCGATGCCTCATCGTTGCTCCGTTCACCTCGAGGGCAGTTAGCGAGATGGCCATTTCCCAACCGATGCCGGGTGCAGGCGACGCACCGCCAGCGTGGGTATAGCGAGTTCCAGCTCAAGGGCCAATGGGTTCGAGCCCGAAAGTCTGTACTGACGGCAGGCGGCCGGATCCCAGCTCGGTCGAGATCGTGACTGGCCAGGTTGGTGTGCGCTTCAGTCTGGATAGTCGGTTTGCCAGTCGGGATACAGGAAGTCGTGTCCGGGCGGCGCAACGGCTATGACCTGCCGATCACCGCCGGCCACATTGACCGTCTCAAGCTGGTCGCCGTCGTTATAGGTGTACACAATGCGGCTTCCGTCGGGCGACCATGCAGGCTGCGTGTGGTGGTCGAAGGTCAACCACCTGAGGCCCGTGCCGTTGGCCTGGATGGTCATCAGCCCAACTCCGAAATCCGAGCCGCAGCATCGGGAGAACACCAGTTTGGTGCTGTCAGGCGACCAGGCGGGCCACTTGTCCTCGAATGTCGGGCCTTCGTCCTTGGGTCGGGTCAATTGAGTGAGGAACGTCCCATCAACATTGACGACGAAAATTCCCGCTGGGCTTGCGAACGCAATGCGGGATCCATCGGGCGACCAGGAGATGCCCGCGAAGGGGCCGCCTGGGCCAGTGAAACCGGTCGGCAAAGCGGCGATCTTTACCGGTGTGCCACCGGCAACCATCGTATAGACACCGAGCTGGTTGTTACGCCGACTACCGAACGCCCACCTCTTGGTGGCCGACGGCGCCCATGCCGGCGCGGTGTCGAGACCAGGATTCACGGTCAGGCGTTCAGGCAGTTGTCCATCCTTGAGCGCTACAAATATCTCTGGATCACCACCGACGGTTCCAACGTACGCGATCCGTTTGCCATCCGGTGACCAAGCCGGATCGGATCCAGATATACCTAAAGTCGTCGGAAGGGCTCCGTTCGGATAGATTGTCGCAATCTTTGAATCCGAACCGGTCGAGTCTGTATAGGCAATGAGGCCTGGCGCTCCCGGCACCACAGCCGTGGCAGGCGCGACCGCCCCCGCGAATAGACAAGCAGAGACACACACGGCGGCAACGCACAGCTTCAACGCTCGAACAACAGGCAAGATGACACTCCGATCAGCCCAGGGACGGCCGTGGCCTTACCTGTACTACGCGATCCACACCCAAATCGGTTCGATGCTGCATCCCTCACCCTCAGGGCTTCGACCAGACGATGGCGTACCCGGCCACTCGGCTGAACCAGTTGGCTGAACACCCCCGTAAAGGTTGATGTACCGACAGCATCTTGCTATTGGCAACCATCAGTTCCGTCAACCCAACAAGGAGTTCTCATGTCTCGCGCCCGTTTCCTTCGCCGTGGTGCGGCAGCCGGTCTGGCGGTCGCAGCCTTGGCGTCCGGAGCACCTGTTCTGGCAACCGCGGCTCCCGCGGCATCCACGCCAACTGAGTTCAGAGTCAAGCTTCTCCCCCAGCACGTCTCCCAAGCACCGGGCTTCAAGATGGCCCTCGAAGCGCAGCGGCAGGATGGGGAGGATGCCGACTACGTCAGGCAGACGGTCGACTTCAGCCTGAATTCTCAGAAGTGGGTCCTGCAGTTCGTGCCGTTCTACGGCCAGGTTCAGATCGTCAACGTCAAGACCAGGCTGTGCATGCAAGGCAGCAAGTACCGCGGCTTCCATGTCAAGCAGGCCCCATGCATCTCGCCGACCGCCGCCAACCCGACACCCGAGCAACAGCGCCAGTTCTGGTACGACAACCAACGCATCTACAACGGCACCATCGTCCACCGCTTCACAAATGTCGTCGATGGCCTCGTGATGGGCATCCAGTACGCGCGCACCACGCCTGGCGCGACCCTCACCTCCCAGAGGCTCGCCAACACCCCCGAGCAGTTCTTCCGCCTCGAAGCGACCAGCTGACACGCCAGGATCCTGGACTTGCACAAGAATGCCTCGCCTACTGACCAGCGCGTTCGCCTACCTCTGCCGAGCCGGTGGCCGCCGAGTCGGTCACCAACCAGCTGCGTTTGGTTCGCGGTGACGCTCAGCCGGAATTGCAACGGACCGCACTGGTTAGACCCACCTTCACAGCGTTGAGGGCGACGACGAGACAGACGGTCGCCAGACGCGACTAAGCGAGCACCGCCACCGACGGATCAATCGACACCGGCGGCTGTGAGCAACGAGTGTTCTTCGTGGCCCGCGAGGCCGCCAGCACCCTCGTTGACGTCACCTTCAGACCCGTGAATTTGACGCCGCGCCCTAGTGGCGCGTGTCATTAATTAGGTGACGGTTGGTGTTGGGTGAGAATGAGGTATGCCGAACCGTCCTGCTGTTGCGCTGGTGCTTCGTGA
>NZ_JBSGUS010000053.1:0-7967 GCF_053608045.1 Kribbella sp. NPDC055071
AGCTGCGATCCTTCCCTGGTCGCGGTGGTGTGGGTCAAGGGTCGAAGATCGCGCAGCGACGCCGAAGGCGCCCTTGACGCGCGCCGCCGTGACTAGCACGATCACGCAGCCCGGAACCGCGGCAACCACATCCCCGTCCCGGCATACGCCATCACCACATCGCAGTCCCGGCATCCGCTATCACCACATGCGCTTGCGCACACCACCCGGGCGCGTATCAACCATCAGCGCCCCGCCGAAGGCGACAAAGTCAGCCGACGCGCAGCGGTGACCGTCTTGCCTACACACCTTCATAACAACTGAAGAAGGGTTACAGCCAGCCGACTTTGCGGAAGAAGCGGTACATGGTGAAGCAGGTGCCGGCCATCACCAGGAGGATGGCGTAGAAGCCGAAGTGCCACCGTAGTTCGGGCATGTAGTCGAAGTTCATGCCGTAGATGCCGGCCAGCATGGTCGGTACGGCGGCGATCGCGACCCAGGCCGAGATTCGGCGCATGTCGTCGTTCTGCTGGACCGAGATGCGCGCGAGGTGTGCGTTCAGGGCGGAGCTGAGCAGGGTGTCGATCGCCTCGGTCTGGTCGGAGACGCGGTTGATGTGGTCGGAGACGTCACGGAAGAACGGCGCGGCCTGCGGGTTCAGGCCGCGCATCCCGTGGGTGAACTGCTCCATCGGGTCGCGCAGCGGGTCGATCGCGCGGCGCATCTCGAGCACCTCGCGCTTGAGCCCGTAGATCCGCTCGGCGTCGCTGGTGCGCTCGGGGGAGAAGACCGAGGACTCGATCTCGTCCACGTCGACCTCGACCGATCCCGCGACCTTCTCGTAGTCGTCGACGATCTCGTCGCAGATCGCCCACAGCACCGCAGTCGGTCCGTGGCCCAGGATCGAGGCGCGCTCCTCCAGACCCTTGCGGGCGGTCGCGAGCTCACCACCTTCACCGTGCCGCACGGTCACGACGTACCGGGGACCGACGAACACGGTGACCTGGCCGGTCTCGACCGCGTCACCAGCATCGACGTACCAGAGCGTGCGCAGTACGACGACGAGTGCGTCGCCGAACCGCTCGACCTTGGGACGCTGATGCAACTGCATCGCATCCTCGACGGCGAGGTCGTGGAGGTTGAAGAGCCGCTGGACCCGGGTCATCTCCTCCTCGGACGGCTCGTGCAGGCCGACCCAGCCGAAGCTCGCGTGGTCGTCGTCAACGGCCTGCGCCACGGTCTCCGGGTCCCTGGGCAGGTCCTTGCGTTCGCCCTCGGCGTACACGCCGCAGTCCACGATCACGGCTCCATGATCGCACCCGGGGCGTTCGGGGTGATCCAGGCGCGACTCCGACTTGATGGACCGGATACCGTGCAGGTCATGCCCACGGTGATTCTGGTCCGGCACGGCCGCAGCGCCGCGAACACGTCCGGCACGCTGGCCGGCCGGACACCGGGAGTGAAACTCGACGACACCGGGATCAAGCAGGCCGAGGCGGTCGCACAGCGACTGGCCGGCCTGCCGCTGGCCGCGATCGTCACCTCGCCGCTGGAGCGCTGCAAGCAGACCGCGGCAGCCATCGCGAAGCACCACCAAGGGTTGCGTCCGGCAACGGATCGGCGCCTGACCGAGTGCGGGTACGGCGACTGGACCGGCCAGAAGATCTCTACCCTGGCAAAGGATCCGCTCTGGACCGTGGTCCAGCAGCACCCGTCCGCGGTGACCTTCCCGAACGGCGAATCGATGCGGGCGATGCAGCAACGCGCGGTCGACGCCGTACGGGCGCACGACGCGGCGCTGGCCGCGAGCCACGGCGACGGCGCGATCTGGGTGGCGGTGTCGCACGGCGACGTGATCAAGGCGATCGTGGCCGACGCGTTGGGCCAGCATCTGGACACGTTCCAGCGCATCGTCGTGGACACGGCGTCGACGACGATCATCACCTACACCAAGACCCGCCCGTTCCTGGTCCGCCTGAACGACTCCGGCAGCGAGCTGGCCTCACTTGTGCCAAAGCCTCAACCGAAGTCGAAGTCGGCCCAGAAATCGGCGCAGCGGGCGACCACCAAGCAGTCTTCCGACGCGGTCGTCGGTGGACGGTAATAGGGTCTAGTTATGGCGCGAGTTGTGCATTCCTATGACGACCCGGATCGGTTCGTCGCCGGCACCGTCGGGGAGCCCGGTGCGAGGACGTTCTTCCTGCAGGCCCGGGCCGGTGTCCGGCTGACCTCGGTGGCCTGTGAGAAGGAACAGGTGATGGCGCTCGCGGAGCGGCTCGACGTGATGCTGGACGAGGTGGCCCGGCGGTTCGAGCGCGAGCCGGTCACGTTGACCGCCGTGGACGACACCGGTCCCCTGGAGCAGCCGATCGAGGAGGAGTTCCGGGCCGGCACGATGACGCTGGCCTGGGAGTCCGACGCCGAGCGCGTGGTGATCGAGGTGTTCGCGGTCGTCACGGGTGAGCAGGTCGACCTCGAAGAGACCGATCCGGTCGCGGCCGCGCTGGAGACCGACGAGGCCGAGGTCTTCATCGTTCGGATCACCGAGGAGCAGGCACGGGCGTTCGCCCGCCGAGCGGTTGCGCTGGTCGCGTCCGGTCGGCCGAGCTGCCCGTTCTGCGGCCGTCCGATCGATCCCGAGGGGCATATCTGCCCGCGTGCCAACGGCTACCGCAGGCACCTGCCCGAATGACCGAACCACTTCTCCTCGCGACTGGGGAGCTGTCTCTGCACGGCCGGCTCGTCGCCGCGTCGAACGGTACGTACCAGGGTTCGGTCAGCCTCGGCGACGAGACCGCGACGGTGGTCTACAAGCCGGTCCAGGGGGAGCGCCCATTATGGGACTTTCCGGACGGGACCTTGGCGCAAAGGGAGTTCGCGGCGTACGTCGTATCCGAGGCGCTCGGGTGGTCAGTGGTGCCACCGACGCTGCTGCGGGACGGACCTCTCGGCGAGGGCATGGTGCAGCTGTGGATCGACGAGGCCGAGCTCGGGCCGGGGGAGACCGAGCTGGTCGACATCGTGCCGCAAGGACGCGTGCCGAAGGGCTGGGTCGGCGTACTCGACGCACTCGACGGCCGGCACAACCCGGTGACGTTGGTGCACGCGGACAACGAGGCGTTGCGGCGGATGGCCGTCTTCGATGCCATCGTCAACAATGCCGACCGCAAGGGCGGCCACGTGCTGAACCCGGGCGACGGACGGGTGTACGGCGTTGACCACGGCGTCACCTTCAACGCCGACGACAAGCTCCGGACCGTCTTGTGGGGTTGGGCCGGCGAACCAATCCCGGCCGACCTGCTGGTCGACGTACGACGCTTGGCCGACCGGCTCGCGGGTGGGTTCGGTCAGGAGCTGTGCGAGCTGATCACTGCCGTCGAGCTCACCGCCACCCGGGAACGCTGCGCCTCGCTACTGAAGACTGGCGTGTACCCGTCCCCGAGCGACGACTGGCCGGCGATTCCCTGGCCCGCTTTCTAGCCGGGCTTCTTCTGGGCGGGCTTCTTCTGGGCAGGCTTCTTGCTAGGCAGGCTTCACCGATACGTCGGCGATGCGGCCCTGGTCGTCGAAGGTGGTCACGAGCAGCGATCCGCCGGGCGCCGTCGCGCGGATGGCGTCCGGGCCGGCGTCGTACGGCATGCCGAAGTGCTGGACGTAGCCCTGGACCACGCGACGGTGGTCGGCCGGGAAGACGGTGACTGCGGTTGACAGCAGTCGCGGCGTCGACAACGGGCTGAAGTCGGCCCGCGGGAGGTGGTCGTCGGCAATGTGCAGGTACACGTGCCCGCGGCCCTCGTTGATCGCGGTCGACCAGACGCCCCGGCCGCCGAGCACGGTGCCGGCGGTGATCGCGAGCGTGATCGCGGCCTGCGGGGGGTCGAGGAACTCGCTCAGGTCCGGGCTCTCGGTGGTGAACTCGCTGATCTTGTGTTCGGCGCCGAAGTCGCGGATCGGAAGGGTCGGCGCCACCGCGGGCGCCTCCGGGCCGAACGCGGGGTTGGCCCAACCCCACAGCCAGGTGTTGTCGAGATGCGAGAAGCTGCCCAGAAACGAGACGCCGCCGATGACGCCGCGTTCCCCGGTCAGGGTGCGGGTCTCGAGATCGGCGTACAGCGAGTCGGTTCCGACGGCGTCGTTGAAGACGTCCTGCTGCTGGATCGCGGCTGCGGCCACCCAGCCGCCGTACGCCTGGAACTCCGCGCTGAAGTCTGCGTTCACTGTGCCGAGGCTAGCCGCTTTTCGGGTGCATAACCTACGCGGTCCAACCCCGGCGGCGGAGACCAGGGAGTGGAACCGTGTCGCCTCGTTGAAAACCGGACTGGCATAAGCTCCGATCATGCAGGCGTGGACGAAACCAGACATCCCGGTCGTGCCGGGTCCGGCACGGCGACTGCGCCTCCACGACACCGCGTCGGGTGGGCTGGTCGAGGTGCCACCGGCCGACGGCGGGACCGCCCGGATGTATGTGTGCGGCATCACACCGTACGACGCCACCCACATGGGGCACGCGGCGACGTACGTGACGTTCGACCTGGTGAACCGGCTCTGGCGCGACGCCGGATACGACGTCCACTACACGCAGAACATCACCGACATCGACGACCCGCTGCTCGAGCGGGCGACGGCGACCGGTGTCGACTGGACGGACCTTGCGTACCAGGAGATCCAGCTCTTCCGCGACGACATGACGGCGTTGCGGGTGATCCCGCCGCAGGACTACATCGGTGTGGTCGAGTCGGTCGACCTGGTGGCGGCTGCGGTCGAGGAGCTGCAGGCAGCAGGTGCGGTCTACTCGGTCGACGGCGACCTGTACTTCGCGGTGAAGGCGGACCCTGCCTTCGGAAGCGTGTCCGGGTACGACCGCTCGACGATGCGCGACCTGTTCGCCGAGCGCGGCGGTGACCCCGATCGCGAGGGCAAGCGCGACCCGCTCGACAGCCTGCTGTGGCGGCACCAGCGTCCGGGGGAGCCGGCCTGGGATTCACCCGTGGGCCGCGGCCGGCCGGGTTGGCATGTGGAGTGTTCGGCGATCGCGCTCGAGTACCTCGGCATGACCTTCGACGTCCAGGGCGGTGGATCGGACCTGATCTTCCCGCACCACGAGATGTCGGCGAGTGGGGCGCAGGTCGCGACCGGGAAGTTTCCGTTCGCGCGGGCGTACGTGCATCAGGCGATGGTCGGGCTGGACGGCGAGAAGATGTCCAAGTCCAAGGGCAATCTGGTCCTGGTGTCGAAGGAGCGCCTGGCCGGCATCGATCCGATGGCGATCCGGCTCGCGCTGTTGATGCACCACTACCGCACGGACTGGTTCTGGATGGATTCGGACCTGCTGGACGGTCAGGAGCGCCTGGATGTGTGGCGTGGCGCGATCGGCCGGGGTTCGGGCCCGGATGGTGCGGCTGTGGTTGACGCCGTACGGGCTGCTCTGACGAACGACCTGGACACGGTCGCGGCGCTGTCCGCGATCGACACCTGGGCCGCGACGAACGGAGACGACCCGGAGGCGCCGGCCCTGGTCGCCCAGGCCGCCGACGCCCTCCTCGGGATCAAGCTCTAACCGGTCACCGGCTGGTGGGTCTTGACCGGGACCGGCCTTGGGGCCATCGGCGGCTGGTCGGCGCCGGGCACCGGGATGGCGGGCTGAGTCGGCTTCGGCGTGGGCTTCGGCTTCGACACGACCTGCTTGGCGCAGGTGGCCGAGGCCAGGCGGATGACCTGCGTGCCGCCGCCGATGTCGATGGTCAGACCGGTGATCGTGAACGAACCGTCCGAGTGCTTGACCTGCTCGTTGACCTTGATCGTGGCCAGCGGCGCGGCCGGGATCGTCGCGCTCTGCTTGGTCGTCGGCAGCGCCAGCTTGTGACCGAGCAGCGTCAGCGCGCCGATGTCGACGCCGCCCTGGTCGCCTGAGCACCAGACATTCACCGCGTCGATGCCGAGCAGCGAGCTCGGCGGCGTCAGTAGCAGGTTGCACAGGTCGGGCAGGTTCTTGACCGGGAGATCTTTGGTACTCAGCGACGGCAGCGGGATGCCGAGATCGGGCAGAGCGAGGTCCGGGATCGGCAGATCGTCGGCGCCGGTGGCCGGGAGGGTCGCGCACGACTGCTTGAGTTCCGGCGGAAGCTTCACCTGGCTGAGGATGTCCGGCCCGACGACGATGTCGAAGAGCTCGACGGACGCCGAGTCGTTGCCGGCGGTCGCGTTGCCGGCGCGGACCGAGAGCAGCGGGTTCTTCGGCAGCTCCAGCGCGGAGGTCGTGTGCCGCTTGCCGTCGAGGGATTCGGCGTACGGCGTCTTGGCGACCGGGAACTGCCCTTCCGCGCTGACGGCGTACGCCGAGGACGGCCGGGCGGCCGCGTTGCCCACGGGCGCGCTGGCGACCAAGGTGAACGCCACGACGCCGCCGACGGCCGCGACCGTGGTGACGGTCCGTGCGAGGTCTGGTCGCATCACTGCTCTCCTCAAGTGTCTGGATCTACTTGCTGTCGATCAGGACGAGGGTCCCGAGCGGGACCTTCTGCAAATTGGCGAGGGCGGTCTTCGGAACCCGGACACACCCGGCGCTGATCGCCGCGCCGAACACGTCCGGCCGCGGCCAGCCGTGGATCGCGACCGTACCAGGTCCGCCACCGAACGTGTCCAGGGTGGGACTGTGCGCACCCAACGGCAGCACGACCGGCGAGGCCGACCGCTTGTTGTCGATGATGGATCCGAGCAGGAACGTGCGCCCCGGCGGCGTCGGCGTCTTCTTCGCGCCGACTCCCGCCTTCCAGACGCCGAGGCTCTTGTTGCGCAGGAACAGCTCGATGGTCCGCGAGCTGGTATGAACCCGGATCAGGTACGACGAGGTCGCGCGATCGAGATCCCCGTCGGGTATCCAGCCGGTCGACCGATTGGGCTTCGACGGCAACAACACCCGCACCCACCCATCGGTCTGCTCGACCACCGGCAACCACGTCGGCCCGAACTGGGTAGGCCCGATCTTGCCGAACGCGTCCGCGTCCGGCGCGCTGTACAACGCAGTCTCGGCCCGCGGATGCACGACCAGCCCGTCGGTCCCGGCGTACGGCTGCCCATCCAGCGGCGCGGTCGTGATCGTGGTCGCGGTCGTCGAGGCCGTCAACGTGGTCAGGTCGACCTCGGGCCGCTTGTCCTTGTTCCCCAAGATGCCCACCACCGCGACAACCCCGAGCAACACCAGCACAGCCAGCGCAGGAACCGACCCCCCACCCCGCTCGTCCCGCCCGTGCCCCGTGATCACCCGCACGAATATAAACCCATCAGTAGCATCCCGCCACGGTGGCAGCCCGACTACTCTCCGCTCCTCCCCACCGCATCCCACAACGGCCGCGCCACGATCGCGGCTCAACGGGCGAGTGTTGGGTTCGGGTGGTCCGGTTTGGTGCGGGGCCCGTGCACTGGTTGATCCGAGGTCCGCCGGCGGGCACCTGCCGGTCGCGCGGACACCCTGTGGGGTCTGCGGAAACAACGTGTCCGCAGTCCCGCCAACCTGTCCGCGCCACCCGCGAAGCACCTGTTCCACCCGCACAACCCCGCCACCCGGCGGACCGGGGCGCCCCCCATTTCAGGGGCCGCCCCCGGAAGTAGTGGGTGAACCACCGGTATACACCGTCCGCACCCCACCATTTCAGGGGCCGGCCCCTGAAATGGGACGAGCTCACCCTGGCTGCGGGGCGCAACCTGATGCATGCCCGACCACCACGTCCCCCGCGCTGTCGGTCTCACCACAGTCCAGCACCGTGATCGCACCCAGCACGCGACCACTCGGGTCAGCGGCTCCGGAATAGCTGCCGCTTTCCCTGGTCGCGGTGGTGTGGGTCAAGGGTCGAAGATCGCGCAGCGGCGCCGAAGGCGCCCTTGACGCACGCCGGCGCGACTGATATGTCGAGACCTCTTGTCAAGGGGCAGGCCGAGGCGCCCGTCCCGGATGTGTTCCGGGGCGGGCGCCTGGTGGCTTCGTTGGCTGT
>NZ_JBSGUS010000054.1:0-7160 GCF_053608045.1 Kribbella sp. NPDC055071
CTATAAAAGGTCATCTTTTTTATTTGAAGCTCTCAGAAACGATTCTAAGCATCCTGAAAAGCATTCTTTATTCTCAACGAGCCTTGCAACAGTTCTTGGGCTTTGCCCAAACCCACCAACGGACGGCCGTTGGATGCCAGCATTCAATCCCCCCAACCCCCCGCATCTTCGGGGGGCTCCCTCGCCGGTTGGCGTCAAACAAACGGGTTTGTTTGAGTGCTGAAAGGGTTCGGGTGGCGCTGAGCGAGTCAACTCCTTAATCCTCCCTACGGTCCGGTTACCGTTGACTCACGCCAAAATCGCATCACTGCCTAAAAAAAAAAAAGAACCCTCACCGCCAAAAACGGTAAAAGGGTTTAGGTTCTAACAACAGCTATGAATATTATAAGCCCCTGCAGGTACATCACATCAAAGAAAGCTCAAACGCTTTTTGTATGTATTCTTCCTCTGTGATTTCTCCATGAAACCGTCTTTCTAAAAGCTTTTCCTCTTCTTCCGTCAGCACTAAACCCTCAAAGCCAAGGGTTGCTCTTACATATCTCATTCCTGTTTCAAAATCACTCATTGGCACTCCCCCATAAACTAAATACAGTCCCAACCTGATAAAAGAACGGAACAGCTTTCTTTTTAAATGGCTCTAAATAAAGGGCTTTGCCCTCACTATAGCGAACCCTTTTTACGAGGTGATACGTTATGGATATGGGAATCAAATTATCATCAAAGGACGTCGCAAAACACCTCGGTATAGAGCCAGTAACTGTCCGCAAGTATGCCAGTATGCTTGAAGAACAAGGCTACTCGTTCAATAAAGATTCGAAAGGATGGCGACTCTATACCGAGGATGACGTAAAGACTTTAGAGTATCTATGTACAATGACTAAGATCAATGGACACTCACTCGACGAAACGGTAAAGCACATAGCAAGCTTATATCGTTCTAAACTGACCATATCGGATACCGCTACATCGCTACAGGACAATCCTTTAGTCGAATTCATGAAACGACAGGAAGAATTCAACCGCCACATGGCAGAACGGATGGAACGATTCGAAAAAAGACAGCAAGAAAGGCACGAGACACTCACCGCTGCATTACGTGAGTCCCTTGAGACACAAAAAATGATCGCAGCCACCAAACAAAAAAAGTGGTGGAAATTTTGGAAGGGCAATTGATTGCCCGTTTTCACCGCTCTAATTCATTGTCCTTGTATTTATTGGCTTCTCTAGGCATTCCAGCCGTACGGAAAAACGATGCCGCTAATTTCCGCATCTTTGGTAATTTTTCTTTAGCCCACTGAACCATTTTGTCTTTCCATTGTTCCAGTACGGCAACTCTCTCTTTTAGTGTCTTATTTTCTTTTTTTAACGCCTTGTTTTCTCCAGCCACTTTTTCAAGCGTTTGATTCTGCTTCTTGGCGAAACTCAAAACCTCAGCATACTGACCGTTTCTCTTATCAAGTTCCTGTTTTAGCTTTAGGCTCTCCTCAGCTTCGCGATTCCTCTCAATGATCAAGCCTTTATTTTCAGCTGACAGTTCCTTATTTTCCGTTCGTAAAGCCGTCAGCTCCTCCTTCACTTCCTGCCGCAGATCCTCACGCTGCTCTTCCGTAAATTCCTTTGCAAGCTTGCGCCGCATTTCCTTTTTGGACGCTTCAACTTCTGAATGGATCCTACTCTGCAGTTCCTGAAGCCGTTGGTCTTTTTCATCCGCCCGATCTGCTTCCTGCCGGGCGATAGACTGCCAGCGCTCCTTTTCCTGCGTTTCCGACTTCAATTGCCCCGCCAACTCGGCTGCCGTTTTAGTTTTCTGCTCCGCATAGGCATACAAAGCATGGAGTTCCCGCTCCGGCACAATGACTTTATCCTTTTTGAGCCACGCTTTTTCATGTTCAATAGTCGGCATTTTCAACTCTTCAGCCTTAGCTGTCAGCGATTCTTTTTTCACTTCTATAACTGCCTGAACAGCTTTGTTTTGCTTTTCCAGTTCCTCTCTCTGCTTTTCCTTTAAAGCAATTTCAGCATTAAGCCGCTCAAGCTCCGCTTGCCGCTGATTTATTTTATACTGGTGAACATTCTCATGCTTCTTTTCGCTTGGTTCGCCGCGCACCAGGTCAAAACCGTTTTCAACCATGTGCCGATGAAAATCATCTTGAATGGCTTTCATCTTCAATTTGCCATTAAAAAAATCTTTCGCAGAGAGTCGGCCGTCCTCCGTGATCGGTACAATACCAACATGCATATGGGGAGTCGCTTCATCCATATGGACTGTGGCATAAAGCATGTTTTCAGCGCTGTATTTCTCTTTCAAATGATCAACCGCTGTTTCAAAATAGCGCCGCTGCTCCGCATCGCTCAACCCGTTCATATAGTCAGGACTTGCCGTGATCAAAAATTCGCTGACCAAAACAGCATCCGCTCGGACCTTCCGTTTGACTCGCCCCTCAATTTTTTCATGAATCGCTTTTGAATAGCTAATCGGTTTCTCGTTCACTAGATCATAATTTAAGTGCGTCCGCTCCCGATCAATATTTTCATTTTTGCTTTTTTGAAACTCCCGCTGATTGTGTTTTTGCGTTCCATTCAATCTATCTTTTTTGTATTTTTCCATCCTGATGACTGCATAATTTGCCATGAGAAAAACCCCCGATTCAGACCACTGTATAGGGGTTATGGTAACACAAAGTTTATCTTTGGTGTAACGCACTACACCAAATTGTTCCTACGGATTCAATTTGGACGTGCGACCTGCGGTGCCGGTGGCTCTCTCATTCTCGCTATCGCATCGAAAGTTCGTGCCACTTGTCGGCTGTCCGCCGACCCGACTTTTCCGCCGATGAGAGATCGGCAGAAAATCGGAAAAACCCTTGCTGCTCCCGCAGCATCGAACCACATGAACAAATTGTTCTGTGTGTCAAATTTTCAAATAGAGAAAGTACGCTGCGGTAACACGCATCTACTTTCTCTATTTTCACATCTGCTCACCCAATAAAAATAAAGTTGAACCGTTGATATATCTTCATTTCACACACTTTGAAAACCGCAAAAATGCCCGCAATCAAAAGTTCAATCTCATAGGAATTTTTATTCAATTTATTTTAAATATTGTTATTTTATTCATATTAGGATACAAGCTATGTTAACGTGAATTCGGTACCAAAATCATACAAGGGAGAGTGTGAAAATGAGGAAATGGATTCTGTTTATGATTATCAGTTTTGTTACACTTGGATTGGTATTACCTTCTAGCACATCTGCTGAAGAAGTAAAGAGTAAGTACACACCTCAAGACTACGAAAATTACCTTGCCCATTATGATGAAAATGCTGCTAAAGCCGCAGGTGTTTCTCCAGAATACATAGCCGCTGCCGTTATGGAGCCCGGGAAAGCACTTCAAGACTTCAAAGCCTTATCACCAGAAGATCAGGAAAAGCTTGTAGAAAGCTTTACGAAACTTGATCCAATCAACACTGAAACAGAAGAAACAGTAACTCAGCAACCTATTCAGACTCAGGGAGACAAAGGCGTTTCTTACGAAAACTCTGTGAAATTTTTTGGCGCCCCAGTGACTACTTATAGAGTTTCTGTGAATTACAATGTAACAAAGGGCAAAGTGAAAAAGATCAACTCTTCCAGTGCAAGAGTAGTCCGTAATTGGAATCCAGTTGTACGCACAGGATTAAATACTGGAGGCAAAAATGCTTGGGTCACTGGTGACAACAAAGCCGCTGTTACAGGAAGTTTCTATTACCAAATCGGGCCAATCAAAGATGTCGGCATCACTTTAGGTAATGTTTTCATTAAAGCCGTTGGAGATAAAAACGGAAAGAGAACATACAAGAAATTCACTGTTGATTGAGCCTACAAAGTGAGGTCATAGCATGTCAAAACGTATGAAAGTAACATTGTGGAGCATATTAGGAGTCGTAGTCGTATTAAGCCTAATCGGTATCATCGCTTACTACCAGACACCTACAACGTAAAAAGCCACTCCATAATGGAGTGGCTTTTCCTTTTGACCATGTATAAAACATGGTAAGTTAAGTTTTTATGTGACCGCATGGTAAGCATCACTGCTTACAAGGGCATTATTTAATATTTCAGCTATACATTAAGTATATGCATCCTTTTTCAGATGTGAAATAAACTATACACTATTTATATAAAAAAGTCAACATCATTCAGTATTTTGTTGTGTGTTTTTGATATTGGTATACAACTTCATAATTCGTTGATCAATGGAGTCCATTTGTTCATTAGTCAATTTAAAAGCTACATCAGACGACTTTTTAGGATTAAAAATCCTGATTTTGCTTACAGATCTCATTTGATTAATCTTAGCAAATGATTCTTTATCATTTAGTCCAGAAATCTTCCCTAAGTATAACTCTTCTGGGTGCAAGTCATCTGCTGTCTGTCCTTCTTTTAAAGACGACAAAGGCACAACATTCAACATTGGACTACTTTTAGAATCTTTTTTTACGACTACTGCATAGTGTAATCCACCAAATTCAGCCCCAACATTGAACCCAAAATGAACAAAAACAATATCTCCCCGTTTATACTTCTTTAATCTTTTTGGATCAAAATTCGTTTCCCATTTTAGATAATTATTCTGAGTATCTAACCAATCTAAAAATATAGAACCACGCTTCTCATCCATATTTTCCACTATACACTGCAAATTATTTAAAAGCTTTTGAGTTCTTTGTTTTAAAGCTGGATCATGCCCTATTTTTTTTGATGCCGTTATCTGATTAGTATTATTTTTATTCATGATTCCCCCCTAGATATATTTTACAGTTAAAGGCCTAGAAGAGAAACTGAATTTCATAAATAAAAGAGTAAGCTTTATAGCCACTCTTTTATTTGATTATGTAATTTTTAATACCTGGATGCCAGTAAGCCATAACCTCAAATACTCCATTTGCAACCTTGTCATCTTCTTCCTCATGTTGACAAGATAACCGTCCAGTTCATAGCCGTGTCAAACATCGTGGAGCCTCGTACACATAAAAAGCAGACCCTAAGGCCTGCTCCGTTTTAAAATTTTTTAGGTGTACCAGTCTGATCAAATTTAACTTTTCCGGTGCTATAAATATAGAACCAAGAATCAAAAGGAACAGAACCTGTATTAAAAGGTGAACTACCTAAATTAATAACAAATGGAAACGTAACTTTACCAGGATTACCACTCTTGTATTTTTTCTCTTTTGCTACCCCTCTACTAATTCTTAAAGTATCAGATACTGGTGTTACTGTTTTTCCTCTATATTCAACTTTAATTTTCCCTGAAATGCCACCTACACGAGAATAACCATAGTATACAGACTGTTTTATATTAAAAGTCTGTTCACCAACAACTGCTTGGGTAGTAATCTTTCCCGGTTCAGCTTTCTTGTTAGTAACTGGCGAACTTTCATATGCATTTATGAATACAGTCCCATCTTCACTTTCAGAAATGGAGACATTAAAGCCTTGTTTTTTCAGGCTATTGTATTCTTTTAATTGTTGAATATTTAATTTAGAAACCTTATTCTCAACACTACTTTGAACAGAATGATTCGCTGCTTGTGCACTCGGCAAACCAGCTGATAATAACGTTGAAAATGCTAAAACAGGAACAGCTACACATTTCAATAGTGACTTTGCTTCCATAATTCCATCTCCTTCAAAAGTTTAAATACGTTTAATTTATACCATTTTTTTCAATGGAATTTTTTGAAAATAAGGAATATTAAGCTAGTTTTAAGGATAATAATAGAAAATTCTCATATCTTTTCTTCTGTTTTTTGTTAATAATAAGAGTATGTTCAAAACATTAGGGAGGAAGATTAATGGATATACCAATGTGGGCCTATATAGTGGTTGGCATTCTTGCTGTTGCTGGATTTATAAGTGTTATGTGGTTTTCTTTTTTCCTAGATAAAAGTGAAAAAAAATAAGCAGGCATCAAGCCTGCTTTTATTATTTGATTATGTAATTTTTAATACCAGGATGCCAATAAGCCATGACTTCAAATGCACCATTTGCTACCTCGTCATCCTCTTCCTCAATCTTAACAAGATCTCCATCTTCAGCATCACCAAGGTTCAGTTCTTTATGTATCTCTTTCAAAATTCCACCATACCCGATCAGCCTACGAGCAGACAGTGCATCATCCAAATAAAACACTGTATTCAGATTGTCTTCTGTCACCTTATTACCGCGCACGACATCCGTATCTTTAACCGGATATTTAGAGATTTCGAGAACAGCTTTTTGCTCCACCATAGCTTCCCGTACTTCGTCCTCAATTTGTTCAGCATTAATCTTCGATTTACCTTTAACTCGACGAATATCGACAATCGGCGTGTAATCCAATTTCATTGCCCTTTTCCATAGGCTTGTCCACTCTGCCTGCTTGATATAATTCTTTCCAAAATAATTCCTCTTTACAGGCAACAGCACATGAAAATGAGGGTGATATGTATCTTCTTTATGGTTTTTGGTAATCTCTAAAGCTCTGAAATAACCTAAAGTAGCTTCTTTGACTCGTTTATAACCGAAAAGACGATTCCATCCTTTCATCATGTCAGTAATCATAGGTTTTAATCCATCGCCCTCGACATTACGAACTGTAAGTGTGAGAAAAATCCAACTGCAGCCATACTGCCGATTCGCTTCCTCAACAATTAATTTATTATGATACGCAATTTTTAACGACCTGCGCCACGCACACATCGGACATAACCTCACTTTACAAAAATGGGCTTGATACAGTTTTAATTTGTCCGTCTCCGGGTCTCTCTTAAACGAAAGATACTCTGCACAACCATTTAATTTTTCAGCTTTTTTGCCGTAGTAAGGTGCTCCGATCTTGCTCTCCAACGCTTCGTAATGCTCCGCCATAAGATTCGTCCGTCTCTTTTTCCCCTTCCAATCCCGCTTTTTACCTGTTGCGGTTTTGTCTTCGAGGATGCTATAATCGTTTTCAGATGAATACAAAATGAAAAACTCCTTCTGAGCTAGTAATCTAGCATTCTATTGTTAAGTGTGGTAACTCAATAATAGCAGAAGGAGTTTTTACCTGTCAAAAAAGCCTCCATCCCTTGACAAATAAGGGATGAGGGCTTTTTTTTTGCCTTGAGATGTTTCTATATAGTATCAAGATAAGAAAAGAC
>NZ_JBSGUS010000055.1:0-5516 GCF_053608045.1 Kribbella sp. NPDC055071
CGCTATGCCCCTGTACACATCGCTGCGCTCTGTGACGAGACGATGCGTGCCGCTTCGCGGCCCGCCGTCCGGCGCCGTTGCCGCTTTGCGGCAGGCGCGGCGGTGCCGGTGATGGGGGAGGGGGACTACTAGAGAACCGGCAATTCTGGGTCCCCCTTGGTACAAACTGGAGGGCGTTTTCGCAGGTCAGAGGTGGGGGACCCTACCGGCAATCTCGGGTCCCCCTTGGTACAAAATTGTGGATGACGAGGGGCTCGAAACTGGTGTTTTCGCAGGTCAGGAGGGGGGGACCCGAACCGGCAATTCAGAGTCCCCTTACCGGCCAGTAGGCCCCGGAATTGTGCGATCCAGGTGCGATCCGCGTGCGTTTCGATGTGCGTTTGCCCGTTGCCTGTGGATAACTCGGGACTTCGGGGGGGGGGGGGACTTTGAGTTGCCGGTTCGGATCCTGCGTCCGGGCGTGGTGCGGTGAATCGGGGTGCCGGTGTTGGGGGTGGCACCTACGCTCGATGGCTCGGTGATCACGGGCGGGGGTGCGTGATGGGAGATCGGGAGCGGGACGAGGCGCACGCGTTCGCGGTGACGGTGGGTCTGCTGCTGCTGATCGGGGGCGTGCTGCTGATGCGTCAGCTATGGGGGGTATGGGCTGCTTTCGCTCTGGCTGCGGCTCCGGTGCTGGCGTGCTACCTCGGGCCGCCGATCGCCCGCGAGGTAGCCGTGCGCCGATTCGCTCGCCAGCTGCGCCGCAGATAGGCCTGAGAGCCCCTCAGCGCTCCCCCGGCGGCCCCACCTGTCGGGAGGTGAGGTGCGGGGGCGTCAGCGAGGCGCACAGCGGCCCGCGGTGAAAGGGCCGGCTGACGCTTCGGGCGGGTCCGCCCGAAGCGAGGGCGCTCTGGTGGTGTACTTCCGGGGTACGGAAGTGCCGGAGTTACAGAGTTCGGAGGTTGATGGTGGGACGCAGCAGACGCGTGGCAGCGGGCAATAACAAGGGCGGGGTGGGCAAGAGCGCGTGGGTGGTGAACACGGCGGCGGCGCTGGCGGATGCCGGGCGCCGGGTCCTGGTGGTGGATCTGGATCCGCAGGCGAACACCTCGCGGCGGCTGGCGCGGCCCTACCGGGTGGACCAGGCCGCCACGGTCTCGGTGAGCGAGGTGGTCCGCAGCGGGCAGGCTGGCGCGGCGGCGGACGGAATCGTGCCGTGTGGCTGGGAGGGGCTGTACGGGATGCGGATCGATGTGCTCCCGGCCCGCTTCGATCTGGAGAACCGCATCGCGGAAGCGGCGGTGATGGGCGCTCGCGGGCGGCTGGCGCGCGCTTTGGAGGGGGTTGATGAGGCGCACGACGTGACGCTGATCGACTGCCCGCCCTCGCTGGGGCACCTGACGCAGCTCGGCCTCGCCGCGGCTGACTGGGCGGTTGCCCTGGTGGAGCCGGAGTACGACGGGGTGGAGGGCGCCACCCGCTTTCGGGACTTCGTCCAGGATCCGCAGACGCTCGCCGAGCTGGCGAACGCGGAACTGCGGTTCCTCGCGGCGATCCCCTCCAAGGTCGATGGGCGGCTGGCCGGCCACGCGCACCACCTCACGAGCCTGCCGGCCATCTTCGGGCCGGATCGGGTCTGGGACGCGATTCCGGAGCGATCGGTGGTCAAGGACGCGGCGGACGAAGGCATGCCGCTGTCCGCTCTGGGCGCCCGGGGCAAGGAGATGCGCGACGTGTACGCGGCGGGCGCCGAGCGGCTGTGGAAGGCGATCGCATGACCCGGATCAAACGCTCCACGGTGCCGTCCGAGTCACCGATCCGTCAGCCATTGGTGCCAGAGGTCGAACAGCTGGTGGGCAGCATCTCCGCTCCTGAACAGCCAAAAGCCGAGCCAACTTCGGAACTCCCGGACTCCCGGACTTCTGAAGTTACAAAGTCCGAGAGTTCGGAAGTCTCGGACTCTCAGGGTTCGGCAGACGGGCCGAAGTGGCAGAGCCTGGAGCGCAAGGAGACGCGTCTGCGGACGGACCAGCTCGCCGAGCTGGCGGCACTGCGCCGCAGGGTGTCCGGGCAGCGCCGGAACCGCTCGGAGATCATCACGGACAACACCTTGATCCGGGTTGCGGTCGACCTGCTCCTGACGCGCGCCGGACGGCTCCGCGGGGACACGGAGGCCGAACTCCTCGCCTCGCTGGCCCCGCGCCGCCGGACTCAGGACTGACAGACTCCCGCAGTTCCGGACTCTGTAAGTCTGGTGGGTCGGGGTGCAGAGCTGTCGCCAATTGGCGACGATGGGGGGACCTGCGATGAACCGGGGCCCGCACGACGGTGCGGGCCCCATCCTTGTTCCGTCTACCGGTCCTGCTCGTTGAACAGCCGGTCCTCATGGCGCCAGCGCTGCCGCATCACCGGCCCAGAGAGCACCGCATAGACCATGGTGGCGGTCGCGAGGTAGACCGCCGCATCGACCGGCCAGGGGTACCGGCCCCCGGCCGCGAGGGCCAGGGTGAGTACCACGAGCACGGCGGCCGCCGTGGGCAGTGCCCACGGGGCGAGCTTGCACCAGCGGCACCGGCACTGTGCGGTCTGCCTCGTGCTGTCGGCCGGCGCTTCAGCCGGCTCTCCATCTGTGCTCACAGCTCCCCCAGCTCGATGTAGTCGACATCGGTGAGCGTTACGTCGAGTCCTTGAGCGCGGCGGCCCCGGTCCTGGAAGTACGAGTACCCCAGCCCCTGCCCGACCAGCTCTTGCAGCTGCTCCTCATCTCCGGAGCGCCACGCCTCCCAGATCCTCCCGCTCACGTCCGGCGGCAGCGTCTCGGTGATCCGCCGCATCCGGCCGTCGTCGGTGGTGCCAGGCGCGGCGGTGAACCCGAACCGCGCCCGGGTCTCCACCACCAGGCCGTCCCGGGCGGAACGGCGCTGTGCCTCGGCGGTGACCCGGGGCTGCCAGTCGCGGGCCGCCTCCCGCTCCAGTGCGGCGGCACGCTTGCCGGTCGGCTGCTGCTCGCCCTTCGCCCAGCGCTGGACGGTGCGCTGGCTGACGCCCAGCCGGTCAGCCACGGCGCGGGTGCTGCCCTTCTCGCGCTTGAGCAGGAACCGCAGCCGAGCCCCTGCGGACTTCGGCAGCGGGCGCGTCCACGCTGCCTGTGCGGCGCGACTGAGCGCGTCTCCGATGATCCCCATGTCCGTCTCCCCCTCAGAACGGTGCAGGTGCTGCTGCCTGGCGGCAGTCTCGGCAGGTGCTCACTCCGGCCACGCCCCGAACGGCACGCCCGCAGTTCCCGGCGCAATCCACGATCGCCAGCGGGCCCCGTCCGCCAGTCACCTCCTGCGCTGTGGCGACCGGCGGCTCTCCCCGGACCGGCAGCAAGGACTGCGCGAGCGCGTACGGGTGGCTGACGTGCTCGGTCGGCGGGATGCGATCGAGTCGGCCCAGTAGCTCGGCGGCCGTCCAGCCGTTGGTCATCAGGTGGGCGATGTGGCGCCGGGTGCGCTCGTGCTGAGCGTCGGTCAGTCCAGCCAGCCACCAGACCTGATCCATCAGGTCCACGGCCGCGCCCTCCGCCCAGGGCAGGTCTGCCCACTCCTCGGGCACGTCGGGCAGGCGGATCAGGCCGGACAACAGGGTGTAGCGGTCCGGCAGTCCCCGGACCCGGCCGCGCCGGTCCCAGCGCACCAGCTGGTCATCCTCCAGGTGCCCCCGGTGGGTGCGCAGGGTGCGCACGCTGATCCCGAGGGCCCGGGCCAGATCCTCCTGCCGCTCCTGCCCGGTCCAGTCGGCACCGGCATGGAGCGCCAGCGCGGCCAGCAGACGGCAGCAGGTGCGGTCGCGGGTCTGGATGGACGCGGCCCACTCCGCAGGGCTCGGCGAGGTGGGCAGGGGGCGGGCCCGGCCGACGCTGGCGCCCGGCAGAGGCGTCCGGCGGTCCACATCAATGCGCCCAGCGGTGACCAGCTCGGTGAGGTGGCGGCGCAGGACGCGCGGCACCAGCCCCACACGCTCCGCCAGCACGGCAGCGGGCAACGAGGTACCGGGGGCAGTGGTCAGTTCGTGCTCAACCAGCTCGCCGAAAATCCGGCGGCAGGACGCGCAGTCATCAGGTGACGGGTGCGCCATGTGGGGCCTCTCTCTGGCCCGCCCGGTGTCCGGTCGAAAAACCGACCGCTACACTCAGAACGAGCCTTGGCAAGGGCCAGCGGAAAGCCGTTCACCTCCGAGAGCGCCAACTCTCGGGCAACTGGTGGGTGGCTTTTCTGCTGTCTGTCTGGATCTTGTGCGGGACAGGCTACGCCCAGTCAGGGCGTCGCCGGGACGCGGATTCCGCGTACTGAAATAACGCTCGGGTCTCAGTCGGTCTGTAGCGGGATTGACGAGTCCTGGTTGAGGTCCTGGTGCAACTCGTCGGCGGCGTCTGCGATCCATCGCGCCAGGTCTGCGGCCCGCAGGTACTGACTCCCCCGCAGGCTCGCGGTGGGGACCGTGGCCCGCAGGTCGCGGCCCAGCGCGCTGAGCTGGTCAATCACACCCAGCACCTCTGCGAGCGACGCGTCCCCGGCGAACGGCAGGTCGGCATGCCCGGGGGGAGCCACATTGTGTCGCTGGTAGTCCATCTGGTCAGACACCCCCCTTGCCGCCCTTGAGCTTGGGCAGGCCCGCCTCATCGAACCAGCCGTAGACAACGGCTGTGCTCACCTTGCTGAGCTGCTGAATGCGGGAGCGCGGGGCATCGATTCGCGCGGCCGCAAGGGCGGCTTCCTTGATCTGTGGCAGTAGCGCCTTGGCGTCGGCGAGCAGTTGGGCGCGCTGGGTGCCCAGTTCCGCCACGCGCGCCAGCGCCTCGGCCTGCGCTTTCTCGGGAATTTCCATGCTGCACAGCATAGCTCACGCAACGCCCACTGAAGCAGGGTTGTTTACCGAGAAGTTCTGTGTCATGGTTGGCCAGTCGCCAGCCGGACCGGCTGAAACGGCATCAATCGCCATGAAAGGAAATGCACATGAGGATCCGGAAGAGCCCGTCTTCGGCGTCGATCGAGCACAGCCGGACGCAGTCCACTGAGGACCTGCGCTATGAGTACGAGCTGATCAAGCGGACGCGGACCCCGATGGACGTGGACGCGATCGCCGATCAGAACGACATCGCCCGCGAGCTGGAGCGGCGCGGCGAGCTGTAGTCGGCTGGCGTAGCCCGTCGTGCTCCGGCCCATTCGAGCTGGGCCGGAGCACGGCGGAGAGCGCCAGAGACGCTCGGACGGCACGGGCCGGTGTTGGAGCACCGGCCCGCGCCTGAACCACCCACCTGACATGACCAGGAGGGCGATCTGTGATGGATCGTATCGGTGCGCCTGCGGGCGCGATGACATGGGCGGACACCGCCACGGAGGGCGCGGCCGAGGGCGCGATGCGGCGGGCGCGGGAGGCGGCCGAGGCCGCTGAGCGGGCGCGGCGGGCGGCCGAGGCGCTGCGGTCGGGCGGTGCCCGATGAAGCCGCAGACGCGTACGGAGACGGTGACCCGGCAGGGCCGGGCCCACAC
>NZ_JBSGUS010000056.1:0-5404 GCF_053608045.1 Kribbella sp. NPDC055071
CCTGTGCTTGTGGCCTGGTCCCCAGCAATGGACCTGCGCACGCCTCCGGGGTTGGTTTTGTTGTCCGAGGAACTTTCGACCCCCACCCCCCGACCTGATGGGTCAACCAGGCAAATCCGGTGAGGGGTGGGCGGGGCTGCTGGGTGGTTGCTTGAGGGCTAGTGTAACTGGTTATTTGATGATAGTCAGTTACTCGGTGCCGAGGGCGAAGGTCTGGATGGCGACGACGGCGGCGCCGCGGGCCCATTCGGTGAAGTCGGCGGGCTGGAGCACCATCGGGAGCTCCGCGGAGGACGGATGGCGGTCGGCGTGCAGGGCTGCCAGGAGATCGTCGCGGGCGACCTCGGCCAGCCGGACGCCCTCGCCGCCGAGGACGACGAGCTCGGGCATGGTGAAGTTCGCGGCCGCCGCGATGAGCTTGCCGAGTGCGCGGCCGGCTTGGCTGATCACCGCGCTCGCGGCCAGGTCGCCCTTGGCGGCGAGGTCGAGGGCTTCGTCGTACTGGACCGTCCGGCCGAGTGCGGCGCCGACCTGGTCGGTGATCGCGCCGACGGTGAGGAGGCTGACGGCGCAGCCGCGGTGGCCGCGGTCGCAGCGGGGTCCGTCCGGGAGGAGCGGGTAGTGGCCGAGCGGGCCGATGCTCGTGTCGGGGTGGTCGACGGTGAGGTTGTGGATGACCAGGCCGTACCCGACGCCTGCGCCGATCGTCACGAGGATGAAGCGGTCGACGTTCCGGCCGGCGCCGAACCAGTGGGTCGCTTCGGTCAGTGCGGTGACGTCGTTCGCGATCACTACCGGGGTGGCGGTGTTTGCGGCCAGCAGATCGCCGAAAGGTACGTCGAACCAGTTGAGGTACGGCGCCCAGCGGACCTCGGAACGGGCTACCCGGCCGCCGAGGGACAGGCCGAGTCCGGTGATCGGGGCGCCGCCGGGGACCTGGGCGGCGAGTTCGTCGGTGAGGTCGGTGACGAGCTCGGCGACGACGGACGGGGTCGGGTCGGTCAGTGGTCGTTCGGCGCTCGCGATCACCTCAGCGCGCAGGGTTGTCAGTACGCCGATCGCCGTGTCACCGGTGAGTTTGATGCCGACGAAGTGATGGGACGCCGAGTCGAGATCGAGTGGCTGCGAGGGGCGTCCGACCCGGGCGTCCGTCGGTCCACCGGGCACCTCGACCAGCAGGCCGGACTCGACCATCGGTTTGGTCAACCGGGTCAGGCTGCCCGGCGACAACCCGACGCGACGCGAAAGCTCGGCCCGCGACTGGGGCCCGTCCAGCAGGATCTCCAAGGCAACCTGCCGGGAGGGTCCGGACAGCGGTCGCCACTCACCCATCTCCACAGCCTAGCTGTGGAAGGGAAAACGGCGATGGGGTTTGAGGGAAGTCGCCACGCACCCCTTGCCGTGGGAGGGGTTGAGGACGCCGGGACGTGACCCGGTCTGCCGTGCTGGCCGCACAAATCCCGGCGTCGAGCTCAACCCCATGACATGCAGATGTCCACACCCGCTGAATCGGTGAACGATCTGCGGGCGAAGCGCCCAATTCTTCTCGCAGTATGCACCCGTTCGCCGGGAATGCTTCCTCGACAACGGTGTCAGATTCGACTCCGCGCTCTCAGCCCCGGAAGGACCAGCGTGAGCCACCGCGCCCGCACCTCCGCGGGCTGATCAGCCGGCGCCGACGCGATCAGCAAGTAGAAGTCGTCAACGCTGATATCCGGATGCAGTTCGCCGTCAGCCTGGGCGATCGCGATCAGCCCACCCAGCGCCGCGCCGGCGCGATCTTCCTCGGCCTGATCACCCGGATCGGCCCCGAGCGTCCGAGCCGCGGCCTTCACCGCATAGTCCGTCGCAGACGCCTCCAGCACCCGCCCGATCAGTTCAGTGATCTCGTCCATCGCCCGCGCGCCGTCCCGAACCCGTGCGGCCGCGGCCTCGATGTCGTCGGCGACATGCCCCAGGTACTCGGTGATGACCGCGCTGACCAGGTCGGTCTTGTTCGGGAAGTGCCGGTAGAGCGTGCCGACCGCGACCCCGGCCGCGGCCGCGATCTCGTCCATCCCGACCTCGGGCCCGTGCTGGGTGATCTGGTCACGGGCCGCGTCCAGGATCTTCTTCCGGTTCCGGACCGCATCGGCGCGCGGGCTCATACGCTCTCCTTGAAATAACATGAACTCTGGTTCATGATAATCGTGAACCAGAGTTCACCTTACCTGAGTGGGAGACCAGATCATGTCCAGCAAGACCGCGCTCGTCACCGGCGCCTCCTCCGGGATCGGCGCCGCCACCGCCCGCAAGCTGCACGAGCTCGGCTACGTCGTGTACGGCGCGGCCCGCCGGCTCGACAAGATGAAGGACCTGGCTGACCAGGGCATTCGCCTGATCGAGCTGGACGTGACCGATGAGGACTCGCTGCAGGCCGCCGTACGGCGAATCCACGAGGAGACCGGGCGCATCGACGTACTGGTGAACAACGCGGGATATGGGTCGTACGGCGCGGTCGAGGACGTGCCGTTGTCCGAGGCGCGGTACCAGTTCGAGGTCAACGTCTTCGGGGCCGCGCGGCTGATCCAGCTGGTTCTGCCCGGGATACGGGCGCAGCGGAGCGGGACGATCGTCAACGTCAGCTCGATGGGTGGGAAGATCTACTCGCCGTTCGGCGGCTGGTACCACGGCACGAAGTTCGCCCTCGAGGCGCTGAGCGACTGTCTCCGGCTGGAGACGCGGCCGTTCGGGGTCAACGTCGTACTGATCGAGCCGGGCGGCATCCGGACCGAGTGGGGTGGGATTGCGGCCGGCAACCTTCGCAAGACGTCCAGCTCCGGTCCGTACGCCGCCCAGGCCGACGCGATGGCCGGCTCGATGGACTCGGAGGCGAGCGAACGTCGCAACTCGCCGCCGGAGGTGGTCGCCGACACCATCGCTGCGGCCGTCAGCGCCCGGCATCCTCGCACCCGGTACGCGACCGGCTTCGCCGCGAAGCCCCTGATTGCACTGCGACACCTGCTGCCGGCTCGCGCGTTCGATGCGGTGATTCGGCGGGCCACCGGCCTCCCTGCCTGAGTGATCCGGAATTCCTGGCCGAGGTGATTACTCTGATGCCATGACGGACTTGCCGGCGCTGTCGAGTGGCCGGACGAATTGGCGGCGGGAGTTCGCGGCACCGGTGCGTGCCTTCCTTCGGACCGAGGCGGGCAGCTCGGGCGTCCTCGCCGCGGCGATCGTGGTCGCGCTCCTGTGGGCCAACCTCGCCCCGAGTTGGTACGAGGACTTCTGGCAGACCCATCTCTCGATCGGGCTCGGCGACGAGACGATGAGCCTGGATCTGCGCGAGTGGATCAACAGCGGCCTGATGACGCTGTTCTTCCTGGTGGTGGGCCTGGAGGCGCGCCGCGAGTTCGACCTCGGCGATCTGCGCGACCGCAGCCGGTTCGTGCTGCCGATGCTGGCCGGCGTGGCCGGGATGGCCGTACCGGTGCTCATCTATCTCGCGTTCAATGCCGGCGGGGAGGGCGGGCACGGCTGGGGTGTCGCGATGTCGACCGACACCGCGCTTGCCCTCGGTCTGCTCGCGCTGGTCGGCCGCGGCGTACCGGATCGGGTCCGGGTCTTTCTGCTGACCGTGTTCGTGGTCGACGACCTGCTCGCGCTGGTGGTGATCGCGGTCGTCTACAGCGAGGACATCAAGCTGATGCCGCTCGTGCTGGCGATCGTCGCGTTCGCCATCGTGCTGACGTTAGCGTTGTTCCACGTCCGGAAGTCCTGGGTGTACGTCGTTCTCGGCGTACTCATGTGGGCCGCGCTGCTGTCGAGTGGTGTCGACCCCGTGGTGGCCGGACTCGCGATCGGGCTTACGGCTCCGGCGTACTCACCGGGCCGGGAGCAGTTGGAGGAGGCGACCGGGCTGTTCCGGCTCTTCCGCGAGCAGCCGACCCCGGAGCTCGCGCGGTCCGCGACGATCGGGCTGACGACGTCGATCTCGCCGAACGAGCGCCTGCAGTACCTCTACCACCCGTGGACCAGCTACCTGATCGTGCCGATCTTCGGCTTGGCGAACGCCGGGGTCACGATCGACGGGGACTTTCTCGGGCGGGCGTTCAGGTCGCCGATCACGCTCGGCATCCTGATCGGGTATGTGGTCGGGAAGCCGATCGCGATCACGACGGTGTCGTGGATCCTGGATCGAGCCAGTCGCGGTCGGCTGCGGCCGACGGTCGGGTGGGCCGCGGTGCTGGGGAGTGGGACGATCGCCGGGATCGGGTTCACGGTATCGTTGCTGATAGCAACTATTGCGTTCGACGGTGCGCAGCTGGCCGAGGCCAAGGTCGGTCTGTTGTCGGCGGTGATCGTCTCGTCGGGTATTACCTGGGTGGTCTTCCGGACGGCGAGGCTGCTGTCCCCGCCGAAGCGGGCGCTCGCGTTGCTCGGCGAGGCCGAGCAGTTGGTGGATCTGACCGATCCGGTTGATCCGGACCGAGACCATATCCGTGGGCCGGAGAACGCGTCTGTGACGCTGGTCGAGTACGGCGACTTCGAATGCCCGTACTGCGGATTGGCCGAGCCCAACGTCCGTGCGCTGATGGTGGACGACGACCTACGGTACGTCTGGCGGCACCTCCCACTCAGCGACGTCCACCCGCGCGCACAGATCGCAGCCGAGGCGGCTGAGGCGGCCGGCGCGCAGGGCGCGTTCTGGGAGATGCACGACCTGCTCCTCGCGAACCAGGACAAGCTGCAGCCGACCGACCTGATGCGGTACGCCGAACAGCTCGGCCTCGACACCGCCAAACTCCACGACGACATCAAACGCCACGTCGCAGCCGCCCGCGTCGCGCAGGACGTGGAATCCGCAGACACCAGCGGCGTCTCCGGCACCCCAACCTTCTTCGTCAACGGCCAACGCCACTACGGCGCCTACGACGTAGAAACCCTTAAAGCAGCCATAAAAACCGCCAGAGCCCGAGCCAAAATCCCCACCCGCCACACCTAATCCGGCGTGCGCAACGCGCAACGAGCTGTGATGCCGCGGCGCAACGAACGACACCGCTTCGCGGCGGCTGCTTTGTTGCCGCCTCCGGCGGGGTGCGCGTGCTGCTGACACGCGTTCATCTGGTGTGCGCGAGGGGCGTGATGTTGCGGGTGCTGCGGTCACCGCTACGCGGCGGCTGTTCCGTTGCCGCCTTTCGGCGGGGCGCGGAGGGTGGATTCGCGGCTCGGGTGGTGTGCGCGGAGGGGATGTGGTGTCGGGGCCTTCGGAGGGACTGTGGTTCGCGGTCTCCGCTGCGTGATGGTGCTGGTCGCGGCGGTGTGCGTCAAGGGCGCCTTCGGCGTCGCTGCGCGATCTACGACCCTTGACCCACACCACCCCGACCAGGGAAGGATCGCAGCTATTCCGGAGCCGCTCACC
>NZ_JBSGUS010000057.1:1947-5163 GCF_053608045.1 Kribbella sp. NPDC055071
TGGTGTTCCTGCCCGTATTTTGAGAACTGTATAGTGGACGCGAGCATCTTTTTGTAGCGTAATCTTTTTGCCTTTTTGTTAGTGACAAGCTACTAAGGGCAATCGGTGGATGTCTTGGTACCAAGAGCCGATGAAGGACGTTGGAGCCTGCGATAAGCCCCGGGGAGTTGGCAACCGAGCTGTGATCCGGGGGTGTCCGAATGGGGAAACCCAGCTGGCATTCTAAAGCCAGTTACCAGTGCCTGAACACATAGGGTTCTGGAGGGAACGCGGGGAAGTGAAACATCTCAGTACCCGCAGGAAGAGAAAACAATAGTGATTCCGTGAGTAGTGGCGAGCGAAAGCGGATGAGGCTAAACCATGTGCGTGTGATAGCCGGCGTGCGTTGCGTATATGGGGTTGTGGGAGCATTCGAGTCTCAATGCCGTGAGACTAAAGAGTTATAAATCACTGTTGAAGTCGAATCTTCTGGAATGTTGAGCCGTAGTGGGTTATAGCCCTGTAGGCGTAAGACAGTGACTCTTGAGTGTTTTCCCAAGTAGCACGGGACTCTTGAAATCCCGTGTGAATCTGGCGGGACCACCCGCTAAGCCTAAATACTTCTTGGTGACCGATAGCGGACTAGTACCGTGAGGGAAAGATGAAAAGTACCCCGGGAGGGGAGTGAAATAGTACCTGAAACCGGTTGCCTACAATCCGTCGGAGCATGTTCCTTGTGAATGTGTGACGGCGTGCCTTTTGAAGAATGAGCCTGCGAGTTAGTGGTGTGTGGCGAGGTTAACCCGTGTGGGGTAGCCGTAGCGAAAGCGAGTCTGAACAGGGCGTTTTAGTCGCATGCTCTAGACCCGAAGCGGAGTGATCTATCCATGGGCAGGTTGAAGCGTGGGTAAGACCGCGTGGAGGACCGAACCCACCAGGGTTGAAAACCTGGGGGATGACCTGTGGATAGGGGTGAAAGGCCAATCAAACTCCGTGATAGCTGGTTCTCCCCGAAATGCATATAGGTGCAGCGTCGCGTGTTTCTTACCGGAGGTAGAGCACTGGATGGTCTAGGGGGCTTACCGGCTTACCGAAATCAGCCAAACTCCGAATGCCGGTAAGTGAGAGCGCGGCAGTGAGACTGCGGGGGATAAGCTCCGTAGTCGAGAGGGAAACAGCCCAGATCACCAGCTAAGGCCCCTAAGCGATTGCTAAGTGGAAAAGGATGTGGAGTTGCCCAGACAACCAGGAGGTTGGCTTAGAAGCAGCCACCCTTGAAAGAGTGCGTAATAGCTCACTGGTCAAGTGATTCCGCGCCGACAATGTAGCGGGGCTCAAGCAATCCGCCGAAGCTGTGGCACTCACACAAGTACCCGGTGTCGACTTGTTCGGCATCCAGGTGTGTGGGTGGGTAGGGGAGCGTCGTGCAGCGTGTGAAGCAGCCTAGTGATGGAGTTGTGGATGCTGCACGAGTGAGAATGCAGGCATGAGTAGCGAATGACGGGTGAGAAACCCGTCCGCCGGATGATCAAGGGTTCCAGGGTCAAGCTAATCTGCCCTGGGTAAGTCGGGACCTAAGGCGAGGCCGACAGGCGTAGTCGATGGACAACGGGTTGATATTCCCGTACCGGCATTAACACGTCCCGACCGAACCCGCTGATGCTAAGAACGTGAAGCTGTGATGTCTTCGGACGGATCGGTGGACTGTTCGGCCCGAGGTGGTAGTAGGTGCATTGAGGAGTGACGCAGGAGGGTAGTCCAACCGCGGCGATGGTAGGCGTAAGCTGATCCGCGGGCAAGGTGGTAGGGCGAGACATAGGCAAATCCGTGTCTCATTGAGCCTGAGAGCCGAGGCGGACCCGTTCAGGGGAAGTGGATGATCCCATGCTGCCGAGAAAAACTTCGCAGTGAGTGTTAGAGCCGCCCGTACCCCAAACCGACACAGGTGATCAGGTAGAGAATACCAAGGCGATCGAGTGAACCATGGTTAAGGAACTCGGCAAAATGCCCCCGTAACTTCGGGAGAAGGGGGGCCGGAACCGTTAGGTGACTTGCTCACCGAAGCGGTGATGGCCGCAGAGACCAGGCCCAAGCGACTGTTTACTAAAAACACAGGTCCGTGCGAAGAAGTAATTCGATGTATACGGACTGACGCCTGCCCGGTGCTGGAACGTTAAGGGGACAGGTTAGCTGGCTTAGGCCGGCGAAGCTTTGAACTTAAGCGCCAGTAAACGGCGGTGGTAACTATAACCATCCTAAGGTAGCGAAATTCCTTGTCGGGTAAGTTCCGACCTGCACGAATGGCGTAACGACTTGGGCGCTGTCTCAACCGTGGACTCGGCGAAATTGCATTACGAGTAAAGATGCTCGTTACGCGCAGCAGGACGGAAAGACCCCGGGACCTTTACTACAACTTGGTATTGGTGGTCGGTACAACTTGTGTAGGATAGGTGGGAGGCTGTGAAGCTCGGACGCCAGTTCGGGTGGAGTCATCGTTGAAATACCACTCTGGTTGTTCTGGCTGTCTAACTTTGGTCCGTTATCCGGATCAGGGACAGTGCCTGGTGGGTAGTTTGACTGGGGCGGTCGCCTCCTAAAAGGTAACGGAGGCGCTCAAAGGTTCCCTCAGCCTGGTTGGCAATCAGGTGTCGAGTGTAAGTGCACAAGGGAGCTTGACTGTGAGACAGACATGTCGAGCAGGGACGAAAGTCGGAACTAGTGATCCGGCGGTGGCATGTGGGAGCACCGTCGCTCAACGGATAAAAGGTACCCCGGGGATAACAGGCTGATCTTCCCCAAGAGTCCATATCGACGGGATGGTTTGGCACCTCGATGTCGGCTCGTCGCATCCTGGGGCTGGAGTAGGTCCCAAGGGTTGGGCTGTTCGCCCATTAAAGCGGCACGCGAGCTGGGTTTAGAACGTCGTGAGACAGTTCGGTCCCTATCCGCTGCGCGCGCAGGAGACTTGAGAAGGGCTGCCCCTAGTACGAGAGGACCGGGGTGGACGAACCTCTGGTGTGCCAGTTGTTCCGCCAGGAGCACGGCTGGTTGGCTACGTTCGGGAGTGATAACCGCTGAAAGCATCTAAGCGGGAAGCACGCTTCAAGATGAGGTCTCCCACCGGGTTAACCGGGTAAGGCCCCCAGTAGACCACTGGGTTGATAGGCCAGAAGTGGAAGCACCGCAAGGTGTGGAGCTGACTGGTACTAATAGGCCGAGGGCTTGTCACACACTCAC
>NZ_JBSGUS010000058.1:0-5100 GCF_053608045.1 Kribbella sp. NPDC055071
AGATCACCTGGTTTCGGGTCTACGACCACGTACTCATGCGCCCTATTCAGACTCGCTTTCGCTGCGGCTCCGCATCTTCTGCTTAACCTTGCACGGGATCGTAACTCGCCGGTTCATTCTACAAAAGGCACGCCATCACCCGTTAACGGGCTCTGACTACTTGTAGGCACACGGTTTCAGGATCTCTTTCACTCCCCTTCCGGGGTGCTTTTCACCTTTCCCTCACGGTACTGGTTCACTATCGGTCACTAGGGAGTATTTAGCCTTGGGAGATGGTCCTCCCGGATTCCGACGGAATTTCACGTGTTCCGCCGTACTCAGGATCCACTCAGGAGAGAACGAAGTTTTGACTACAGGGCTGTTACCTCCTATGGCGGGCCTTTCCAGACCTCTTCATCTACCTCGTTCCTTTGTAACTCCGTACAGAGTGTCCTACAACCCCAAGAGGCAAGCCTCTTGGTTTGGGCTAATCCCGTTTCGCTCGCCGCTACTCAGGGAATCGCATTTGCTTTCTCTTCCTCCGGGTACTTAGATGTTTCAGTTCCCCGGGTCTGCCTTCTCATATCCTATGAATTCAGATATGGATACCACTCCATTACGAGTGGTGGGTTTCCCCATTCGGAAATCTCCGGATCAAAGCTTGCTTACAGCTCCCCGAAGCATATCGGTGTTCGTCCCGTCCTTCATCGGCTCCTAGTGCCAAGGCATCCACCGTGCGCCCTTTCTAACTTAACCGTTAAAAAGAATCACTATGTGATATCTTGTATTACTAATTGAATGTGATGTCTACTGTTATCTAGTTTTCAAAGAACACGTTTCGAAGGAATGATCCTTCAAAACTAAACAAGACAGGGAACGTTCTGTTTATAAGACCCAAGGTCTTATATTCCGTATAATATCCTTAGAAAGGAGGTGATCCAGCCGCACCTTCCGATACGGCTACCTTGTTACGACTTCACCCCAATCATCTGTCCCACCTTCGGCGGCTGGCTCCTAAAAGGTTACCTCACCGACTTCGGGTGTTACAAACTCTCGTGGTGTGACGGGCGGTGTGTACAAGGCCCGGGAACGTATTCACCGCGGCATGCTGATCCGCGATTACTAGCGATTCCAGCTTCACGCAGTCGAGTTGCAGACTGCGATCCGAACTGAGAACAGATTTGTGGGATTGGCTTAACCTCGCGGTTTCGCTGCCCTTTGTTCTGTCCATTGTAGCACGTGTGTAGCCCAGGTCATAAGGGGCATGATGATTTGACGTCATCCCCACCTTCCTCCGGTTTGTCACCGGCAGTCACCTTAGAGTGCCCAACTGAATGCTGGCAACTAAGATCAAGGGTTGCGCTCGTTGCGGGACTTAACCCAACATCTCACGACACGAGCTGACGACAACCATGCACCACCTGTCACTCTGCCCCCGAAGGGGACGTCCTATCTCTAGGATTGTCAGAGGATGTCAAGACCTGGTAAGGTTCTTCGCGTTGCTTCGAATTAAACCACATGCTCCACCGCTTGTGCGGGCCCCCGTCAATTCCTTTGAGTTTCAGTCTTGCGACCGTACTCCCCAGGCGGAGTGCTTAATGCGTTAGCTGCAGCACTAAGGGGCGGAAACCCCCTAACACTTAGCACTCATCGTTTACGGCGTGGACTACCAGGGTATCTAATCCTGTTCGCTCCCCACGCTTTCGCTCCTCAGCGTCAGTTACAGACCAGAGAGTCGCCTTCGCCACTGGTGTTCCTCCACATCTCTACGCATTTCACCGCTACACGTGGAATTCCACTCTCCTCTTCTGCACTCAAGTTCCCCAGTTTCCAATGACCCTCCCCGGTTGAGCCGGGGGCTTTCACATCAGACTTAAGAAACCGCCTGCGAGCCCTTTACGCCCAATAATTCCGGACAACGCTTGCCACCTACGTATTACCGCGGCTGCTGGCACGTAGTTAGCCGTGGCTTTCTGGTTAGGTACCGTCAAGGTACCGCCCTATTCGAACGGTACTTGTTCTTCCCTAACAACAGAGCTTTACGATCCGAAAACCTTCATCACTCACGCGGCGTTGCTCCGTCAGACTTTCGTCCATTGCGGAAGATTCCCTACTGCTGCCTCCCGTAGGAGTCTGGGCCGTGTCTCAGTCCCAGTGTGGCCGATCACCCTCTCAGGTCGGCTACGCATCGTTGCCTTGGTGAGCCGTTACCTCACCAACTAGCTAATGCGCCGCGGGTCCATCTGTAAGTGGTAGCCGAAGCCACCTTTTATGTTTGAACCATGCGGTTCAAACAACCATCCGGTATTAGCCCCGGTTTCCCGGAGTTATCCCAGTCTTACAGGCAGGTTACCCACGTGTTACTCACCCGTCCGCCGCTAACATCAGGGAGCAAGCTCCCATCTGTCCGCTCGACTTGCATGTATTAGGCACGCCGCCAGCGTTCGTCCTGAGCCAGGATCAAACTCTCCGATAAAGTAGTTTGACTGACTACGCACATCGCTGTGCGATTTTTAAAAACTGAATTAACAGGTACGTTTTGTCTTGTTTAGTTTTCAAAGATCATTTTGTTTGTCCGCTTTGTTAAAGCAACTTTATTAGTATACAATGTCACTTCTTCAAAGTCAATAACTTTTTTGAAAAATTACACTAATGTGCAATTGCTTGGCGGCGTCCTACTCTCACTGGGGGAAACCCCCGACTACCATCGGCGCTGAAGAGCTTAACTTCCGTGTTCGGTATGGGAACGGGTGTGACCTCTTCGCTATCGCCACCAAACAAATTGAGAGTGTTCTCTCAAAACTAGATAACAGGTGTGACATCATTCAAAAATATGGTTAAGTCCTCGATCGATTAGTATCTGTCAGCTCCATGTGTCGCCACACTTCCACCTCAGACCTATCAACCTGATCATCTTTCAGGGATCTTACTTCCTTGCGGAATGGGAAATCTCATCTTGAGGGGGGCTTCATGCTTAGATGCTTTCAGCACTTATCCCGTCCGCACATAGCTACCCAGCGATGCCCTTGGCAGAACAACTGGTACACCAGCGGTGCGTCCATCCCGGTCCTCTCGTACTAAGGACAGCTCCTCTCAAATTTCCTGCGCCCGCGACGGATAGGGACCGAACTGTCTCACGACGTTCTGAACCCAGCTCGCGTACCGCTTTAATGGGCGAACAGCCCAACCCTTGGGACCGACTACAGCCCCAGGATGCGATGAGCCGACATCGAGGTGCCAAACCTCCCCGTCGATGTGGACTCTTGGGGGAGATAAGCCTGTTATCCCCGGGGTAGCTTTTATCCGTTGAGCGATGGCCCTTCCATGCGGAACCACCGGATCACTAAGCCCGACTTTCGTCCCTGCTCGACTTGTAGGTCTCGCAGTCAAGCTCCCTTGTGCCTTTACACTCTGCGAATGATTTCCAACCATTCTGAGGGAACCTTTGGGCGCCTCCGTTACCTTTTAGGAGGCGACCGCCCCAGTCAAACTGCCCACCTGACACTGTCTCCCCGCCCGATAAGGGCGGCGGGTTAGAAGGTCAATACAGCCAGGGTAGTATCCCACCGATGCCTCCACCGAAGCTGGCGCTCCGGTTTCCAAGGCTCCTACCTATCCTGTACAAGCTGTACCAACATTCAATATCAGGCTGCAGTAAAGCTCCACGGGGTCTTTCCGTCCTGTCGCGGGTAACCTGCATCTTCACAGGTACTATAATTTCACCGAGTCTCTCGTTGAGACAGTGCCCAGATCGTTGCGCCTTTCGTGCGGGTCGGAACTTACCCGACAAGGAATTTCGCTACCTTAGGACCGTTATAGTTACGGCCGCCGTTTACTGGGGCTTCAATTCGCACCTTCGCTTACGCTAAGCGCTCCTCTTAACCTTCCAGCACCGGGCAGGCGTCAGCCCCTATACTTCGCCTTACGGCTTCGCAGAGACCTGTGTTTTTGCTAAACAGTCGCCTGGGCCTATTCACTGCGGCTCTCTCGGGCTTGCACCCTAACAGAGCACCCCTTCTCCCGAAGTTACGGGGTCATTTTGCCGAGTTCCTTAACGAGAGTTCTCTCGATCACCTTAGGATTCTCTCCTCGCCTACCTGTGTCGGTTTGCGGTACGGGCACCTCTCACCTCGCTAGAGGCTTTTCTTGGCAGTGTGGAATCAGGAACTTCGCTACTATATTTCGCTCGCCATCACAGCTCAGCCTTATGGGAAACGGATTTGCCTATTTCCCAGCCTAACTGCTTGGACGCGGATATCCAATACCGCGCTTACCCTATCCTCCTGCGTCCCCCCATTGCTCAAATGGTGAGGAGGTGGTACAGGAATATCAACCTGTTGTCCATCGCCTACGCCTTTCGGCCTCGGCTTAGGTCCCGACTAACCCTGAGCGGACGAGCCTTCCTCAGGAAACCTTAGGCATTCGGTGGAGGGGATTCTCACCCCTCTTTCGCTACTCATACCGGCATTCTCACTTCTAAGCGCTCCACCAGTCCTTCCGGTCTGGCTTCACAGCCCTTAGAACGCTCTCCTACCACTGTTCGAAGAACAGTCCGCAGCTTCGGTGATACGTTTAGCCCCGGTACATTTTCGGCGCAGAGTCACTCGACCAGTGAGCTATTACGCACTCTTTAAATGGTGGCTGCTTCTAAGCCAACATCCTGGTTGTCTAAGCAACTCCACATCCTTTTCCACTTAACGTATACTTTGGGACCTTAGCTGGCGGTCTGGGCTGTTTCCCTTTCGACTACGGATCTTATCACTCGCAGTCTGACTCCCAAGGATAAGTCATTGGCATTCGGAGTTTGACTGAATTCGGTAACCCGGTAGGGGCCCCTAGTCCAATCAGTGCTCTACCTCCAAGACTCTTACCTTGAGGCTAGCCCTAAAGCTATTTCGGAGAGAACCAGCTATCTCCAGGTTCGATTGGCATTTCACCCCTACCCACACCTCATCCCCGCACTTTTCAACGTGCGTGGGTTCGGGCCTCCATTCAGTGTTACCTGAACTTCACCCTGGACATGGGTAGATCACCTGGTTTCGGGTCTACGACCACGTACTCATGCGCCCTATTCAGACTCGCTTTCGCTGCGGCTCCGCATCTTCTGCTTAACCTTGCACG
>NZ_JBSGUS010000059.1:0-5039 GCF_053608045.1 Kribbella sp. NPDC055071
ACTGCCCCGCCCCCCACCTAGAACTACACTGGTTGTGTCGGCGGCCGCGTCTGTTGTTTATACGAGACCGGGCCCACCGGGTGGGGCGGCCGGCGGACCCGCCGGCTGTCCCGCGGGACTGGGATCTGATGCTGCTGCGCGGTGAGCTGGCGCTCGCCGGGCTGCTGTCCCTGGTGACCGTCGTGTGGTCCACGTACTCGATCGGTGACCTGCTGGGCGGCTCGTGGGCCGCGTACGGCGGCGCGATCACATTCGATGTGGCGTGGCTGGCGGTGCAGGGAATGGAGTGGCTGGCCCGCTACCAGCCCGACCGGCGCGGCCGGGCCCGGAGGGTGGGCCTGGCGCTGCTGGCGGTGTCCGTCGGTGCCATCACCTACCACGGCCATCTGCATGGGGCGCTGGCACAAGGCGCGTTTGGTGCCGGGATCGCGCTGGGCGCCAAGCTGCTGTGGAGCACGGTGCTGTCGCATCTGGTCTGTGAGCTGGACCCGGACACGCAGGCCTGGGTGGACGCGGAGCACCGCGAGGCGCACGCGATGCTGGCGACCGCGACCGTGCACCGGACCTCGGAGCGGGCGCGTGGGCAGGCTGCAGCGCACCGCCGCGCGGTCGAGGTGCAGTACGGCGTCAGCCTCGACGAGCACCAGGTGCAGCGCGTCGACGAGCACCAGGTGCTCGACGTCGAGCCGGAGCCGGAGCCGTGGACGGTTCGGGAGGACGCGGTCAACCGCGCGGTCGTCGACCAGATCCGGGCACGGGCGATCGCGTCCACCTACGGCACCGCCGGGCGCGAGTGGCGCTCGGCCATGGACCAGGCGAACCGCTCGATGATGGCGGCCGTGGACGCGGGCGCCAGCACGGCCACGGTGCTGGAGCAGGTGGAGCGGCACCGCAGCGCCCGCCGGATCTCTGGGGACTCCCCGCGGATGGGCGGATACCCGCAGGCCACAGACGCGGAGACGCCCCCGCCCGTCCGCCCGGTCTCCGGGAACCCCCCGGCGGAGGACGCCGGGCCGGAGGACGACGAGGAGCGGGTGCCCGCGCAGCGTCCGCCCTCGGCCCGCACCCTCACCCACGGGCTGGCACGGGCCGGGATGAGCCCCGAGGCCGTCCGGCAGACCCTGGGCGCGATGGGCATGCAGGTCTCGCCCGCGACCGTCGACCGGTACGTCAGGGAGGCGCGGCAGCAGCCGCAGGCGGCTCCGGCCGCCGAGCCGGAGCAGGGGTGGTACCCGTGACCGGGCCGGAGCCGCAGCGCGGCTACACCGCCTGGGAGACCGCCCAGCTCGCCCTCCTCGTGGGGCGGCTGGCCGCCAAGGGTCACCCAACCCGGGGCATCGACCGGCAGATCGAGGCCGTCAAGGCCCGTGCGGTTGAGCGGGAGGCGCGGCAGGACGCGGAGCGCGAGGAGCGCGCCGCACAGCGCAGGAAGTGACCGACCGGCCGGGCGCCCGCGGGCGCCCGGCCCTTGCTCGGGAGGCCCGATGGCACGCGGCACCGTGACCCCGGCACAGCTCCAGCGGCTGAGCGGACCTGTGGCCGGCCAACTGCTGCTGTGGGACCGAGGGTTGGCGGACACATCACCCAACACCGGCAATACCAGGACAAACAAAACCGGCCCGGCGGACTCTTCCAGCGCCACCCCGGATTCTCGGGTGCCGCCTGTCAGTCCCACCAGCCACGATCGGTAGCAGCGCCCACACAAGGGATCTCACCCGCCCGGCAGGCCAGCGTCCTGGCAGACCACCTGCCGGGCGGGGGTGATCCCCAGACACGGAGCACCAGGGAGCACCACATGAGCATCTACCACCAGGCAGCAGCCGAATCCGGCACCGACCACACCGGCCACCAAACCGGCTTGATCCACGACGCTGTCGCCCTCACCCACGGGCACTGGATGCCCGTGCTCGTGGGCGGCGCGGTCGTCGTGGGCGCGCTGTACGGCATCGGCACCCGCCATCGCGAGGAGAAGGGCAAGCCCGCCGCCAAGGGCAGCCCCGCCAACGCCTTCATTGAGGACACCTTCGAGGGGCTGGCCGTGGTCACCAAGCGCGTCTGCACCCTGTGCTGGCGGTTCCTCACCGGCAAGGAGATGCGCGGCAAGGCGCGCACCAACGCCTCGTTCTGGCGCCCCGGCACCGTGAGCACCGACCCGCTGTCCACGGCCGAGCTGGGCGCCATCGCGCTGCCCGCCGCGGACGCGACCGCCGGCCCCGCCATCGACTGGGACCGGCTAAGCAAGCGGCTGTCGGACATGGCCCGGATGCCGCCGTGGGTCGCGCGGGCGGTCGCGGCCGCGGGCCGGGGTCTGAGCGCCACATGGGCCGCTGTGCGGACCGTGGGCCGGGGGCTGGGCCGCTGGCACCACTGGCGCTACGCCGGGCGCTCAGCGGCCCGCGTGGGCGGGCTGACCACGGCGGCCGGGCTGATCCTGGAACCCGCCTGGACGATCCTCGCGCTCGCGGCCGCGGTGCCGGTCACCCTCGTCACGGCCGGAGCCTGGGGCAAGGGCTACCAGGCCACGGACGCGGAGACCTACGGCCCGGGTCTGTGGGCCTCCCTCACGCAGGTGCTGCGCCTGGGCCAGGAGGACCAGGAGCGCGGGCAGGACTACTGGCTGAGCATCCCGGACGACCTGAGCGCGGAGAGCGCGCGGATCACCATCCGGGTCCCCCTGCACTGGTCCGGCACCGAGGGCGAGCGCAGCCTCATGGCGCAGGCGATCCAGGCCAAGGTGCCCGGTGAGTGGGTCGCCAGCTACCACCTCGCGGGCCGCTCCCCTTACGCACAGTGGTCGCCGAAGCCCGCACCCCGCCCAATGCCCCAGCTGCCCACCCAAGTTGCATGGAAGTCGTCCGGCACGGCCCATAAAGTCTACGTGGGCAAGACGATCGAGGGTTATGAAATCGTCGATCAATTTGTTTTCACGCAAACCGCGACTCCCCATTGGGGCGTGGCCGGTGACACCGGATCGGGTAAATCCACGGTCCTCTACATGGCCGTTGTCCATGCTAGGCAGCACGGAGGGCTCGTAGACATCCTCGACACCAAGGTGAATTCCATGGCCGAGGCATTCGGACAGTCGGGCGTTCGCATCCACACCACCACCCGCGCATGCATCGGCGCCTTCGCGGAATTCCTGGTGTCCATCCTCGCCGCCGAGCAGGCCGTTCAGGAAGGCGCAGACCCGAAACTGCGCGACGAACTGACGCCACGCACGCTCGTGGTGGACGAACTCCCGACGCTGATCCGGTTCGCCTACACCTGGTGGAAGCACGGCATCAAGCAGAAGGGCGCCCCGCCGTTTATCGACTGGTTCACCATCATCCTCATGATGGGCCGTTCCTCGAATCACCGCGTGGTGGTCGGCAGCCAGCAATTCGACAATGCACTGTTCGGCGGGACGATCGGACGCAAGCAGATCGGCACCAAGATTGTGGTAGGCAAGCAGGATATGGTCTCGTGGGGAGTGGCATTCGGACAGAACGCGCCGCGCCTCTCCTACGACACGGAAATCCCCGGCCGCGGAGCCTACGCGGATAAGCGCATGGACCCCGAGGGCGGAGATTACGCGTACGTCCGGGAATTCCAGCCCGCGTACATCACCCCGGAAGTCCGCGAATTGCTGGCAGCGTGCGAAAAGGCGCCCCAATGGTTCGATGACGGGGAAATGGCACCCTGGATCACCCCCGAGGCCCTGGCCGAGGCACAGGAGACCGCAGCCACCACCGAGTTCATGCCCGGCGGGGACTTCGCACCCAAGGTCCCCACGGTTGTCCCGGGCCACGCCAGCACGGGGGTCGGGGTGCCCAGCCCCAGGTCAGAGCCGGGACACGGTGCCTCCGGGACGGCCGAGGGGACAGCGGCCGGGACAGCCGGAGCATCGGCCGGCCTTGCCGCCGAGGTGGCCGAGGACCAGGCGCTGCCGGAGACCTACAGCCTGCGTGAGCACTGCGAGCGCGGCACCCTCCCGTGGGGCTACGAGACCGCCCGCAAGTACCTGCTCCAGCGTTCCGAGAAGCGCGGGATCACCGTTCCCGAAGGCATCAGTGACGGAAAGGTCACCTACTACACCGAGGATGAGCTAAGGGAATGGCTCTGGGAATGGAAAGACAAGACACCCGCGTAACCTGCTGATTTGCACAACGACGGCCCCGGGCTCTACAGTCCGGGGCCGTCGGCATTCCTACCCGAAAGGAAGCGTGAATGTACCTCTCAGACAGCTACCGCCCGCCCTCCTGTGAGGACTGCGGCGGAAGCCGATGCAGCCTATGCGGAAAGCATTACTGCTGCGATGAATGCCCCAACTGCGGAGGCGGCTGCATCTGTGATTGCAACTGCCCCACCCTGCGAGAGGATGACGGAATCTGGTAACCAAATCAAAGCGGCCGGATAAGCCTTTCCATAAGCCCGTAATAATCGTCTTGATAAACTCGTCTGCACGCTGGCAATTCGGGGCGACGGGCATTAGACCAGGTAATTCGGTCAGAGAAATTGCGGGCGGCCCCCTCGAAGGGTCGCCCGCAGTGCGTTTGCCCAGGTCAGCGGGCTGCGAACGCTCAAGAGGCCCAGAGCGGCCAGCCGGTGACCACCCCTCAGAGAGGGTGTGGCCACGATCCACCAACCGTACATGCTGCATCAGGTGTCGATGCCCCCACGTAGCGATCTGTACCCATCTCAGAGCCTCTGACGAGCCGTCTGGACTCATCCCCCCGAGAAGGGGTGAGAAGCCGTCAGCAAGGCATACAGAGCCGCAGCGTGGGGGTGTGGGGTGGCCCAGACTCTATCTAGACTACGTTTTGATGCACACCACCACGGGCAGTCGCAAAGAAGAGCCGCCCGGCCACCCCTCCCCGTAGCCAGCCGCCCGCGTAGCGGGCCCCCAGGGAGGGAGCGAAGCGGACGACCGAACTGGCCAAAGGCCAGTCCTCCCCGCCCGGCCATCGGCCGGGGCTCGGCGCAGCCGAGCAAGTCACCGCGAAGCAGTGACACACCGTCACGAAGTGACGGTCACTGCCAGAGCGCGCAGCGCTCTGAGA
>NZ_JBSGUS010000060.1:0-3543 GCF_053608045.1 Kribbella sp. NPDC055071
AGGTAACGGAGTCTCCGTAGTAGTCTGGGGTAGGGAAAGCCTGCTACATGGCGAAGGGAGACAGCTTGTCTAGTTTAATACAACATTGGAAGGAGCGCGAGGCTCTGTGAGAAGTCCAGACGTAGTGTTGAACAATTTAGTTTCCAAGTCTAAAGAAGAAAATTATGTTTTTGACCGTCTTTATAGGAATCTCTATAATCCTGAGTTTTACCTAAAGGCTTATGCCAAAATATATGCTAAGCCAGGTAACATGACGAAGGGATCGGACGGAAAAACTATTGACGGTTTTAGTCATAAACGCATTGGGCTTGTCAAGAAAAGTGTGTAAGTTATTCTAGATATTTCTTCACACGTTCCTTTAGGTGGTCATGAACTAATAGTTGATTCATGACCATAGCCCATTGCTGGATGCGTCCACCATCCCATTTCTTTTCTAATTCTTTTGTTCGTAAAAACAATATTTTTAATAGGGCATTCTCATGGGGGAATGCTCCTTTTTTCGTGACTTTTCGAAAGCTAGAGTGGATACTTTCAACGGCATTTGTAGTGTACATGATTTTACGAATATTACCACCATAATCGAAAAGTTGTTCCACATGAGAAAAGTTTCGTTTCCATACGTCTACAGCTCCAGGGTACGTAGACCACTGCTTTTCAAAAGATTCAAATGCACTGTGACAAGCCTTAAGGCTTGGAGCTCCATACACTTTCTTTAAGGCAGCAGTAAAAGGCTTGTAGTCTTTACTTGGTATATACTTAATCGAATTTCGAATTAAATGAACAATACATCTCTGTACGGTCACATCAGGAAAAATCGCACGTGCTCCTTCTTCCAGACCACTAACGCCATCCATTGAGAGAAAGAAGATATCTTCTACACCACGAGATTTGATTTCATCAAAAATTTGCATCCATTTATGTTTACTTTCCGTTTCATTCAACCACAAACCTAGAATGTCCTTTTTACCTTCTATGGTATATCCTAGTATTGTGTAAACGGCATACTTCTTCGTTTCATAGTCATTACGAATGGTTGTGTAAAGACAATCGACAAACACAAAAGGGTAACAGTTACTTAAGGGACGATTTTGCCACTCTTCTAAATTAGGAAGTACAGTATCCGTAATGTCGGATACCATTTCATGAGATACAGAAAAGCCATAGATGTCTTCTATCGTGGAAGAAATGTCTCGTTGTGACATTCCTCTGGCATACATCGAAATGACCTTATCCTCTATAGAGGATACATCTCTTTTACGCTTTGGAATCAACTGCGGTTCAAATGAACCATCACGATCACGGGGGACTGCAATTTCAACTTCTCCTGCCGTTGTTTTCACGATCTTTTTGCCATATCCATTTCTTCTATTTCTTGTTTCTTTTTCTCCCTTGTCATTGGATTCATAGCCCAAATGGTGATTCATTTCACCTTTTAGCATTGACTCAAACATGGGACCAAATATGTCTTTTAATGCTTCTTGCATATCTTCTACTGATTTAGGCTGATACTGTTCGATAATCTTGTTAGCTAATTCTACGGAGTTCGGATCTCTTTTCAATTTCCCCACTGAAACCACTCCTTTAGCTTTATACTTATTATTCTATCAAATAAAAAACTGTGTGAGTAAGGAACCGTACGCATTCCTTACTTACACAGTTAATATTACACTCCCAATGTGGGACTGACCCCCGTTTTTGAGACAGGGATCAAAACACCTTTTAAACAGCCAATTGCCGATAATTTATCGGTGATTGGTTGTTTAGTTTCGTTTGAATACGAATATTGTTATAATAATGAATGTATTCTATGACAGTGCGTTCTACGATGGCGGTCGTGGTTCGATCAATGCTGTTAAGATAGAACGTTTCAGACTTTAGTGAGGAATGAAACGATTCGATGGAGGCATTATCAGCGGGTGTCCCTTTGCGGGACATGCTCATGGTAATGCCTTTTGTTTTAACAGCTTTCTGATACTCGTAAGATGTATACACAGATCCTTGGTCACTATGTAACACGCAGTTCTCAGGCAGTGTTGGCAGTTGATCAAGTGTGTGTAAGACAAAGTCTGTGTCCTGCTTATCTCCAATCGTAAAAGCAATCACTTCTCCATTATATACATCCAATATACTGGAAAGGTACAATTGTTTCTGTCCATAAGGCAAATACGTGATGTCTGTTACTAGTTTTTCAAGAGGATGATCAGACTGAAAGTTCCGATCTAATATATTGTCGACCACGGCATATGGCTGCCCATTCTTCTTGCGCTTTTTCACCTTAACCCGGCACTGCCACTGATTTTTCTGCATAATACGCTGAACCGTTTTATGGTTAATACACATTCTCTTTTTTAATATAGCTGTGATTTTTCGATATCCATATCGATACTGGTGCTCTCGGCACAACGTGCCGATTTGTTTTTCTAAATGGCGCTTGGGATGATCTTTCTTCAGATTCTTCTTCCAACGATAATAAGACGAGCGAGAGATACCTAAATGAATACAGATATCCTGCACGGTCATTGTGCTGTGCAATTCTTCTACAAGTTCGACTGACGTTTGGCTATCAACTTCCTTTCCAATTCGTTGTACTTTTTTAACACTTCATTCTGTTGTCTCAGATATCGATTCTCTGCCTGCAGTTTCTCTAATTCGGAAGAATACTCCGGACCTTTTCCATAAGTGTATTGCTTACCAACAGGCTGTTCAAATCGATGTGTATCACCAGCCTTATACCATCTGACCCATGTCTTAATCTGCGTATTATTTTTGATATTCAACTCCTGCATGATCTCTTTCATAGATACGCCTGCCAATCTCATTTCTACAGCCTTCTGTTTCACTTCAACCGGATAACTCACTCTTGTCCCCATAGAAAAAACACCTCCAAGTCTAATTTCGGATAACAATCATCCGTATTCAAACTTGAAGATGTTTTTATTTGTCTCATCTTATGGGGTCAGTCCCTATTAGACGGAGTCTTTTTTGCTTTTGCCAATCAGACGTGTAACGAGGAACATGGTGACAGAAAGAGATCTGTTTTTCCGATACGCTAAGTATTTCCCTCGCCACTCCGGTTTGTATTTTTCTTTAAAGGCTCTTAGGCCGCTGAAGCTGTACATGTATCTGACATTATTAAAAATGACAGCGGCAAACCTTTCGGACCAGAAGGATGTAAAGGCAGTGCCGACATTAGCCAAGGGTGCCATCCCCATATTAAATGACGTGCAGCCCTCTTCCTTTGCCCATAAAAACATACGGATAAACAATGCGTCCATAATGCCATTTGGAGCGTCGCCGCGATAGCGCATTAGATCAACCGATATCTCTCCCTCCTGGTACATCGGCATGACATTTGCGAATGCAACGATCTCTCCCTCTGCATTTTTCATATAGGCGATCGGCGCTTTCTGTAAATAAGAAGGATCAAAAAATCCGAGCGAGAATCCCTTCTCTTTTTTCGAGCCGAGCCATTCGTCTGAGATTTGCTTCAGCTCCTCCAAAAACGCATCAGAAAATGGGGGATGATCCACATGGAAAGTATAC
>NZ_JBSGUS010000061.1:0-3003 GCF_053608045.1 Kribbella sp. NPDC055071
TTAAATCAATATTTAAAATATAAAGGTTTTCAAAAGAATTAAGAAAAAACCTCTCCCGACCGGGAGAGGTTTTTTTATGTTTCACGTGTAACATATTCCGACAAATAGGGACAGGCTTTCACAAATAAATGGCGAATGATAGGGGACACTGATAAGCAGTGTGAGCGGCTTTGGAGAAAAAATAGAAGATCAGTGATACGATGAGGATGAGGTGGTAGGGATGGTTTCATTAAGTATATTAGATCAATCTCCAGTATCAGAGGGCAGCAATGCTGAAACGGCCTTACAGCAAACCGTTGCGCTTGCTCAAGCTGCTGAGGACCTTGGATATAAGAGATTTTGGGTTTCTGAGCATCACTTTTCAAAACGGCTGGCAGGGTCCAGTCCTGAGGTGCTAATCAGTCATATAGCAGCGAAAACAAAGCGAATTCGTGTTGGATCAGGAGGAGTCATGCTGCCGCATTACAGTGCTTATAAAGTAGCTGAAAACTTTCGTGTTCTGGAGGGGCTGACACCAGGAAGAATTGATCTGGGGCTTGGCAGAGCACCGGGGGGAATGCCGATTGCATCATGGGCGCTGAATGACGGCGGAAAGCGCAATGCTGATCAGTATCCGCAGCAAATTAAGGAGCTGACCATGTATTTGCATGATTTGACGGATGACAAACACCGTTTTCCGAATCTGACCGCTGCGCCGCATATTTCAACGGCTCCGGATGTGTGGCTGCTCGGCTCATCTGGAGAAAGCGCGCTGCTTGCAGCTGAATCTGGCGCTGGCTATATGTTTGCCCATTTTATCAATGGAGAGGGCGGAGAGGGTACTGTCAGACAGTATAAGAGACGATTCAAACCGTCTGTGTTAGGAGATACGCCTCGAGCGGCAGTTGCTGTTTTTGTTCTTTGTGCTGACACGGAGGAGAAGGCAGAGGAGCTTGGGGCTGTGCTTGATTTTACACTTTTGGCGGGAGAGCAGGGTATTCCTTTAGAGGGAGTTCCTTCGTATGAAGCTGTTCGGAAAAATACGTATTCTCCTTATGAACAGAGACGAATTGCTGATAATCGAAATCGAATGATTGTCGGTACGAAAGAACAGGTTAAGGAGCGGCTGCTAGCTTTGAGTAAAGCGTATGAAACAGAGGAAATCATGGTGGTGACCATCACGCATCATTTTGAAGATAAGCTCCGATCGTATCGATTATTGCAGGAGGCGTTTGCTGACTGATCTTTAAAAAGCCCTGCCGAATCTGGTCTTACCCCTGTCAAGTAGACAGCCATAAAAAGCCTAAGCAACCAGTGTGTTACGGTATTCTACCGGAGCACACTGGTTTAATTTTTTCTGGAATCGTTCGTGATTATAGAACTGGATGTAATCTTTAATGCTTTTGTGGAGCTCTTTTTCAGTTTGACATGAAGAAAAGTATGTATTCTCTGTTTTGAGGTGCGAGAAAAATGATTCGATACAGGCGTTATCCAGGCAGTTTCCCTTACGGGAATGGCTGCCCTTCAAACCAACGGTTTCAAGTCGCTTTTGATATGCTTTTGTTGTGTATTGGAATCCTTGATCAGAGTGGAGAATGGCCCCTTGGACATCCCGTTGAGCTGTTAAACTTTCCACTGTTTTCATCACCAGTTCAAGATCATTTCGCTTTGACAGTTTCCATGCGACAACCTCATTATTGTAAAGATCTTGTACTGCAGAAAGATAATAGAATCGTTGTCCGCAAGCAATATAGGTAATATCGGTTACATATAACTGATTAGGCTGATTGGTTTGAAATTCTCGGTTAAGCCGGTTTGGCAGGACAACCGATGCCTTTCTTCCAAAATAACGACGCTTTTTTCGAATAATCGAGTGGATGTTCATCTCTCTCATCAATCTGTAAACACGCTTATGGTTGACGCAGAAACCTTCTTTCTTTAAAGCGACAGTAATCCGAGGATAGCCATAGAAAGGGCGTGAATGATGAATCGCCATGATGTGCTCTTTTATGATCTGATCTCTCTGTTGCCTTGCCATTCGAAACCTTTGAGCCTTGCGCCATTTATAGTACCCTGACCGTGACACTTTGGCGATACATACCAGCCACGTAATCGGATAACGGTCCTTCAATTCGTGAACAGCTTCAAATCGTGCTGCCTTCAAAATCCGTCCTCCCCATGCAGATTTGGATAGCGCTTTTTTAGGTATTCGACCTGTGCCTTTAAATAATCTCGTTCTTCCTCAACACTTTTAAACGTTGTTTTAGGGCGTCCAATAAAAGGATTGTCTGACTTTGTATCTTTTCCCCTTTGATCATCAAAAGACTTGCCTTCCCGATATGTTTTCACCCAATTTTTGAGCTGGGTTGAACTTCGAAGCCCTAATTCTTCAGCTAACGTGTTATAGCTTTTGTTTCCTTCCTCGTACATTTTGACAGCTTTCATCTTAAATTCTTTCGTATAGTGCTGAAAGTGTTGCCCTTTTCTCGCCATAAAAAATCCCCTCCACGTATAGTGTAACAGCCACTTTTGAAAAGCGGGCTTTTTACACTGTCTACTTAGAGGGGATAATATCAGGAGGGCAGTCTTTTTCGTTTAAGAAACAAAAAAATCAATCAGCGGCTGAAAATCCTTAGACAAATCAACATCATTCGGTTCTGCTTGAAGCAGGCGGTCAATCATGCCCTCCAGCTCCCCAACATCATTCTTATCGGTATACTCAATGAAGTTTAAGCTTTCAAGCCAATCCCGATATGAATGTTTGGCTTTGCCATAGCTGTTTCCAAAGACAAGGCAAGGTGTTTTGGTGATAATCGAGAAAATCATCGCGTGAAGGTGGTCGGTAATCACCAATTTACTGGAGCCGATGCGGTCCAGCATCTCCATAAAATGCTTTTCACGATCAGCGTAATCGATGGTGTCTACCGTATCCAGCACCGTATCGGTACGCTCTGTGTAAGTTGTTTTTTCTGCCCATTTCTTCATCTGTGAAATAAAATCTTCGTCAGTCACTTTCTCCTTATC
>NZ_JBSGUS010000062.1:0-2547 GCF_053608045.1 Kribbella sp. NPDC055071
GTACTGTACAAATCATTTGCCGCCTCCGTAAACGAGGAACCTTCGCCTTTGCCCACCCAAACCGGGGGCTGCTCCGCTTTTTGCTGTCCCTCCAGCTTGGCCACTGTCGAGAAATCAAGCAATTGCACATACAAGGTGTATTGGCCATCGACATAGTCTATTCCAACAGCCGTAGCATAGTTCATGTTTTGCACTTCATATCTACTCCAGCAACCGGTAAGGGTGAGAAGAAGGAAAAGTGCAACCATACTTTTATATCTCCTCATTTATGCCTGTCCCCTTGCCTTGTAGAATCTCGTGTCTTCAACATGTCCGGTCGAGTGTTTCGCCATGGCCAAGGTAATCGAAACAAAGCGTTGGCCAAGTCTTTAAATGGAGGTGATATTGGGGCCAAGTAAGGCAAGCCGCATGAACGCAATGAGGCTAAATGGCTGAGCACAATAAATAATCCAAGAAAGAAGCCATAAATGCCAAGCGTGGCAGACAGAATGAAAAGAAAAAAGCGTAAGGTACTAATCGTTCCAGCCAATGATAGGCTCGATAAAGTTGAACCAAAGATTTGTGTAATTGCTCCGATGACAACGATACCTGGGGATAAGAATCCAGCACGAATGGCCGCATCCCCCAGGATAAGTCCTCCTACAACCGTTACCGTGGAGCCGACCGCAGAAGGCAATCGGATACCAGCTTCCCGCAGGATTTCTAAGAAGAGAAGTGCAATAAACATTTCAACTGCCACATCAAAAGGGATTCCCAACCGGTTAATCCCCAAAGTGGCAAGTAGATAATAGGGCAGCTGATCTTGATGATAGGAAAGAATGGCAACAAAAAATGCAGGAAGCAGTAGCGATACGGACAAGCCAAGTAAACGAAGCGTTTGACCAAATGTAGCTGCCAAAGCAGTAAAGTGGATATCTTCGGGTGCTTTCACAAGCAAAAATAAATTGGCAGGCGCAATCAACGCAGCCGGTGTACCATCCACAATCAACGCTACACGCCCATTGAGCATACAGTTCACGGTAAAGTCGGGTTAACCCCCTAATTTTGGACACATACTACTCTTAGCTCATTATTTCATAGAATTGCTCTTTATTTTAGGTGAGGCAAGAAAATCATCCTGCCTCATACTCTCACTTCTTTAATCGTTAGCTCTTCTGTTTGGTTTCGTTGATAAAATTCATTTGGTGCTAAATCTAAAATACTCGAATGGATTCTTCGATTATTGTAGAAATCCATGTATTCAGCCACCTCATGATACGCATCTGCGTAGGAATGAAAAGCGAACCGCCTCAAACATTCATACTCTAGTAATCGGTGAAACGACTCGATATGGGCATTCATATTCGGTGTTCTCGGCGGAATGCGTTCATGTTCGATGTGGAACGTTTCACATGCTTTCTGAAACGCTAGAGAAATAAATTGTGGACCATTATCCGTTCGAATGACTGGCTTTGTTTCTCTTTCAAATTGCTGACGCTTAAACAAGGCACGCTGCACGAGTTGGCCAGCGTCGTGTCCGGTACAATGTAAACCAATATGATAATCAATGATGGAACGGTCATATACATCAATGAGCGATAGAATAAAGAAGAAACGCTCTTCACCTTCGATGTAGCCGTATTTAATATCTGCTTCCCACAGCTGATTCGATTCAGTGATGATCCGGTTCCTCGCTAATTTTCTTGGATAGTGGAACTTCACTTCTCGCTGTGGCTGTAGGATATCGAGTTCCTTACATAATCGGTACACTTTCTTTTTGTTAATCTGTAGCGCATACTCGCTTCGAAGGCGGAGGCACAACTTTCGATAGCCATAGACACCGGCTTCACCTGAGATGAGTTCCATCAGCCATTCCTGTATTTGTTCATCCGGTATTTTTTTGCCGTTCTTAGTGAGTGAATAGCCCGGAATGGGTCTGCCCTCACTTACTGACTTTTCTTCTTTCTTGTATTGATAATAGTACGTAGAAGGAGAAATCTCTAAAATCTTCAGGACTTTACGGACGGCATAACCTTTCGCAATCCACTCATTCGCTATTTCAAGCGTTTCAGTAAGTGAGGGTTCTTCTTTTTTAGTACGTCACGGAGAATGGAAATTTCTAAATCTTTTTCGCCTAACAGCTTTTTAAGCTGGTCATTCTCCTCCTCCAACTGTTTGATCCCTGAGGGAGAAACAATATCTTGAATGCCGGAATGATCTAGATTGCCTTTTTCCTGAAAAGCTTTTACCCATTTGCTTACGAGATTTGGACTGAGCTCGTGACGTCTCGCCACCAAAGCTTTATTGCCTGTTTCAATTGCTTCTTGTACCACCTGTTGTTTAAATTCAGCAGAATGTTTTCGTCTTTGCATCACAAAAGCCCCCTTATTTGGCAACCTTAAGTATAAAACCACTCTTAGTAGGTGTCCAAATTCATTAGGGGGCTAAATAGGAAGAATAAAATAAATACCGAGATGTCAAAAATAAAACTGGACTTCATTATTGTCAATTCACATAAATGTAAAAATATTGGAAAGAGGGGAATTCCTTCATGACAAATAGCAGAAC
>NZ_JBSGUS010000063.1:0-2498 GCF_053608045.1 Kribbella sp. NPDC055071
TTACTGAGGTCAATCAGAAAGTGCTTGCGGGTAAAGGCATCCTGACAGGGAGAGCAAAGGCATTTATCGATGCCGCCAATCAATATAGCATCAACGAACTGTATTTAATCTCACACGCACTTCTTGAAACAGGAAATGGGACATCTGCCTTAGCCAATGGCTTAACCTATAACGGAAAAACCGTATACAACATGTATGGAATTGGAGCATACGACAGCAACCCGAATTACTACGGAGCCAAATATGCGTACGAGCAGGGCTGGTTCACACCTGAAGCGGCCATTATCGGCGGAGCTAAATTCATAGGCTCATCGTATATCCACAACACAGCTTACAATCAAGACACACTGTACAAAATGAGATGGTCAGCTACAGCGACACACCAATACGCAACAGACATCGGCTGGGCGTACAAACAAGTAAACCGCATGTACAGCCTGTATTCATTGCTGGACGGTTATACACTTTATTTTGATGTTCCGGAATATCGATAAAAAACTTAGAAAGTTGCAAATAGGCTGTAGCTATTAAATAGCTACAGCCTCAGGCTGTCGAGAAAATCTCGACAGCCTTTATTTTTCCTTAAAATATCCATTCTTCTGTAATAAAATAAAAGAAAGACTTAAAAGGACGGTGTCTTTCTCATGTTCCACACAAGAAACTCTTCTCAAAACACAGCCGAATTTGTTCTGCTTGACCAACTCGTTGAAGAGGATCACCTGCTTCGGAAAATTGATAAACACATAGACTTCTCTTTCATCATTGAAAAGGTGAAACCTTACTACAGTGAAAACAAAGGCCGCCCCTCACTTGATCCGCTTATTTTATTTAAAATGATGTTTATCGGATACCTCTATGGTATCCGTTCAGAAAGACAGCTTGAAAAAGAAATTTACTACAATATGGCGTACAGATGGTTTCTCGGATTGAACATAAACGACCCGGTTCCACACCACTCCACCATCAGCTGGAACAGACGCACACGCTTTAAAGATACAACCATCTTCCAAGACATTTTTGATGAGATCGTTCTTCAGGCCATCAATCATGACATGGTGGGCGGACGAGTCCTATTCACCGACTCTACACACCTTAAAGCCAATGCCAACAAGCATAAATACACAAGAAAAACAATTGCGCTGGATACCCAAAACTATATCAAGGATTTAAATGAAGCCATTCAAGAGGATCGGGAGGAACACGGAAAAAAGCCATTAACAGCCAAAGAGGAGGTGAAAGCTGAAAAAGAGATCCGCCACAGTACAACCGATCCGGAAAGTGGCTATCTGTATCGTGAAAACAAACCAGAAGGTTTTTTCTATTTAGATCACCGCACAACAGATATGAAATACAACATTATCACCGATGCCTACGTCACACCTGGAAATGTCCATGATTCTGTGCCTTATCTTGACCGATTAGACCACCAAATCGCACGATTTGGTTTTCAAGTAGAAGCCGTCGCCCTTGATTCCGGATATTTAACGACTCCGATCTGTAAAGGATTATCTGACCGCCAAATCTTTGGTGTCATCGCACATAGACGTTATCACCCTATCCGAGGCTTGTTTCCAAAATGGAAATTTCATTATGACAGTGAACAAGACAGATACATTTGTCCAAATCACCAAACACTTACATACTCAACAACTGACCGAAAAGGCTACCGGTCATATAAATCAAATCCTGAAATATGTTCCTCATGCCCACTGCTTGAAAACTGTACAAAATCAAAGAATCGGCAGAAAGTGATTACTCGACATGTATGGGAAGAACATAAAGAAAAGGTCAGACAAAATCGCTTGTCTGTTTCAGGAAAAAACCTCTACAAAAAAAGAAAAGAAAAAATAGAGCGAAGCTTTGCAGATTCAAAACAGCTGCATGGGCTTCGCTATTGCAGGTTGAGGGGAAAACGAAATGTGAGTGAACAAGTTCTCCTCACAGCCGCATGCCAGAACATGAAGAAAATTGCCACATACCTAGCCAAGCAGGGCTAGGCATGTGGGAGCGCTTTTTCTGCATCTGAAACCTGATGAATATCTAAAGAAACTGTATAAAACAAAAAAGCTTGTAGAAAAAACGTCGTTTTCTCTACAAGCTGAGCAGCACTGTGATCAGTGCTGCTTTGTCGTCTTCTCAAAAATCTGCTCTAAATATTTGATTTTTTCGTCCGTGTAGTGCTCGAAGCGCTCATTGTACGATTTCGGATCTTTCGGATTCGCAAAATGCGTGATTTTCCCTGTATCCCGATCAATAAATTTACTAGCAGCGCCGCAGCCGATGCCAATAATCGTCTGCACCTCTTCCATAATCATAATGTTGTAGATGCTTTCTTGTCCCGGCAAAGAGTATCCGACGTTTTCAAGGTTTCCAAGAATGTTTTTCTGGCGGTATAAATAATAAGGCACGTACCCATGCTCTTTCGTCCAGGCTACCGCGTCTTCCATCATTTGAGAAACCTCTTCCCTGCCGGCAACTTTGTACTTATGCTTGTTTCT
>NZ_JBSGUS010000064.1:0-2127 GCF_053608045.1 Kribbella sp. NPDC055071
ACGACTCGCCCCTTGCCGGTGATCGACCGCTCGTGCAATGCCGCCACGGTATCTAACCTCTGCCTTCACCGGTCTGTATGTATACGAGCTTCGTTTCAAAAGGTTTCAATTTTTTTATAAAATAACACTAGTGTCGCATTAAAATAATTCAACGATTTATAAAAATCTAAATTTTCAGTAATTTTATCTTTGCATAAAAAAAGCCTTTATAATGGTAGGGCGGTAATAAACCATCCAAATCCAAAATAAAGGACAATAAGCATGGATAAGTTTACACGAAAAACATCATTTGAACAATGGTTTTCACCGATTTTCTTCACAAAACTCGAGGAATTGGTTGAAAGCTATCAATTAAATTACTATACAAAGAAGCTACATATTGCGTCATTCTTGAAATTGTTCGTATTCGCTCAGCTCAATGAAACCGAGAGTCTGCGTGCAGTCAGTGAGACATTATTTTCTGACGACCTTCAAAAAGCGACGCATTTAGAAGCGATTAGCTTTTCGCAGCTCGGACGCCGATTAAATCAAGTGCCGACTGAAGTGTTCCAACAGGTATTTTTGGATTTAGTTGCCCAAATTCACGAGAAATCACATTATGAGCAGCGCCGAGAAACGACAACACCACTGAAAATTATCGACTCGAGTACGTTGCCATTGAACTTGAAAAACCATAAGTGGGCTGAATTCCGTAAAACAAAGTCGGGCATCAAGCTTCATTTACGTCTTGTTTACGCAGAAAAAGGCTGTTCCTATCCAGATAAAGCGGTGCTGACAAACGCGAAAGAACATGATCGTGGTCAGCTGGAAGTACTCGTTGACGACAAAGAATGCATGTACGTCTTTGACCGGGGTTACTTGGATTATGAACGATTTGACCGCATGACAGACGATGGGTATTTCTTTGTGTCACGCTTACGAAAAAACGCTGTCATTCGTGTAATCGAGCCATTTAAACTGCCTGAAGACTCGCTTGTGTTTTCAGATGAAATGGTTTTGATTGGTACACCACAAAACCGTGCAGAAAACGCTTTTCGCCTCATCAAAGTGCTCGATTCAAAAGGAAACGAACTGCATCTGATCACAAATCGATTTGATTTAAGCGCTGACGAAATCGCTGAGTTATATAAGTCGCGCTGGGCAATCGAGCTATTTTTTAAATGGCTGAAGCAGCACCTGAACATCAAAAAGTTCTACGCGCAGAGCGAACAAGGCGTACATAATCAAGTGTATATCGCAATGATTGTATATTGCCTAAATGTACTGGCACAGCTGAACACGAACAGTTCAAGGACGTACTTACAAATTAGTCGCTTACTCAAAGCGGCACCATGGAAATCCGCTCATTTATGGCTACGAAAAATCGTAGGGAAAACCGTGCCCTAAAGAATTTCACAGGTCTGTTGCACTCGTCAAAGATTATAGTAAAAAAATGGATGTTAACTACCTCTATTCAAATGTCTTTGTTTTTCTTCTCATGAGTAAAAACAAGAAAGCAGAAAATTCAGTCAAAATTTATGCAACACTAGTGATTTTTGATATAAAAATAGAATACTATTCTCACAAAACCCGTGGAGGTTCGTAATGAAAAAGATCATCTTTATTTGCTTCAGCTTATTACTTGCCCTGACAGGAGGATGCAGTATGCATGACAATGATAAAAACACCACAAATGACAATAAAACAGAAGCCGTAAAACCAAAAGACATGGATCCAAAAGACCTGCCGCAAGTTCCGGCGTTTCAGGACGAGAAAACGAGAGAGTACATGGTGTCAACGAAAGAAGAAGAGCCAGGGTATTATTTGCTAGAGTCTAAACTGCAAGGGTTTAGGATGTTGTTTCCGGAGGATGGGAAGTATTCAAGTTATTTGTCTAGCCATGATGAAAATGAAGAAATCATAGCATTTGATAGCTATAAAAAAACAAAAAATAAAATGCTAAATGCACAAATAGAGTATTATCAAGGAGTAACTTTTATTAACAATCCTGAGACAATGTTAGAGATGTTAGACCAAATTAGTAGTGAAAATGGCTATAATGGTAATTTTGAAAAACTAGAGAGCGAAGGTAAAGATATTTATATTGCTCACAAGAAAAATAATTTTGAAAATGATAAAAATAAATAC
>NZ_JBSGUS010000065.1:0-1022 GCF_053608045.1 Kribbella sp. NPDC055071
GTAACAGCTAAACCTGACAGTGCAGATGTTTATATGGGACCTGTCATTGACCAAGGTTCTTATGATAAAATTATGAGCTATATTGAGATCGGAAAACAGGAAGGGCGTTTAGTAAGCGGCGGTACTGGTGATGATTCGAAAGGATACTTCATCAAACCGACGATCTTCGCTGACCTTGATCCGAAAGCAAGACTCATGCAGGAAGAAATTTTCGGACCTGTCGTTGCATTTTGTAAAGTGTCAGACTTTGATGAAGCTTTAGAAGTGGCAAACAATACTGAATATGGTTTGACAGGCGCGGTTATCACAAACAACCGCAAGCACATCGAGCGTGCGAAACAGGAATTCCATGTCGGAAACCTATACTTCAACCGCAACTGTACAGGTGCTATCGTCGGCTACCATCCGTTTGGCGGCTTCAAAATGTCGGGAACGGATTCAAAAGCAGGCGGGCCGGATTACTTGGCTCTGCATATGCAAGCAAAAACAATCAGTGAAATGTTCTAAGCGGGACTAAATGGGCATCCTCCCTGCGGGGGTGTCCATTTCATCCATATACTATAAAAAAGAGGAGGAAGTGCCATAGAAAACACACAGCTGATTATTTCGATTTGTATTTATATGGCGGGAATGCTGCTAATCGGCTACTTTGCTTACAAGCGTACGTCGAATCTGACGGATTACATGCTGGGAGGACGCTCTTTGGGTCCGGCAGTAACTGCTCTCAGTGCCGGCGCTGCCGATATGAGCGGCTGGCTGCTGATGGGGCTTCCGGGCGCCATGTTTTCTACTGGTCTGAGCGGCGCTTGGATCGTCATCGGACTTTGCCTTGGAGCGTGGGCGAACTGGCTTTACGTCGCACCGCGGCTGAGAACCTATACTGAAAAAGCGGGGAATTCCATTACAATTCCCGGATTCCTGGAAAATCGCTTCGGAGATCAAACAAAGCTTCTCAGACTGTTTTCAGGAATTGTCATTTTAGTCTTTTTCACGTTTTATGTATCGTCCGGAATGGTGTCCGG
>NZ_JBSGUS010000065.1:1032-1947 GCF_053608045.1 Kribbella sp. NPDC055071
GGGGATTATTATGTTTGCCGCACTCATTCTTGTGCCGATCGTTACGTTTTTCCACACGGGAGGAGCAGGTGATACAGTTGCTGAAATCCGCTCTGTAGATCCTGATATGTTTAATATTTTCAAAGGAACGAGCGTCCTTGGCATTATTTCTTTGTTTGCCTGGGGGCTGGGATACTTTGGCCAGCCGCATATTATTGTGCGTTTTATGGCGATCAACTCTGTCAAAGAGATCAAAAGAGCGCGCAGAATCGGGATGGGCTGGATGATTTTGTCTGCAGTAGGCGCAGTGCTGACCGGTTTGGGCGGAATCGCTTATTACCATCAGCGCGGCATGACACTGAAGGACCCAGAGACGATTTTTATTCAATTAGGGAATATCTTGTTTCATCCGATTATCACGGGTTTTCTGATTTCAGCGATTTTGGCTGCGATTATGAGTACCATTTCTTCTCAGCTGCTTGTGACATCAAGCTCTCTGGTAGAAGATTTGTATAAGTCGATGTTCAGACGCTCAGCTTCAGATAAAGAGCTGGTGTTTTTAGGCCGTCTGGCTGTTCTGGCTGTTTCAATTGTCGCGTTGGTTCTGGCTTGGGAGAAAAATAACACTATCCTTGGATTGGTCAGCTACGCGTGGGCGGGCTTCGGTGCATCATTCGGGCCGGTTGTACTGCTCAGTCTGTTTTGGAAACGAATGACCAAATGGGGGGCACTCGCCGGCATGATTGTGGGAGCAGCGACTGTAATCATTTGGGCGAATGCCGGTCTTTCGGACTTTCTGTATGAAATGATACCTGGTTTTGCTGCGAGTCTATTATCTGTGTTTTTTGTCAGCATATTGACGCAGGCTCCGTCACAGGCTGTCACAGACCAGTTCAACGACTACCAAGATACAATGTCACAATAAAGATCGAAAGG
>NZ_JBSGUS010000066.1:0-1931 GCF_053608045.1 Kribbella sp. NPDC055071
GATGCGGGTGCAAGAGACGGTACATACTGTCTCCCCCTTGTTTTTTCTAACAGTGTGGTCAATCATTGTCTGGTATAAACAAAAAAGCCTATAAAAGGCTTTCAGTTTGTCGACAAAAGGGGTTCGGAATGGTCTCATTCCGAACCCCTTTTTAGCTTTTTATGGGATTTGAAGCTATTTAATAAAAAGACAGACCTCTTCGAGTTCATCATTTAGGCCATTTTTGGACCTTGCCACGTCCAGTTGGCCATCTTCTTCAGGTTCATGGCAGCGAAAGTAAGCATCGCCTGCATCGACAATTTTTTAAGTCCCCTTAACGTTGTCCAACGCATGCCATGCTTTTCTTTTCCATCTGCGAATACACGCTCAATGGTTTCTTTACGTTTGGCATAAATCTCTTTCACCTCTGCGTGATAGCGAAGATGGTCTGCCTCTTCTACGTATTCCTGCCAAATATGACGCGTCACCACTTTCTGGTGGTCTTTACTCTCCGTACATCTGGCTAAAAATGGGCATGTCGCACAAATCTGTTTTGGCGATTTGTACTCCCGATATCCTTCTTTATTCGTTGTCGAGTAGGCCAAGATCTCACCTGCCGGGCAAAGATAACAGTCAAAGTATTCGTCATACACATAGTCATGTTTTCGGAAAAAACCTTTTTTCGTACGTGGTCGTGTGTATGGCAAGGCAGGGGTCATCCCCTGTTCCAATAAGTAACGGGTAATCGCAGGAGTTTTGTACGCGGCATCTGCGGCGACCGCTTCAGGCTTTCCGACTCTCTCTATGACCTTTCCGACCAATGGCTCTAAAATCTGACTATCATGTGTGTTGCCAGGTGTGACCATGGTGCCAAGCACAAAACCGTTACGATCCGCGGCTGCGTGAAAAGAATAGGCGAACTGCTTCGTCCGTTCATCCTTCACATAGTAACCACTCTCTGGATCGGTGGTGCTTTCTTTGATTTCTTTCTTCTCTTCCTTCTCAAACTTGTCCGGAGGAAATGTTTTTTTTCCGTGATCTTCCCGGTCCTGGTTAATCTCTTCTTGAAGGCGTTCCTGATACGCGCGTGTCTCTTTGCGAACGACTTTCTTTTCAAATTTGCGTTTGTTCGCACTCGCTTTAACATGGGTCGAATCCACGAAAACGTGCTCGGCACTGATTAGCTTTTTCTCGGCAGCTTCCTTTAAGATGCGATAGAAAATCTGTTCAAACAGATCGGTATCTTTAAAACGGCGTTCATAGTTTTTTCCGAACGTAGAGAAATGAGGCACTTTATCGTGGAAACCATACCCAAGGAACCAGCGATAGGCCATATTGGTTTCCACTTGTTCAATCGTTTGGCGCATGGACCGGATTCCAAACGTGTATTGAAGGAAGGTCAATTTAATTAAGATGACAGGATCAATACTGGGACGACCGATTTCTGAATACATGTCCTTCACCAAGTCATAGATGAACGAAAAATCAAGTGCTGCCTCTATTTTACGAACCAAGTGGCTGGCCGGTACCAATTGATTTAACGTAATCATTTCTAATTGATCTCGTTGAATGGGATTATGTTTCGAAAGCATGTCAATCACCTCAAGTTATGTAGTACTTCCATTGTAAAATAAAAAAGACTGTAGGCAAACTGGATTTCTTCCAGTTTGTCTACAGTCTGAAAGCAGATCATTAAAGATCTGCTTTTTCTATTACACACTGATTTGTTTCTTTTGTTCATGATCTATTTCTGGCTGTATTTCCTTTGTCAGTTGATGCCCTTCTATATCCACGTTCGGAATCATCTTGTCCAGCCAATTCGGCAAATACCAGGCTGCATTCCCCAACAGCTTCATGACACTTGGAATCAGTGTCATTCTTACAATAAAGGCATCAAAGAGCACACCAAAGGAAAGTGCTAATCCGTTGGCTTTAATAGAAGCTTCGCCTGC
>NZ_JBSGUS010000067.1:0-1672 GCF_053608045.1 Kribbella sp. NPDC055071
CGACCAGGGAAGGACGCAGCTGATATGGAGTGGTTGGTTGTCAAGAGGGCAGGGTGAGGCGCCCGTCTCGGGTTTGCCGTGGCGGGCGCCTCGTGGGGTTGCCGGGCCCCTGTTGGCCTGGAGGTGGTGAGCGTGTCGTTGGCGACGCGTGGTCAGGCTGATATGCGCGGGTTGGTTACCGCAGAACGGGTTGTTCGGCTGGAGCGGGTCGCGTGTCTATCCTCGAGCGTGGCCGACGCCGGGTGGCGTTGGCTGTCTCATAGCTGCGGCGCGGGTCGCTCCTCGCGCTTGTCACCACTGTTTTGGCCGGGGGTGGAGCACCCCGGTCGGTGGGGGTTGTTATTCGAGGATGGCCAGGGACCAGCACCAGCCGGCGAGTTCGCGGGCGATCGCGGTGTTGGCGACGGCGTGGTGTTTGTGTCGCTGGTTGAACGTGATCCAGCGTGCGTGGAGGCGCTGGTTGCCTTGGTGGCCGCGGGTTCGTGCCTGCGGGCCGGCCAGTTCCCACCGGTCGTGCAGGGTCTTGCCGACGGTGTAGCGGGTGCGGTGGTGCCAGGCAGCCTCGATCAGTAGCCGGCGGACGTGGGTGTTACCGGTCTTGGTGATCGGGCCCTGGGTCCGTGACGCACCGGAGGAATGTTCGCTGGGGACCAGGCCGACGAACGAACCGATGGTGTTGCCGGTGAACCGGTGCCAGTCGCCGATCTCGACCGCCAGCGCGAACCCGGTCAAAGTGGCGATCCCGCGCAGGCACCCCAGCCGGCGCACGAGCGGGGTGAACTCGCTGTCGGCGGCCATCGCTGCGAGCGTGGTGTCGAGGCGGTCTTGTCGGGCCTTGACCATCAGCACCGCTTCGTAATCGGAGGCGAACGTCATCTGCACCGCCGGGTTGGTGAACCGTTGCCGGCGAAGCCATTCGTCATGAACACCGGTCCAGGCATTGCCACCGGAATAGACAATGCCCTGGCGCAGCAACAGTTTCGACAACCGATGCCGAGCGCGCATCAGATCGACACGACAGTCGTCGCGGGCCCGGACCAGATCACGGGCCGCTTCCTGCTCGACGCTGGGCACGACCACCGCCGTGACTTCGTCCAGCCTCAGCAACCGGGCCAGATGGACCGCGTCCCTGGCGTCGGTCTTGACCCGATCACCCGACAGACGCTGCAACTTCGACGGTGCCGCGACCACACACCGGACCCCTGCCGCGTTCAAGTACCGCGACAACCCGAACCCGGTCGGACCGGCCTCATAAACAGCCGCAGACGGCCCCGGCAAACCCCGGATCCAGCCCAGCACCTGGTCATACGACGGAACCAGCCTCGCCCGCACGAGCTCGCCCGTCACACCATCGATCGCTGCCGCCGCGACCGACCTGGCGTGCACGTCGAGCCCAACACTCGTACGCTCGGTAAACACCGGGGCCTCCCACAATTGTTGGACAGGCCGAGCAGGCACACCCCGCTCGGTAACCCACGAATCTTGTGCGCGAGGCCCCGGCCCGCAACCCCCAGGGACTCCTCAAAGACCCGGTGTTCCCCTCGATCGCCGCCAACCCCGCCGGCGCACCGGAGATGTCAACGTGGAGCACGCGCAGCGCAGCGAGCATGAACGACGTTGACACCGACCAGCGCCGGCACACAATCACCGAGCGAGGAAACACCAGGCCCCC
>NZ_JBSGUS010000068.1:0-1239 GCF_053608045.1 Kribbella sp. NPDC055071
GTCTGAACGGGTCTTCGAGAAATTGCTTCTCCGTCAGCTCAGGGAGATTGACATATCCTCGCGCTACACCGATTCCGCCTACGCAAAGCTCACCAGGCGCGCCGATTGGCTGCAGGCATTGCTGGTCATCCAGGATGTAGGCAGTGGAATTTCCGATCGGCTTCCCGATTGGGATAGAGCCGCCATACTCACGGTCGATCAGAAAACTGGTTGAAAACGTCGTGTTTTCTGTCGGGCCGTATCCGTTCCACAATGAAAGCGACGGCGATGCCTGTTTTACTTTGCTGACAATATGCGGGACAAGGGCATCTCCGCCGATGATTAAATGGCGCAGTGTGCCGAACATACCCGCATCCTTTGCAGCAAGCTGGTTGAATAAAGGTGATGTCAGCCACATCGTCGAGATTCTTTGCTCACGCAGGAATGCAGCAAATTGTTTCGCATCAAGCAGCGTCTCTTTTTTGACCGGATAAAGCGCTGCGCCATTCAGCAGTGCGCCGAATACCTCAAACGTTCCGGCATCAAAGCTGACTGCCCCTGTTTGCGCCATGCGGTCCTCTTCAGTAACAGGAACGTACCCGGCATTTTTGACGAGGCGCAGAATGCTTTTATGTTCGATCATGACGCCTTTCGGTTTGCCCGTTGAACCGGATGTGTACATGATGTACGCCAAATCAGACGGGGCGGATGGCAGGTTGAGATTGTCAGCTTCGCCATCTTCAATGCCTATGTCCAGTGTAAGAACCGGCACCTGCAGCTGATGTGCCTGCCCTGTATAAGAATTTCCGGTCAAAACCATTCGAACGGAGCTGTCCTCTGCCATGAAACGAAGACGATCCCCCGGAAGCGCTGGATCAAGCGGCACATATGCGGCGCCTGCTTTTAACACAGCCAGCATGCCGACAACGGTTTCTACTGATCGATCGTTCATAATCGCTGCTGTTTCCCCTTTTTGAAGGCCTTGTTCGACAAGCTTTCTCGCCAGACGGTTAGCCGCTGCATTCAGCTCGCGGTACGTCAGCACGGTTCCTTCATATACGACGGCAGTGCTCGCCGGCGTCCGTTTCGCTTGCTCTTCAAACACTTGGTGTACAGCCATTCCTTCAGGGAGTTCGGCTTTCGTGCTGTTAAACACCTCGACAATTTGCCGCTGCTCTTCGTCTCCCACAAGCCCGTACTCACGCACAAAAGCGGCCGGCTGAGCGACAGCTGCTTCCATCATGCTGGTAAGGCTGTCTC
>NZ_JBSGUS010000068.1:1249-1576 GCF_053608045.1 Kribbella sp. NPDC055071
CTGGTAAGGTGCTCCGCTGTCCGTTCGATAAAAGCGGAATCAAAGGCGGCTCCGTTATATTTAATTTTGACGGTCCACGTTTTGCCCGGATACACAATCAGATTGAAATCGAAGCTCGTTTGTTCAAATGCGCTTTCTACCTTAATCGAAAACCCGAGGCGGTCTTCCATGCTGCCGTTTTCAAGTTCTTGATCAAGCGGATAATTTTCAAACGCGACAAGATGGTTTAAGAGATTGCCATCAAGAGCTGAGCGTTTTTGAATCTCATAGAGCGGCACATAATCGTAACGCTCTGCCTCTACTGCATGCTGCTGAACAGCTGTGAAA
>NZ_JBSGUS010000069.1:0-1470 GCF_053608045.1 Kribbella sp. NPDC055071
TATGTCAGCTCCTACTGATAAACCGATAATAATGTAACCGCTTAACAACATGGGGAAATTAACCCCGAACAAAACCAAACAAATCCCTAGTGCATAAACCAACATACTATTGGTATAAACAGCCTTCCGTCCGACTTTATCAGCCAGAAACCCGCCAAGCAGCGCGCCGACAGCGGCAGAAATCGCATTTGCGCTCAGCGCGCCGAGCAGCCCGATTTGTGTATCGGATAGCTTAAGGTAACTGACCCATAATGATAAACCGGCGGAGCCTGCCACAATTGAACCGGCATCAATATAGTTGGCCAATGCTGCCGCGATTGTCCGTTTATTGAAGGCTGAATCTCCATTGGTATTGCTTATATGTTCATTCCCCATTAAGCCAGATCCAACAACTGCTGATCAATATAGTTTCTCGCAATCAATGCATACTCCAGCGGGTTGGCAACATCGGGGTCCTGTTCAGCTTCAATGACAATCCATCCGGAATAACTGTGCTTCAACAGCAGCTGATATACTTCTCTAAAGTCAATGCAGCCGTCACCGGGAACTGTAAACATGCCTTTTAAAAATGATTGCCGGAACGATTGTCCTTCGAGCCTGCATTGTTCCATGACATTCAGGCGGGCATCCTTAAAGTGCACATGCTTAATGCGCCCGATATGCTTCTCAAGCATCCCCATGTAATCGCCGTCAGAAATATACGCATGGCCTGTATCATAGAGGAGGTGTACATGCGCAGGGTCAGTTCCTGCCATCAGGCGGTCCACTTCTTCCACTGTTTGGACACCAGTGCCGAGATGATGATGATAGACAAGCTTCAAGCCATGCTGAGCGGCAATTTCGCCAAGGTGATTCAGCCCTTCGCAAAGCCGCTCCCATTCATCATCCGTAAAGTGCGGCTTCTCTGTGAACACATTTTTCTCCAAGCCTTGCACGCTGTACGTTTGTTCAGAGACAACTGCGACATCCGCGTTTACTTGCTGCAAATACTCACAATGCAGGGTAAATGCCTTTGCCGCTTCACCAAGTCCGTCACGCAAAATAAAACTGCTGAACCATTTTCCTGCAATGCGTAAGTTCCGAAGCTTCAGCTCTTTGTTCAGGATGGCAGGTTCGGGGAAAAAGCCCCCGACCTCCGTGCCTTGAAAACGTGCGACAACGATATCACTTAACAAATGCTGAAGTGTATTTCCCGCTCCAATTTCAGGCATGTCATCATTCCGCCACCCAATGGGAGCGATTCCCCACAGGATTTCATTTTTGCCCATCTATGGTGCCTCCCCTCTAATACTGCTTCGCAGATTCCAGCTTTTTCTCTTTTGCTTCGTATGCTTTCTGAACGCTTTCTTGTTCAGATACCTCTGCCACCCCGACATGCCACCAGCTGTCATAGCCGTCCGTCATTGTTTTTGGCAGAACTTTCATTTCTATTAACGTTGATACATCCTGTTTCTTCGCATCCTCTAACGC
>NZ_JBSGUS010000070.1:0-1399 GCF_053608045.1 Kribbella sp. NPDC055071
GCCCTGATTCATCCTGAAGCCGGACAAGCGCGCTCAGCTGGTCTCTGAGCGATCCGTCGATGATCATAAAGGAAGGATGTGTCACCTCAATAAGCGGGAGCGCCTTTGCCATCGTGAGTGCCGCCCAGCCGTTCGCTCTGCCCCAATAAATCCCCGACAGATGATTTTGCGCTTTGTTGTCCCAGGCGTGGTAGTACAAATTCGTGACAGGGTCCTGAAGCACGTCCTCATGTCCGTGAAACTGGCGCAGGCCGTCTTCAAAATAATCCTCACGCTCCATGATCCGCCCGATTCTCAGCATAAACAGCCCAGCCATCATCAGCGTATCCGCCCATGCCTGCTCAGGAAACACGTATTCTGCTGCATTCACCGTATGCTGAAGGATACCCTCGCCAAAGCGCGGCGCCTTATGCAGCACATATTCCGCCATCTCGGCCGCTGTTTCCAAATACACCTCATCACCCGTCACCTTGTGGAGGAACAAAAGCGTATGCCCAATGGAAACTCCGTTGATCGAAAGCGGCGGCAGCCCATCCTCCAACTGTTCATCCACCCACGTTTTTAACAGATTGATATATTCCTCGTTTTCCGTCGCTTCATAGGCCTCCGCCACACCGTAAAACGCGACGCCGCCCGGCCAATCCCACGCAAAATCCATCTGAAATGTCCGTTTCACGATCCGGTCAATGACGGACGTCACCTTTTCTTCATCAAAGATAAGCTGTGCCATCTGCAACACTCCTTTTTATTTTAATCCGGTCGTACTGATGCCCTGAACGATATATTTCTGAAACAAAAAGAAAACAAGAATCACAGGCAATAACGAGACGGCCGACATGGCAAACATCGCGCCCCAGTTCGAAGCCGACTCTGTATCGAGAAAAAGCTTCAGCGCAAGTGAAACAGGGTAAAGCTCCGGCTTATTCAAATACAAGAGCGGCTGAATCAGCTCCTCGGGAATCGTCCGGATAAACTGGATCATCAGAAAGATAAAAAACGCATGCCCGAAAAATTGCGGAACGACAATTGGTTTAAAGGAATTCAGCCAGTCTAATTTCGCAAACATAATATACTGCGGAATCATCAACACTTCATGAGGCAGCATTAACGTCCCCATCATGCACGTAAACCAAAATTTTTTTCCCTTAAACGGTATACGCGCAAATCCGTACGCAATGACAGCCGATGACATGACGGCACCGATTGTTGACAGCCCGACAATAATCGCCGAGTTTTTAATAAACGTCAGAAACGGCTGTCCCGCAATATGCCCTTCCACCCTTCAGCATAGTTACTGAGAATAAAAGGGTCGGGAATGAGAGAATGTGAGGTTGTAAAAATACTGGCGCTTTCTTTAAACGAGCTGACAAACAGCCAAATAACCGGGTACAGCAGCAAC
>NZ_JBSGUS010000071.1:0-1390 GCF_053608045.1 Kribbella sp. NPDC055071
GCCCTCAACCTAGCGCGTCTGCCATTCCGCCACGACCGCGTGATCATTAAATTATGTTTGTGCTGTTTTAGTAGGCTCTTAACCTAGTAAAACCGATTTGCGTGCACTTTGTAAATAAAGTGCGGGTGAAGGGACTCGAACCCCCACGTCGTAAGACACTAGATCCTAAGTCTAGCGCGTCTGCCAATTCCGCCACACCCGCAAAAAGACAAATGGTGAGCCATGAAGGACTCGAACCTTCGACCCTCTGATTAAAAGTCAGATGCTCTACCAACTGAGCTAATGGCTCTTACTATTCAATTTCAAAAAATAAAAATGGCTGGGCTAGCTGGATTCGAACCAACGCATGACGGAGTCAAAGTCCGTTGCCTTACCGCTTGGCTATAGCCCAATGATAATATGGGGCGATTGATGGGAATCGAACCCACGAGTGCCAGAGCCACAATCTGGTGCGTTAACCACTTCGCCACAACCGCCATAATCTCAAGATGTCATAAATTTGGCAGGGGCAGTAGGAATCGAACCCACACCGGAGGTTTTGGAGACCTCTGTTCTACCGTTAAACTATGCCCCTATAAATGGTGGAGGGGGGCAGATTCGAACTGCCGAACCCTGAGGGAGCGGATTTACAGTCCGCCGCGTTTAGCCACTTCGCTACCCCTCCACATTAAATTTTGAAAAAACAGTGCCGGCAAGAGGACTTGAACCCCCAACCTACTGATTACAAGTCAGTTGCTCTACCAATTGAGCTACACCGGCATAGGTGGTGGCTCGGGACGGAATCGAACCGCCGACACACGGATTTTCAGTCCGTTGCTCTACCAACTGAGCTACCGAGCCTAAGTATTTAAATGGCGGTCCGGACGGGACTCGAACCCGCGACCTCCTGCGTGACAGGCAGGCATTCTAACCAACTGAACTACCGGACCATTTTAAAATTTGGTTGCGGGGGCAGGATTTGAACCTGCGACCTTCGGGTTATGAGCCCGACGAGCTACCGAACTGCTCCACCCCGCGATGATATAATGGTGGAGGATGACGGGCTCGAACCGCCGACCCTCTGCTTGTAAGGCAGATGCTCTCCCAGCTGAGCTAATCCTCCATCATATAATGACCCGTACGGGATTCGAACCCGTGTTACCGCCGTGAAAGGGCGGTGTCTTAACCGCTTGACCAACGGGCCCAGACTTTCAATTGTAATTATGTATAAGTATCAGTGGCGGAGAGCAAGGGATTCGAACCCTTGAGACGGAGTTGACCGCCTACACGATTTCCAATCGTGCTCCTTCGACCACTCGGACAGCTCTCCAATAATGGCTCCGCAGGTAGGATTCGAACCTACGACCGATCGGTTAACAGCCGATAGCTCTACCACTGAGCTACTGCGGAA
>NZ_JBSGUS010000072.1:0-1373 GCF_053608045.1 Kribbella sp. NPDC055071
AGTTATCCACATGGAGATGCATCCGATGGGATGTAGATGATGGGCTCGCTGGCCGGATGACCCAGTTATCCACCGTCGCCCGGGTGCGGGTTGACAATCGCCTGATCTGTCTCCGGCCGGTGAGCTGCACGCACCGGCCGGACGGAACGTGACCTGATAGGAGCCTGTCGAGAGGCCCGTCCATGTGCTGTCCGCCCGACCGGCGGTGCGTGCCGTCCCTGCCGGTTCAAAGGACAGAAAGGACGGCTGTCTCTACGATGACAGACCCGATCAGTACAACGCATTTCGACGTCGCCCAGGTCGCCGGTCCCGGCCAGGTCGCCGGCGGAGTGGACACCCATCTGGACACTCACACGGCTGCGTGTGTGGATCATCTGGGCCGGTTGCTGGCTCATGCCCAGTTCCCGGCCACCGCGGCCGGGGAGAAGCGGCTGCTGGCCTGGCTGATCGGCTTTGGTGAACTGGCCGCTGTCGGGGTGGAGGGCACCGGCAGTTACGGCGCCTCGCTGGCCAGGCTGCTGAGCGCCGAACAGGTGCAGGTGGTGGAAGTCTCCCGGCCGAACCGGCAGACCCGCCGTCGGCGCGGGAAATCCGACCCGATCGATGCCGAGGCAGCGGCCCGCGCGGTCCTGGCCGGGACCGCGACCGGCATCCCGAAGACCCGCACCGGTGTCGTGGAATCCATCCGGGTTCTGAGGACCACCCGCAGCGGCGCGATCAAGGCACGGACCGCGGCCATCAACACACTCAAGCACCTGATCATCACCGCTCCCGAACCACTGCGCGGCCAGCTCGCCGCTCTGAGCAGCGACCAGCTCATCCAGCAGGCCGCCGCACTGCGCCCGGCAGCCGAGCTGACCGACCCGATCCAGGCCACCAAGACCGCACTGCGCCACCTCGCCCGCCGCTGCCAGCACCTGACCGAGGAGATCACCGACGCCGACACCCAACTCCTGGCGCTGACACGCCAGACCGCGCCCGCGCTGCTCGAACGCTGCGGTGTCGGCCCCGAAACCGGCGGCCAGCTCCTGACCACCGCCGGCGACAACCCCCACCGCCTCCACAACAACGCCGCCTTCGCCGCGCTCTGCGGCACCTCTCCCGTCCCGGTCGCCTCCGGCCGCACCCACCGCGTCCGCCTCAACCGCGGCGGCGACCGCAACGCCAACTCCGCCCTGCACACGATCGTGTTGGTCCGCATGCGCCACCACGAACCCACCCGCGCCTACGTCACCCGACGACGCGCCGAAGGCAAAACCACCAAAGAAATCATGCGCTGCCTCAAACGCGCACTCTGCCGCGAACTCCTACCCCTCATCACCCAAGCCCTCACCCCAGACTTGACACCCAACGATCTATAGGAGCATCAGGCT
>NZ_JBSGUS010000073.1:0-1356 GCF_053608045.1 Kribbella sp. NPDC055071
CTCGGCTGGGGTGTCCCAGTCGAGCGTTTTGCGTGGTCGGGCGTTGAGTTCCTGGGCGACGTGTTCGAGGTCTTCGGGGCCGTGGACCGACAGGTCGGTGCCTTTAGGAAAGTACTGGCGCAAGAGCCCGTTGGTGTTCTCGTTGGTGCCGCGCTGCCAGGGCGAGTGCGGGTCGCAGAAGTAGACGGCCATGTCGGTAGCGATGGTGAACTGTTTGTGGCGGGCCATCTCGGTGCCTTGGTCCCAGGTCAGCGAGCCGCGCAGGTGCTCGGGCAGGGTCTGCATCGCCTTGATGAGGCCGTCACGGACAGGCTCGGCTTCGTGGCTGCCGGGCAGGTGGACCAGTAGCGTGTAGCGGGTGGTGCGCTCGACCAGCGTCGCGATCGCTGACCGGTTGCCCTCGCCCATGATCAGGTCGCCTTCCCAGTGACCGGGGACAGCGCGGTCCTCGATCTCGGCTGGCCGCTCGGAGATCATGAGCATGTCGTCGACAAACCTCGACTGTCGCTGGGCGGGGTCGCGCTGGGGTTTGCGGCGGGTCCTGCCGGTGCGCAGCGCGGTGACGAGTTCGCGTTTGAGACCGCCGCGGGCCTGGAAGTAGAGCGCCTGGTAGATCGTTTCGTGGCTCACACGCATGCTCTCGTCATCGGGGAAGTCTTTGACGAGCCTGTGGCAGATCTGCTCGGGTGACAACTTCTTCTCCAGCCCCAGCTCGACCTGCGCGCGCAGCGCGAGATCGGTGAGGAGCTTGGAGTCCTTGGGTCGTGCCCGGGCGGTCGCAGCGTCACGGTGGGCCTGGTGGGGCAGATAGACCCCTTCGACGCTGTGCGCGGCCACCTCACGCGACACCGTGGACGTGTTCTTGCCGATGCCGGCTGCGATCGCGGTCAAGGTGAGCTTGTTGACCAGCCCGTCCGCGATCGCCAGCCGCTCATCCAAGGACAGGTAACGGTCACTGACCACAGCATCGACAGGTCGGGGCATGGAAGTGGAGTACCGGGTTCCGGTGTCGTAGTCCACGACCAACCCGTTCGGATGGACCCGCGTGTTGCCCACTCTGCGGACCCCGCCACGCCAGTCCCGCGCAGTGCGCGGGTTCACGCCGACCTCGCGGGCCGCGCGTGTGGTGGACCAACCCGCCTCGATCAACTCGGTGAACCGGGCCTTGGCCTGCGGCTTACCCATCGTGGCCCTCGCCGCCGCAACCAGCCCGGCCGCGACAAGGATCCCCCGAGCAGCGTTATGGCTCACCCCGCATGCCGACGCGGCACGGGTGACATTCCCCGAGTCCCTGAACACCGCAACGACCTGCTCACGCAGCTCATCAGTGATGACCGTCCGCCGCCGGCCCGACCC
>NZ_JBSGUS010000074.1:0-1281 GCF_053608045.1 Kribbella sp. NPDC055071
AGACAGGACGGCCTGTAGCAGGTCGATTGCCTTCAAGCAATACCTTTTTGTTCGCTTCAGTAAATTGGTGAATATCAAGCAATGTACCAGGAAGCACATCAGTGTCACCGGCATCAATTACGCGTACTTTGCGAAGCATCTGGCGAACCATTACTTCTACGTGTTTATCACCGATTTCAACACCCTGCATACGGTAAACCTTTTGAACCTCATGGAGAAGATACTCTTGAACAGTCGTCAGGTCAGTCACTTTAAGAAGTTCTTTCGGATCGATTGAACCTTCTGTCAGTACTTGGCCTCGAGTAATTTTATCTCCTTCCGCTACTTTCAGGCGGGAGTTGTAAGGTGCCGTATAAGAACGTGTTTCCACTGCGCCTTGAACCACAATTTCCTGTTGCTTATCACGAACTTCATTGATCTCAACGACTGTACCGTCGATTTCTGTAATTGTTGCCTGACCTTTCGGATTACGCGCTTCGAAAAGCTCTTGGATACGCGGAAGACCCTGTGTGATATCGTCTCCGGCAACCCCGCCTGTATGGAATGTACGCATTGTTAACTGTGTACCAGGCTCACCGATTGATTGGGCAGCAATGATTCCGACAGCTTCACCGACTTCAACATCGGAGCCAGTTGCAAGATTTCGGCCATAGCATCGTTTACATACACCATGAGGCGTATTACATGTGAAGGCAGAACGGATCCACACTTCTTCAATACCGGCTTCGACAATCTCCAGTGCTTTATCTTCATCGATCAGTTCGTTTTCATTCACAAGCACTTCACCTGTTTCAGGGTGCTTCACTTGTTTTCTTGCAAAACGTCCGATTAAGCGTTCTTCTAAGCGCTCAATTGTTTCAGTTCCTTCTTTAAGAGGCTTAGCAAGAATGCCTCGGTCAGTTCCGCAATCAGTTTCACGGATGATAACATCCTGCGCAACGTCAACGAGACGGCGTGTAAGGTAACCTGAGTCAGCAGTTTTAAGAGCGGTATCGGCAAGACCTTTACGCGCACCGTGTGTGGAGATAAAGTACTCCAATACTGTCAGACCTTCACGGAAACTTGATTTGATCGGCAACTCAATGATACGTCCAGCCGGGTTGGCCATCAGGCCGCGCATTCCGGCAAGCTGCGTAAAGTTAGATGCGTTACCACGGGCACCAGAGTCACTCATCATGTAGATCGGGTTGAGTTCATCAAGTGATTTCATCAGTTTGCCTTGGATAACGTCTTTTGCAGCACTCCAGATAGAGATGACTCTCTCATAGCGTTCTTCTTCAG
>NZ_JBSGUS010000075.1:0-1273 GCF_053608045.1 Kribbella sp. NPDC055071
TCCGCGCCAGAAGACGACGAGCAGCGCGGGAACCGCCCCCAGCCAGGCAATCACTGAAGGAAACGTATTAGTAAAAGGAGCCGTTCCTGAACACCTCACCTCTTTAATTGCAAAAATGGAAGAGATGGGTGTAACAATTAAGGATGAAGGTGAAGGTCTGCGTGTCATCGGCCCGAAAGAACTTAAACCGATTGACATCAAAACAATGCCTCACCCGGGCTTCCCGACTGATATGCAGTCACAAATGATGGCGCTTCTGCTTCGTGCAAGCGGCACAAGCATGATTACAGAAACCGTTTTTGAAAACCGTTTTATGCATGCGGAAGAATTCCGCCGTATGAATGGTGATATCAAGATTGAAGGACGTTCTGTCATCATTAACGGTCCTGTACAGCTTCAGGGAGCTGAAGTTGCAGCGACTGATTTGCGTGCAGGTGCAGCGCTGATTCTTGCGGGGTTAGTGGCTGAAGGTCACACACGTGTTACTGAATTGAAGCACTTAGACCGCGGTTACGTTGATTTCCATAAGAAGCTTGCCGCTCTGGGCGCAGACATCGAACGTGTAAATGATGAGTCTGCTTCTGAGCAAGAGAATAAAGAAGTCGTTTCTGACTTAAATGCATAAACTTACTTGAAAATCAGTATGTCACTCTGGCATACTGGTTTTTTATTTTTTGTGTATTATCATCATTATGCGCAAAATAGCAAAAAAGAATACGTAAATGACAAATAAAGTTTCTGTCCAAAACGAGAGTCATATTAGCTTGTCCCTGCCCATAGACTAGACTAGAGTCGAATCCCGAGCAGGAGGCAGCTGAATATGAAACAATTCGCAATCACACTATCCGTACTATGTACATTGATTCTCTTGGTTCCCACACTCTTGGTTATACCATTCCAGCATAATAAGGAAGCGGGGGCCAGCGTAGAATCAGAAAAGACAGCAGTCAGCACGAAACCAGCATCGAAAGGAGCAGAAACATTGAAAGCATCACCTGTTTCTATTCCCGTCTATCGAACCGCAAATCAATCCGTAGAAAACATTCCGCTTGAAGAGTATGTGACTGGAGTCGTCGCCTCCGAAATGCCGGCAACCTTTAAACCTGAAGCACTGAAAGCCCAGGCGCTTGCCGCCAGAACATTTATTGTCAGACTGATGGTGTCAAATTCAGCGGTAGAAGCTCCTAAAGGCTCACTGGTGGATGATACACAGATGTTCCAGGTGTATAAAAGCAAAGCGGAGCTGAAAAAACAGTGGGGCACAAGCTATGAG
>NZ_JBSGUS010000076.1:0-832 GCF_053608045.1 Kribbella sp. NPDC055071
CACTTTATATATGGTGATGCTTTCCGCTTACTATACGCTTTTGTCAAAGTATACGGGGCAGGATGACATCATTGTCGGGACACCGTCAGCGGGCAGAAATCACTCCGATACAGAGGGCATTATCGGGATGTTCGTCAATACGCTTGCGATTCGCAGTGAGGTGAAGCAGGATGAGACGTTTATCCAATTGATCTCGCGTGTCCGCAAACGGGTGCTGAATGCCTTTTCTCATCAGGACTATCCGTTTGAGTGGCTTGTTGAAGAATTGAACATCCCGCGTGATGTTAGCAGGCATCCGCTGTTTGACACGATGTTCAGCCTTCAAAACGCGACAGAGGGCATTCCGGCTGTCGACGATCTGTCCTTGTCTGTTCATGAGACCAATTTCAAGATTGCCAAATTTGATTTGACGGTGCAGGCGAGAGAAACCGATGAAGGCATTGAGCTTGATTTGGATTACAGCACGAAGCTGTTTAAACAAAGCACGGCAGACAGGCTGCTTACGCATTTTGCGCGTTTGCTTGAAGAGGCTGCGGTTGATTCGGAGAAGCGGATTTCCGAGTATAAGCTTCTTTCTGAAGAGGAGGCTGCTTCGCAAATTCAGCAGTTTAACCCGGGCAGAACACCTTATCCTAAAGATAAAACAATTGTTCAGCTGTTTGAGGAGCAAGCGGCGAATACGCCAGACCACACTGCGCTTCAATATGAAGGCGAATCACTTACTTATCGTGAACTGAATGAACGGGCCAATCGTTTAGCCCGCGGCATTCTTTCTCTTGGAGCTGGCGAAGGAAGAACTGCGGCTGTCTTATGCGAGCGGTCAATGGATATG
>NZ_JBSGUS010000076.1:842-1270 GCF_053608045.1 Kribbella sp. NPDC055071
GGCAGTATTAAAATCAGGTTCGGCTTATGTTCCGATTGATCCGGAACATCCGATTCAGCGGATGCAGCATTTCTTCCGTGACAGCGGAGCAAAGGTGCTTCTCACTCAGAGAAAATTAAAGGCTTTGGCGGAAGAAGCGGAATTTAAGGGCGTTATCGTGCTAGCCGATGAGGAAGAAAGCTATCATGCCGATGCGCGCAATCTCGCACTGCCTCTTGATTCTGAAGCAATGGCCAACCTGACGTATACTTCCGGAACGACTGGAACACCTAAGGGGAATATCGTGACACATGCCAATATTCTCCGCACGGTGAAGGAAACGAATTATCTCAGCATTACAGAACAGGATACGATTCTCGGTCTTTCCAATTACGTGTTTGACGCGTTTATGTTCGATATGTTCGGCTCTTTGTTAAACGGAGCCAAGC
>NZ_JBSGUS010000077.1:0-1206 GCF_053608045.1 Kribbella sp. NPDC055071
TTATTATCGGATACATTGTCAATGCCACTGGATCTTTCAATGGCGCGCTTGTGTTTGTCGGCGCTAACGCGATTGCGGCGATCCTCAGCTATTTGCTGCTGGTCGGGCCGATCAAACGGGTCGTGTTAAAGAAACAAGAACAAGACCCCGATCAATCGTTGCCTGTCTAATATTTATGAAAGCGCTTTATAAAGGGAGGAAAATGCATGAGTTCACCGATACAAGAGCAGGTTCAAAAAGAAAAAAGATCGAATATTCCCTCAATTTCTGAAATGAAGGTGATTCCTGTTGCGGGACATGACAGCATGCTGCTGAATCTAAGCGGAGCACACAGCCCGTTTTTTACCCGGAATATCGTAATCTTAACAGACAGCAGCGGAAATCAGGGAGTCGGCGAGGTGCCTGGCGGAGAGCATATTCGCCGCACGCTGGAGCTGTCAGAGCCGCTTGTTGTCGGAAAATCTATCGGTGCGTACCAGGCGATATTGCAAACGGTCAGAAAGCAGTTTGGCGATCAGGACAGGGGAGGGCGAGGAAACCAGACGTTTGATTTACGCACCACTGTGCACGCCGTCACCGCACTGGAAGCGGCTTTGTTAGATTTGCTTGGAAAGTTTCTTCAGGAACCGGTCGCGGCTTTGCTGGGCGAAGGGAAGCAGCGTGATGAAGTAAAAATGCTCGGTTACCTCTTTTACATCGGCGACCGAAAGCGGACGACCTTGCCGTATCAAAGCGATGAGCAGTCAGATTGCGCGTGGTTCCGTCTGCGCCATGAGGAAGCGCTGACGCCGGAGGCCATTGTGCGTCTTGCCGAATCCGCACAGGAGCGCTATGGCTTTCAGGATTTCAAGTTGAAAGGCGGGGTGCTGCGGGGAGAAGAGGAAATCGAAGCTGTTACCGCATTATCGAAACGTTTTCCAGAGGCAAGGATCACTCTTGATCCGAACGGAGCATGGTCATTAGAGGAAGCTATTGCATTATGCAAAGGAAAGCAAGATGTGCTCGCGTATGCGGAAGATCCGTGCGGGGATGAGAATGGCTACTCCGCTCGTGAAGTAATGGCTGAATTCCGCCGCGCGACAGGGCTTCCGACTGCGACAAATATGATTGCGACTGACTGGCGGGAAATGGATCACGCGATTCAGCTCCATGCGGTCGATATACCGCTGGCTGATCCGCATTTTTGGACGATGCAAGGGTCGGTGC
>NZ_JBSGUS010000078.1:0-1205 GCF_053608045.1 Kribbella sp. NPDC055071
GTATTCTTCCCAACCAAACTAACATTAGCAAATTTCATTTTGTTAGCAGGGTATATGGGTGCGATTATTTATAACCTGGTTACCGAGGGCCTGAAATTTTCATAGAAAGGGGGAAAGGAAATGGAACAAAACGTAGCCAGTCTACAAAATATGGTTCTGACTGGACTCCTTTTAATGGCTATTATTGCAATTGCAGGGGCAATTGTTCCCTTTACGCAAGCGATTGAATTTAAAAGTTATGTTAACACTCAAATTGAGCGTAATGGAGGCCTTACTGGCGAGGCTAAAGAAAATATTGATGAATACAATCAAGCTCATTATCAGGGCCGTTATCAAGTCTCCAGTAACTCTGAAGGGCAAAAAAAGAAGTTTGGTGAAAGTGTAGATTATACGATTAAAGGCAATGTTCATTTCGATTTCTTTAATCTCCCGCCAATACCTATAGGTGTTAAAGGTTCCGCGGTTTCTTTGGTGAGGTGATTATATGTTTGGAATGAATGTGGATCGAATATTGAATTTTATTGCCTGGATCGGAATTATATCGGTTGTTGCTGGTGCGATTTATGGTTATTACTATACTGAACTGCCGGATCTTATCGTTGAATATTTTAGAGGGTTAAGGCCTGATGCTTAACAATAAAAATTTTAAGGGGACTTTATATATGGTTGTAATGAAAGAGGTAGACAAAGCTTTAGAAAAAGATTTTAGAGTAGGAGATCATTTTGATGTAGCAGCCAGTAAATTGGTTATTGGAATTGTTGGTTATTGTATCGAAAAAAACATTAATTACCTACTTAACGAGGACCTTGATTACAGTTTGATCACTAAACTAATTGTTAAGACCCCATTTATTTTTGATGAATTAAGTGAGGACAGTGAAACAAGACAATATTTCTACTCGCATTTTGGCTCAATTTCAGATCCAGTATTTGAAGGGGTAAAAATGACGGTTTTATCGGAAATTGAAAAACGGATTTATGGCAGGAATCAAACTTAATAGGTGAATAGTGTAGGTTTTACACACTTAAAAAGAGCTGATAACTTCAGCTCTTTTTTTATTGTAGATGAATAAACCTCCTGCGGGCCAATGGCCGGCAATAAAAGACTTGAAGGGAGGTGAGAAGATGTTTGAAGCAAACGCGGACAGATCGATTCATGGGATTGGGGCAATTATCGTAGGATCGTTGGTCATTTCCCTTATGAG
>NZ_JBSGUS010000079.1:0-1175 GCF_053608045.1 Kribbella sp. NPDC055071
CCCTTGAGCAATCCAAATGCCCCGGCTGAATTTTCTCAGGAGATTATCTTTAATGATCATATTTCCGCCGGAAACGTTCACACCGTCAACGACTTGAATGAGACAGTTATTCAGAAAAGCGATGTCATCTGACAGCACTGCGCGAAGACCGATGCTGCGCCTTGTTTCAGACAGTCCGTTTTGAATTTGGTTTCCGTCTACCTTTACGTCGGAAGACTGATAAACCAATATCCCTGTGTTTTCAAAGTTGCTGATTTTGTTGTTCGTCACAAGAACGCTCTTTCCCCTGACATCAATTCCAGTTGAAAATCCGGTAATGAGGTTGCCAGCGATCACTGCATCACTGGTCTCTTTTCCTTGTGATACACCGAGTCCGGTTATCCCGACTCTTGGCGCAGCCGCCGCGTCTTCAGGGCGCCTCAGTATATTTCCCTTGATCACTGTTTGCGTCCCATATCCGTAGCTGATTGTATTGTCAGAGTGATTTCCTTCTATTAAAATGCCATACCCGTTAAAATTGGTCACAGAACTTGAAACGTTTCCAACAAAGTGGTTATTGCGAATTGATACATTAATCGGTTCCTCATAATCAACGTCACCTTCGCCATATCCTTCAATGTCAATTCCGAATTTCGGGGCTGTTCCATTCCCCGTTCTGGCATCTTCAATCAAGCACTCCTCCACCGTGACCATGTCACATCCGGTAATGGAAATGTTATTTCTCCTCGACCGCCGAACCTCACAGCGGCGGATGATAATTTGCTCTGACGTTCGATAATCTTGATTGGTCTTTAATCCCCTTGGGCTGACTATGATCCCATCGCCGGTAAAATCGGAAATTTTCACATCATCAATGAGAACATTCGAGCATCCTTCAATACATATGCCAAAGCCCCATTCATGGGTTGACCTTATCCCTGCCGAGGCATACGTATGCTCATCCCGTTCGCCGATAATTTGTCCCCCGGAAATGGTTATATTCTCTTGCTTGCCTACATAAAATGCGGAATAACCCCACGAACTATTCGGTATCACTTTCATGATACATTCGGGGTCCATCATAATCTCAAGGTTGCCGGGAACAATGATCCCCGCGTTTCGAAACCTCTGATTAAGATCTCCGCCAAGCGTTGCGTCTATTAAATATGTTCCCTTTGGAAACCAGACAGTATGAT
>NZ_JBSGUS010000080.1:0-364 GCF_053608045.1 Kribbella sp. NPDC055071
CACCAAATGGGTGAAAAGCTGCCATATTTAGTTGTCATTATTGATGAGCTTGCAGATTTGATGATGGTGGCTCCAAACGATGTGGAAGAAAGCATTGCGCGGATCGCCCAAAAAGCCAGAGCGTGCGGTATCCATCTTCTCGTCGCAACTCAGCGTCCGTCAGTTGATGTCATTACAGGTCTGATTAAGGCGAATATCCCAACGAGAATCGCCTTTTCTGTCTCAAGCCAGGTTGATTCCCGAACAATTATCGACATAGCCGGTGCAGAAAAGCTTCTCGGAAAAGGGGATATGCTCTTTTTGGAAAACGGATCGGGAAAACCTGTCCGTCTGCAAGGTAACTTTGTGTCAGACCGGGAAATCG
>NZ_JBSGUS010000080.1:374-1143 GCF_053608045.1 Kribbella sp. NPDC055071
TTTCCCACGTCAGAAGCCAAATGCCGCCGACCTATTTATTTGAACAAGAAGAGCTCGTAAGACAAGGATCTGCCCTGAAAGAAGAGGACGAACTGTTTTACGAAGCGTGTGAGTTTGTTGTAGAGCAAAACAGTGCGAGCACTTCAAGCCTGCAAAGAAGATTCAGAATCGGTTACAATCGTGCGGCAAGGCTGATCGACATGATGGAAGCGGAAGGCATGATCTCTGAGGCAAAAGGAAGCAAGCCTCGAGAGGTGCTGATCACAGCAAGTGATTTAATAAACGAATAATATGGGTTCATTTTCACACCAAACATGGTATGATAGTGTTTAGAGCATTTAACAGCTATGCCGCTTTACAGCAGCTGTGCATAGACAAATCTTGATATCTGGGTTTAATCGGAAAGAAATAACCTGATACTAAACATAACAAAACATATAAAATACGCCGCTAAGGGAGGCTTTTCAGCCGCCGCGGTCGCAAATTGAAATGAGCGTCATATACTGGGGAACAGATAGACGTTTGTTGGAGGTACAATTATGACTGTTTATCATTTTGTTGGAATAAAAGGGACCGGTATGAGTCCGCTTGCCCAAATACTTCATGATAATGGATATACTGTCCAAGGATCGGATATCGAAAAATTTATTTTTACGCAAACAGCGCTTGAAAAAAGAAATATTACGATTCTTCCTTTTAGCGCGGAAAATATTAAACCCGGCATGACAGTCATCGCCGGAAACGCATTCCCAGACACGCATCCTGAAAT
>NZ_JBSGUS010000081.1:0-1129 GCF_053608045.1 Kribbella sp. NPDC055071
CTAGTGGCGCGTGTCATTAATTAGGTGACGGTTGGTGTTGGGTGAGAATGAGGTATGCCGAACCGTCCTGCTGTTGCGCTGGTGCTTCGTGAGGGTGATCTGGAGCGGTTGGTGTCGCTGACGCGGAGTACGACGGTGCGGGCTGGGTTGGCTTTGCGGGCGAGGGTGGTGCTGCTGGCTGCCGAAGGGGTCGCGAACACGGCGATCGCGGAGCAGGTGGGGTTGTCGCGCCCGAAGGTGATCGGGTGGCGGCAGCGGTACGAGCGCAGCGGCATGAAGGGGCTGGATGATGCGGATCGGCCGGGCCGGCCGCGGCGGATCGATCACAAGATGATCGTGGCCGAGACGTTGAAGCCGCCGCCGAAGAAGTTGGGGGTGACGCATTGGTCGTCTCGGTTGCTGGCCGAGCGGCTCAAGATCGGTAACGCGACAGTGGCCCGGGCCTGGCGTGACTATGGGGTGCAGCCGTGGCGGGCGGAGACGTTCAAGTTCTCCACCGATCCCGAGCTGGTTGCCAAGGTCACCGACGTGGTCGGGTTGTATTTGGCGCCGCCGGACAACGCGATCGTGTTGTGCGTGGACGAGAAAAGCCAGATTCAGGCGTTGGACCGGACCCAGCCGATGTTGCCGATGCAGCCAGGGTTTCCCGAGCGCCGCACCCACGACTACGTCCGGCACGGCACCAGCACCCTGTTCGCGGCGCTGGAAATCGCTACCGGAACGGTCACCGCAGCCTGCAAGCCCAGACACCGCCACCAAGAGTTCCTGACCTTTCTCAAACAGGTCGCCCGCGCCTACCCCGACACCGACCTGCACCTGGTGATGGACAACTACGCCACCCACAAGCGCCCCGAGATCAAGGCCTGGCTGGCGGCCAACCCACGGATCCACACCCACTTCACACCAACGTCTGGATCGTGGCTCAACCTGGTCGAGGTCTGGTTCGGCATCATCGAACGACAAGCCATCCGCCGCGGCACCTTCCGATCCGTACGCGACCTCAACGCCAAGATCCGCGCCTTCATCAACGGCTGGAACGACCGCTGCCATCCCTTCGTCTGGACCCAAACACCCGACCAGATCCTCAAGAAAGCCAACCGTCACCAAACTTCAGAAACGGTCCACTAGC
>NZ_JBSGUS010000082.1:0-1110 GCF_053608045.1 Kribbella sp. NPDC055071
GCCGGATGGAAAGCCGTACACCTACAGCGCCAATGATGCCAGCGTCGGGGATGTGGACGGGGATGGAGAATATGAAATCATCCTGAAGTGGGACCCGTCCAATTCAAAAGACAACGCTCATGACGGGTATACAGGGGAGGTGCTCATAGATGCCTATAAACTGGACGGCACCTTTTTGTGGCGCATCAACCTTGGCAGAAACATCAGGGCAGGCGCTCATTACACGCAATTTATGGTGTATGACCTGGATGGTGACGGAAAAGCAGAAATAGCCATGAAAACAGCTGACGGCACAACAGACGGGAAAGGACATATCATCGGTGATGAGCATGCCGATTTTAGAAACGAACAGGGCAGAATTTTGTCCGGTCCGGAATATTTGACCGTGTTTAAAGGAGAAACCGGTGAGGAACTCACGACCGTGGAATATGAACCACCCCGCGGCAAGCTGGAGGATTGGGGAGACGGCTATGGAAACAGGATGGACCGTTTTCTCGCCGGGATCGCTTATTTGGATGGGGAGCGGCCGAGCCTTGTTATGGCGCGCGGCTACTATACGAGAGCCGTGCTCGTGGCATACGATTTCAGAAACGGAAGGCTCAAAAAACGCTGGGTATTTGACTCCAACCATCCGGGACATGAAGCGTACGCAGGACAGGGGAACCACAGTTTAAGCGTGGCGGACGTCGACGGAGACGGAAAAGATGAAATCATATACGGCGCAATGGCTGTCGATCATGACGGAACCGGCCTGTACTCAACGGGGCTCGGGCACGGAGACGCGATGCATGTAGGGGATCTGGACCCGTCACGAAAAGGGCTTGAAGTGTTCCAGGTGTATGAGGACGCCACGAAGCCGTACGGACTGTCGCTGCGAGATGCCGGAACCGGTGAGATATTATGGGGCGTCCATGCTGGAACTGACGTTGGCCGGGGCATGGCGGCTCATATTGATCCAAGCTACAAAGGATCGCTCGTCTGGGGAATTGATCCGCCGGGCAATGATGGCATGTCGTATGGGCTTTTCACGAGCAAAGGCGAAAAAATCAGCGACAAAGCGCCCGCTTCAGCCAATTTCGCCATCTGGTGGGACGGTGATTTGGTCAGAGA
>NZ_JBSGUS010000083.1:0-1094 GCF_053608045.1 Kribbella sp. NPDC055071
ACTTAAAACAGACGATTGTGAACTTCTTAATTATATCGTTCTCCATTTTTATCGTCATTCGGACTTTGAATGGGTTAAGGCGCAAAAAAGAAGCAGCAGAAGAAGAGGCTGCGGAGGAAGCGGTGGATGCGCAGGAGGAGCTGCTGAAAGAAATCAGAGACCTGCTGAAGCAGCAAGCAAAGTCGCCGGAATAAAAAAGATGCCGTTAGAAACGGCGTCTTTTTTTTTATCTCAATTTTCGTTTAGGTTCGTTCTGTGTCCTTCAGTCCCGCGGGGCTTTCTGTTGTTTCAGCGAGATGAATGAGCATTGAGACAGAGGTGCCTGCATCCGGAGTGCTGCTGATCATCAACTCGCTTCCGCAAAAATGTTTCAGCCGCTGATTGATATTTTTCAATCCGACGCTGCGATCAAAATCCGTTGATAAGAGATCTATTTGTTTTTCCGGAGTTATCCCGGGACCGTTATCCTCTACTTTGATGTGATACTCATTTTTGCTTTGTTTTTTAGCTGTCAGTTTGATCCATCCTCCGCCTCTTTTCTTGCTGACACCGTGAAGAACGGCATTTTCCACCAAGGGCTGAATCATTAAAGGCGGAAGGATAAAGTCAATGTCTTCATCTATATCGAAAAGAACCTCAAGCCGATTACTGAATCGCGTCTTTTCTATAGAAAGATAGGAATTGATAATCGAAAGCTCATGTCTGAAGGAACTGATGGCTGATGTATTTTGAAAGTCAAAACTCATTCTTAAATAGTTGGTAAATTCCTCTGTTACCTCCCGGGCCTTTTCAATATCCAAATGAGTGAGAGAAATAATCGTGTTTAATACATTATAAAGAAAATGAGGCTTGATTTGCGACTGGAGAAACGCCATTTCCATTCTTGTGGCTTGATTTGCTGTATGTTTCATCATTATCAGGTTTTGAATACGCGCCATAAATTCAGAGTAATGATAGGGTTTTTGCAAAATGTCATTCGCTCCGGCATGAAAAGCCTTGTATTTGTCATGGCCGATAATGGCAGCTGTAATGATCAGAACCGGAAGATCAACCATGCTGAATCGTTCGCGAATTTTCATACAGACTTCGAAACC
>NZ_JBSGUS010000084.1:0-729 GCF_053608045.1 Kribbella sp. NPDC055071
GTCTTATATTGCTGAGCTTGATGCCAGTGATATCGAAAAAGGCACGTACCCTCACTACATGTTGAAAGAAACGGATGAGCAGCCTGTTGTTATGCGCAAAATCATCCAAACGTATCAAGATGAAAACGGCAAGCTGTCTGTGCCTGGTGATATCGCTGCCGCTGTAGCGGAAGCGGACCGCATCTATATCATTGGCTGCGGAACAAGCTACCATGCAGGACTTGTCGGTAAACAATATATTGAAATGTGGGCAAACGTGCCGGTTGAAGTGCATGTAGCGAGTGAATTCTCCTACAACATGCCGCTTCTGTCTAAGAAACCGCTCTTCATTTTCCTTTCTCAAAGCGGAGAAACAGCAGACAGCCGCGCGGTTCTCGTTCAAGTCAAAGCGCTCGGACACAAAGCCCTGACAATCACAAACGTACCTGGATCAACGCTTTCTCGTGAAGCTGACTATACATTGCTGCTTCATGCAGGCCCTGAGATCGCTGTTGCGTCAACGAAAGCATACACTGCACAAATTGCAGTTCTTGCGGTTCTTGCTTCTGTGGCCGCTGACAAAAACGGAATTGATATCGGATTTGACCTCGTCAAAGAACTCGGTATCGCTGCAAACGCAATGGAAGCTCTATGCGACCAGAAAGACGAAATGGAAATGATCGCTCGTGAATACCTGACTGTATCCAGAAACGCTTTCTTCATCGGACGCGGCCTTGACTACTTCGTATG
>NZ_JBSGUS010000084.1:739-1084 GCF_053608045.1 Kribbella sp. NPDC055071
AGCTAAAAGAGATTTCTTACATCCAGGCAGAAGGCTTTGCCGGCGGAGAGCTGAAGCACGGAACGATTGCCTTGATCGAACAAGGAACACCAGTATTCGCACTGGCAACTCAAGAGCACGTAAACCTAAGCATCCGCGGAAACGTCAAAGAAGTTGCCGCTCGCGGAGCCAACACATGCATCATCTCACTGAAAGGCCTAGACGATGCGGATGACAGATTCGTACTGCCTGAAGTAAACCCAGCGCTTGCTCCGTTGGTATCTGTTGTTCCATTGCAGCTGATCGCTTACTATGCTGCACTGCATCGCGGCTGTGATGTGGATAAACCTCGTAACCTTGCGAAGA
>NZ_JBSGUS010000085.1:0-1062 GCF_053608045.1 Kribbella sp. NPDC055071
GTGCACGAATGGCTATCACTTCTAAAAAAGGGGTTGTTTCGTTTGGGCAGACGTCGTGGAGTTATGTCAGATGAGTTTAAATATGAGCTTGCTAAAGACCTTGGTTTTTATGACACAGTAAAAAATGGCGGCTGGGGCGAAATTCGGGCTCGCGATGCCGGTAACATGGTAAAGCGCGCTATAGAAATCGCCGAACAGCAAATGGCTCAGAATCAGAATAACCGATAAGGATGTGACCCGGGGGACGTGCTGTTCCCTGGTTTTTTTATTTTGGATATAAATACATAATGGGCTGAATATGGATATGTTCATCCTGTACTTCAAATGTGATACAATGTTCATACTTATGTTTAGATGGAGAAGTAGGTGAAAGCTATGCGTATTTTAGAAAAAGCGCCAGCTAAGATCAATCTGTCACTTGACGTCACCCGAAAACGCCCGGATGGCTATCATGAAGTCGAAATGATCATGACGACAATTGATTTAGCTGATCGAATTGAATTGACGGAGCTTGCAGAGGATGAAGTGAGGGTTTCCTCCCACAACCGATTTGTGCCTGATGACCAAAGAAACTTAGCTTATCAGGCTGCCAAGCTGATCAAGGACAGATACAACGTGAAAAAGGGAGTTTCCATCATGATTACGAAGGTAATTCCGGTGGCTGCCGGTCTTGCCGGCGGGAGCAGTGATGCGGCGGCGACGCTCAGAGGGCTGAACAGACTGTGGAATTTAAATCTGTCTGCGGAAACGCTTGCTGAGCTTGGAGCGGAAATTGGCTCTGACGTTTCATTTTGTGTCTATGGCGGAACTGCATTAGCAACAGGGCGCGGCGAGAAAATTAAACATATCAGCACGCCTCCGCACTGCTGGGTCATTTTAGCGAAGCCGACTATCGGTGTTTCAACTGCTGAAGTGTACAGAGCGCTGAAACTGGATGGTATAAAGCATCCCGATGTACAAGGAATGATCGAGGCGATAGAAGAAAAGAGTTTTCAGAAGATGTGCAGCCGTTTAGGCAATGTGCTTGAATCTGTTACGCTCGATATGCATCCTGAAGTTGCA
>NZ_JBSGUS010000086.1:0-1026 GCF_053608045.1 Kribbella sp. NPDC055071
AAATAGTTGAAGCTGACATCCGGCTGAATCGAGAACGCCACATCTTCTTTATGTTCCGGTGCCGTCAGATAGCGCAGAATGCCGTATCCGACTCCCTTATTCGGCACATGTCTGATATCTTCTTTCATTTGCTTCAGCTGGTAGCCCAGATCATCCGCATGCTTCATATCGAGCACCATTGGGTACATACTTGTAAACCAGCCGACTGTGCGGGAAATGGTCAGGTCTTCTATGATTTCTTCACGTCCGTGCCCCTCTAAATGAACATTTACTCGATCCTGACCCGTCCACTCCTTCATTGCCAATCCGAATGCCGTCAGCAAAATATCATTCATTTCTGTGTGATATGCCTCATGCACCTTTGTGGTGAGCTGTTCTGTCTCTTCAGCAGTCAGCGAGAATTCAATTGTCTTTGTATGTTTCATTCGCTGATCACCAGATTCGCGGTCTTTCGGAAGCTTTGCCGCGACAGCTTGTTCTTCAAGCTGTCTCCAATACTCTTTTTCTTTCAAAAAGGCTTTGGAGTTCGCGAAGTCTTGCAATCTCTCTGCATACTCTGCAAATGAATGTGTTTTCTGCGGGAGAACCGGTTCATTGCCTTGCTCAAGCTGTGTATATACTGCGGCGAAATCCTCCAGTAAAATCCGCCACGACACGCCGTCAACCACTAAGTGGTGAATGGCAAGAAGCAAGTGGTCTCCGGCTTCCGCTTGGAACAAGCCTGCTTTTAACAAGCCGCCTTCCTGCAAGTCGATGCTGCTTTGCAAACGCTCCGCTTCTCTCTCTATACGGTCTTCGTAATCTGCAGCTTGGCCCTCAATCTGGATGACCTCCAATTGAGCGGAAGCAGCTTCAAGACCTCTGTTGTATTGAATGACGTCTTCCTGTCCCTCACGGTAGACCATGCGGAGCGCGTCATGATGCTCGATCAGCGCCTGCAATGTTTTCTCCACCCGTTCAGGATCAAAGCCCTTTTTGGCGTGAAGCATCACCGATTGGTTCCAGTGGTGCTTGTTCGTGAAGTTC
>NZ_JBSGUS010000087.1:0-1025 GCF_053608045.1 Kribbella sp. NPDC055071
TCAAAACAGTATCCTCATTCAGCTCCAGTTCACCGCTTTTGATCAGTTCCGCCCATGCCATCCGATGATCCTCTTGAAACTCCTCAATTCGGTCTCCATTACCCTCTCCTTTGACTAACCTCATATCAGGCGCACCAAAGGTGGTTTCAAAGACATCTGTTACTTTTATATTGCATCTTGGATTGTCATGTTTATCATAAACGGTAACAAGCTGACCCGCTGTTTGATAAACGTCCCTCAATTCATCTTTTGAATACAATGATTTCGGCGCGCACGTGGCGGTTTTTTCTCCGGCAAGGATCTGCTGAATCAGCTGTTCTCCCAACCCGTCATCACCTTCCCAGCCGAATGTGCTTTTCAGCTTATAAATCTTCATTGGTCCTCCCCCTTATACCATTGGTGACTGTACATAGTAATACAGAAGCTTAGCGGTATGGCGAAGAGATGATTTATGGGTGCGTTCAAATGCATGGGAAGCGTCAATTCCCGGCCCTATGAGGCCATGCACAATATCATGCCCGGATTTGATCGCTGCTGACGCATCAGACCCGTAGTACGGATATATATCAAGCTTATAGTCGATATGATGCTTCTCGGCTAATTGAACTAAATGCTTCCTGAGCTGATAATGATACGGCCCGCTCGCATCCTTCACACAGATTGATACTGAATATTCATCAGTCGCCTGCCCGTCACCGATAGCCCCCATATCAACCGCCAAATATTCAACTGTTTCAGGAGGAATATTCGAATTCCCGCCGTAACCGATTTCTTCATTATTGGAAATAAGAAAATGGGTTGTATACGGCAGCTCAATGTCTTCTGTTTGAATTTCATGAATTAAGCGGAGCAATAAGGCGACGCTTGCTTTGTCATCCAAATGGCGCGATTTAATAAATCCGCTTGATGTGATCTCGACACGGGGATCAAACGACACAAAATCTCCGACACCAATGCCCAGCTCCTCCGTATCTTTCCGGCAGTGAACTGGTTCATCTAGGCGGATCTCCATATTCTCTTGATTC
>NZ_JBSGUS010000088.1:0-1000 GCF_053608045.1 Kribbella sp. NPDC055071
GATTCAAGATCACACCCTTTTCACAACTGTCAGTATCGGGATTGCGATATCTCCAAAAGACGGGACGGATGGCCTTGAATTGATGAAAAAGGCTGATATGGCGATGTATGCGGCTAAAGAACGAAACAAAAGCAAATACAGATACTATTCTTTTTCAATTGGCAACAAAGAATCCGTCAAGCTTAAACAAGAGATAGAGATGGTACTCAGATAAGCAATCGAAAACGATAGATTTGTCTTGCATTATCAGCCGCAATTCAGTGTAAAAAAACAAAAATGACAGGAGCAGAAGCACTGATACGCCTTGTGACACCAGACGGGCAACTGCGTCCGCCCGGAGAATTCATCGGTGTCGCAGAAGAAACGGCACTTATTATTGATATCGGAAAGTGGATTATAGATGAAGCATGCAAGCAGGCAAGGATTTGGCACAACAAAGGCTATGACAGTTCCAATCCGAAGATCTGATTCCCCTCATCAAGGATACGCTTAATAAATACCAGCTTCCTCCGCAGCTTCTTGAAGTGGAGGTGACGGAAAGCATGACAATGGACAATCTCGAAAAAGGTTTTGTCATCCCTTACAGAATTAGGAATCAGAATCAGTATTGACGATTTCGGTACTGGTCACAGCTCCCTTAGCTATTTGAAGGACTTCCCGATTCACAGGCTGAAGATTGACAAATCATTTATTGACGATATTCAGACCCATCCTAAATCAGAGCAAATTACCGGAGCTATTATTGCCATGGGGCATCAGCTGTCTTTGCAGGTGATTGCCGAAGGTGTGGAAAATGCAGCTCAAAAGCAGCTTCTTTTTGAAAAAGGCTGCGACCATTTGCAGGGCTTCTTTTTCAGCAGGCCAATACCTCCGGAACAATTCGAACAATTCATTATTGAACAGCCGTCGCAATAACAGCGCCGGCTTTTTTTCACCCATAAGTTACTACACATGAATCGTACTCCTTCTCTTCACACTAAAGAAAAAAAGGGGTTTATCG